>CAYTQC010000001.1:0-68374 GCA_964439735.1 uncultured Synergistaceae bacterium
ACCATGTTTTTGTGTACGTGGAGCTGCGATGTGGCTGCGTACCTCATCGGTTCACGATGGGGGAGGATCCGTCTCTGTGAAAACGTCAGCCCAAAAAAAACCTGGGAAGGTTTCATTGGAGGGTTGTCAGCTGCTGTCCTTGCAGGCGTATCGGTAGCATATATCCTTGAAACTCCGCCCCTCCCGTTCATTTACGTCGGGCTTATCTGCGGTATTGCGGGCCAGATAGGAGACCTTGCGGAGTCAGTGATAAAAAGAGAGACAGGAGTAAAAGACAGCGGCAGAATCATTCCCGGTCATGGAGGTATCCTTGACAGGTTCGACAGTGTCCTCGTAAGCGGGCTTCTTGTATATGTCATTTTCGGGGTCATTCTCCGATGAGAGCCAGGCTTTTTGTCATCGGCTGCACCGGAAGCGTGGGCAGTTCGGTTTTATCGGTCTGCAGGGCGTACCCTGACCGGTTCGAGGTCAGGGCAGTTGCTGCCCGTTCATCGGTGGAAAAAATCGAGCAGATTGCCGATGAATTCAAATCCTCCACAGTTGTCCTTACCAATGCGTCGGCCGCCGCGGATCTTGCTGTGAGGGCAGGAGACAGGTTTTCGGTCCTTTCCGGCATTTCCGCCATGGAAGAGACTGCGGCAAGGTCAGACATCGACCATGTAGTTGTGGCATCATCGGGAACGGAGGCTGTACATGCCCTGCTGAGGGCACTTAGGGAAGACAAGGATGTCTCCCTGGCGAACAAGGAGAGCATCGTTGCCGGGGGGAGATGGATCATTCCCCATATCAGGAGGGAGGGCCAGCTTCGTCCCCTCGACAGTGAGCATAACGCTGTATGGCAATGTCTCCAGGGAAGGGACCCATCCACGGTGAAAAAAATATACCTTACGGCCTCAGGCGGCCCCTTCCGCACTTTTCCCGCCGAAGAACTCCAAAATGTGACCCCTGAAATGGCAGTGGCTCACCCGGTATGGGACATGGGGGCAAAAATCAGCGTCGACAGCGCAACGCTCATGAATAAAGGAATCGAAATACTCGAGGCCATGTCGCTTTTCCGGCTCTCTCCGGAGCGTGTCGATGCCGTCGTATGCCCGGAGCCCTTCATCCACGGGATCGTGGAATTCACTGACGGAACGTTTATTATGGCAGCCTCAGCCCCGGATATGAAGCTTCCGTGTGCTTCAGCGCTTTTCTATCCCAACCGCAGCCCCGAACCCGTTTTTCCTTCGCCCGTACTTGAAGGAAAAACACTCTTTTTTGAGAAGCCTGATGAGGAGCGCTTTCCTGCCCTTCGCGTCGCAAAAGAAGCGGCCCTCAGGGGAGGAGCTGCACCAGCCCTTCTTGTGGGAGCCGATGAAGCTGCAGTAGACTCTTTCCTCTCAGGGCAGATCGGCTTCACCGATATTCCCCGGATCGTGGAAACCGTGATCGAACAGTACCGGGGCCCCGGTCCGGGATCGATTAATGACGCCCTCTCCATTCTCGCGGAAGGGAAACGGGCTGCCGCGGAAATGTGCCGGAACACCAATAAAACACTAACCTTAAGGAGAAAAATCTGAATGGCGAGCCTGCTTTCATTTATTGTAGTAATAGGGATTTGCGTTGTGGCGCACGAGTACGGGCACTACATGACTGCCCGTTTGTTTGATGTCCAGGTTCACGAGTTCGCCTTCGGAATGGGCCCGTCGATCTTTCAGCGCCAGGGGAAACACACTCTCTGGTCCGTGAGAGCTTTTCCCGTCGGAGGATTTGTCCGCCTCGCCGGTATGGAAGAGGAAAACGACGGAGAAACCATAGAACCCGGAAAGGCATTTTATGACAAGGCGGCCTGGAAACGTTTTCTTATATTGGTCAACGGATCGGTTGCGAATATAATCCTTGCCCTCCTTTTAACCGTTATTTTCCTCTCCGCCCATGGAGTGGTGGATATGGGGACCACAGCCGTCGGGGAAACAATGCCCGGATACCCGGCCGAAAGGTCGGGAATACTGCAGGGAGACGTCATCATTTCAGTCAATGATGTTCCGGTAAATGACTGGCGCACAATGTCGGGGGAGATACGGAAAGAAGCGGTGAAAGGACCCGTGCGGTTCATCGTCCGCCGCGGAGAGGAATCGTTATCCCTGTCCGTTTCAATACCGCCGGACAGGGAACAGGGGATCCCGCTTTTCGGCATACGTCCCGCGATGAAAAAATACCCGGTCAGCGAAGCATTTGCCTCTGCTTTTTCCTATACCGTGAACATGAGCGTTGAAATGATCCGCGGAATTGCCCGGTGGGTCACGGGAGCTGAGAAAGTTGATGTCACCGGTCCGGTAGGCATTGCGTCCATGGCCGGAGATGCGGCCAGGAAAGGTATCTGGACATTCCTTTCTTTTCTTGCCCTGATCAACCTCAACCTGGGGCTGATAAACATTCTTCCTTTCCCTGCCCTTGACGGCGGACGGCTTCTGTTTACCGCCGGAGAAATGGTCCTGAGGCGCCGCCTTCCGTCGAAACTCGAAAACTATATCCACATGACGGGGTTCATCCTTCTCATAATGCTTATCCTTTACATTACCTGGCAGGATGTCCTGCGGCTTTTCTAGGGGCAAAAAAATGAGCAGGGAACTGACCATCGGATCTTTTTCACTTGGCGGAACCAATCCTGTCAGGGTGGAAAGCATGCTCAAAATCCCCCTTTCAGAGAAGGAAAAATGCCTTGAACAGTGTCTGTCGCTCAACCGGGAGGGATGCGAGCTTATACGGGTCGCCTTTCCTTCCGCCGAGTCAGGAGAAAGCCTGAAATGGCTGAACGAACGATCTCCTGTTCCCCTTATGGCCGACATTCATTTCGATGCCGGTCTTGCCCTGGCTGCACTCGGGGCAGGAGTTCCCTCCATCAGGATAAACCCGGGGAATATGCCCCGGACGGGAGTTCGGGATATTGTGCGGTCGGCCAGGGAGAAAAAGGCAGTTATTAGGATCGGTGCAAACGGGGGATCTCTCAGTTCACGGCAGATCGCCGAAGCCAGGGGAGTACGTTCCGACGCCCTTGCATCCGCAGTTGAAGATCAGCTTCACCTGCTCCTGGATGAGGGATTTGAGGATATAATATTATCCGCAAAATCGACGTCGGTTCCTGAGACTGTCAGGGGGAATTCACTTCTTTCCCTGAAATACCCTGACTTCCCGTTCCATATCGGGATCACCGAATCTGGCTCGGGGCGTGATGGGCTGGTAAAAAGCGCGGCAGGCCTGGCAATGCTCCTTGCCCAGGGAATCGGAAACACTCTGAGGATCAGTCTTACCGATACCCCTGAGGAGGAGGTCAGGGCAGGGTTTTCTCTGCTCAGGGCCCTTGAGATGAGGGCGAAGGGAGTCAACCTGATCTCCTGCCCGACGTGCGGGAGGAAGAGAATCGACGTGCGGAAGCTCGTTGACCTGCTCGGACCATGTATACAATCTCTTCCGGACGGTCTCTCCGTAGCGGTGATGGGCTGCGAGGTGAATGGTCCCAGGGAAGCCATGGACGCCGATTTCGGCATTGCCGGTTCTCCGGGAGGAGCAGTCATATTCTCCCGGGGAAAAGTGCTGAAGGAACTGCCTCTCGAGGATCTGCCGTCGGCGCTCCTTGAACTGGCGTCTGACAGAAGGGCAGAGGACGGCCCGGAAAACTGCAGAAAAAAGAACGAGAAAGGGGAATGAGAGACATGGCATTCAATTTGAAAGGACGAAGTTTTTTGACCCTGATGGATTTTTCAGCGGAGGAAATTTATTACCTTCTGGACCTCTCCGCCGACCTGAAGACAAAAAAACGGGCGGGTATCAGGGGAACGGCCCTTGCAGGAAAAAACATCGCACTGCTCTTCGAAAAAGCGTCCACGAGGACCCGCTGCGCTTTTACCGTTGCGTGCATTGACGAGGGGGGACACCCGGAATTCCTCGGCAAAAACGATATCCATCTCGGGGGAAAGGAGGACGTCAAGGACACGGCCAGGGTACTCGGACGCATGTTCGACGGTATCCAGTACAGAGGATTCAAGCAGTCCCTGGTGGAGGAACTGGCGGAATACGCCGGAGTTCCCGTCTGGAACGGACTTACGGACGTCGACCATCCGACCCAGATACTTGCCGACTTCCTGACCCTTCAGGAAAACTTCGGAAGGCTTCTGAAAGGGATACGCCTTGTGTACTGCGGCGACGGAAGAAACAACATGTCCAACGCCCTCATGATCGGATGCGCCAAGTTGGGAATGCATTACACGGTTGCGTCCCCTGAATCCCTTTTCCCTGAAAGGGAGCTGCTGGAAAAATGCAGGGCCATGGCTGCACAGACCGGCGGAACCATTACCGTTCTGAAAGATCCCTTCGAAGCGGTCAGGGGTGCGGATGCGGTATATACTGATGTCTGGGTCTCCATGGGAGAAGAGGAAAAGAAAAAGGAACGTGAGTCCCTTCTCAGGCCATACCAGGTAAACATGGAGCTTATGAAGGCTTCCGGCAGGGACGGCACCATATTCCTTCACTGCCTTCCGGCAGTTAAGGGGCAGGAAGTCACCGAGGATGTCTTTGAAAGCCCGTTCTCCAAGGTATTTGATGAAGCAGAGAATCGGATGCACACTATAAAGGCAGTCATGGTGGCGACCATAGGGAACCAGTGACCGGGTACGAATGAAAAGGAGGTGATCTGCATGGAAAACGAGCGGCTTTTCCGGTGTGCCTCCTGCGGGAATGAATTCCGGCTCAAAGAGGGTGACCGTACGCTTCGCTGTCCTTCATGCGGAGGGAAAACCCTGATACTCCTCGAAGGCGAGAGCCTTTCGAGAAAAAAATGTGGAGGATGCTCAGGCGGTTCCTGTTCCACCTGAGGCGGTTGATTTTCGGGGCAGCCGGGGGCTGCCCCTTTTGCTACAGTATGGCCGATACAGAAAGATCAACGGTCTTTATGCCCCTCACCGAGGAAAGGGCATTCTCAAAACCCTTAATGGTTCCCGCGTCCCCTTTCATTACAATACATTCAAGACAATGAGCGTGATCCACATGGACATGGGTCGTGCAGACGATCACGTCTCCGAAATCGTGCTGGAGCGATGTAAGGGCATTTGTGGCGTCCTTCGTGTGGTGATCATACATTATCGTTACGGTTCCGAAGACGGTTCCTTCTCCCTGCGCCCACATCTCCCTTGCAAGCCTTTCACGTATTAGCTGCCTTATGGCTTCAGACCTGTTCTGAAGGCCATTTCCCTGAATAAAAAGATCGAATTCCGAGAGTAGCGAATCCGGTACTGCCACGCCGAAACGAACCAGACGGTCTGTCATAAAAGTCCCTCCTGTAAACGTGTCTCCAGGGAGTATAATAAACTGAAATCCGCACTTTGGGGTGATTGTCCTTGTCTGATGTTTTTACCCTGTGGCTCTGCCCGGATTCACGGCATAGTCCGGAAAACGAAGAGGAAGCATTCAAAGAAAAAAACGCCCTGTACATACTTCCCCTTGGAACTGACAGTTCCCGGGCCGCACAGGTGTCCATATCGGGAGGGGGTTTCTCTCTTTGTGCCTGCGGAGATGGTGCTGTAAGGGGCTATGACGACGGCGGCAGCCTCGTCAGCTGTTATTATGGAATGCACGGAAGGGGAAAGGGGGGTGATTTTGCAGTTTTCCGCCATGGCGGCTTTCTCTGCGGCCTTTCATCGGGAAATGATCTGCTTTTCCCCGAACATTCACGGGTATTGGCTCTCGCCGGAGCGGATCTCATCTGTATATTCCCCTCCTCTGATGTCGGCCGGGAGTTTCCACTGGAGATATTTGCCCGGGTCAGGGCCATGGAAAACCTCGTGTATGTTGTTCTTGCAGTACCCGGTTCTTTTCCGCCCCTTGTTTACGGCCCCAGGGGCGAGAGAATCGAGACCGGCAGATGCGGGGAACAGGAAGCCGGAGAAAAAGAAACCGTCCTCAGCAGGGCGAACCTGCTGAATGTCAGGAAGGTGGTACCACTCTTCAATCTTCGCAAAAAAGAACGCTATCATTCGATCACGGTCCTGTGACATTGAGCGGTCTGTGCTACAATAACCAGGCGGCAGGTGTCTGACAGAGTATCCGGAGGTTTTGTTTCCGGGAATTATATGAATGAACACCCGCCGGATTTTACAACGGTCTCAAATGTAACCCACGGAAGCTATTTTTTTGACTTTCAGAGAGGTGATTCTTTTGTCCGGCCATTCAAAATGGGCAAACATCAAGCACAGAAAAGCCGCGCAGGACGCAAAGAGAGGGAACCTGTTCCAGAAGCTCGTGAAGGCGGTCATCATAGCTGCAAAAGAAGGCGGCGGAGACCCGTCGATGAATATGCGTCTGAAAGCGGCCATTGAACGTGCGAAAGCGGCAAGCGTGCCGAACGACAACATCATACGGGGAATTAAGAGAGGCACCGGAGAAATAGAGGGCGCCCTGTACGAGGAAATCACATACGAGGCATACGGGCCGTCGGGAATAGCAATACTCATCGAAGTCCTCACCGACAACCGGAACAGGACGGCTTCAGAAATCCGGGCACTTCTGACCAGAAACGGAGGATCTCTGGGAGAGGCCGGAAGCGTCGCCTGGATGTTCGAGCGGAAGGGGACAATCGAAATCAGCGGCAAGGGGCTCGACGAGGAAGCCCTCATGACAGCGGCCCTTGAAGCAGGGGCAGAGGACCTTGAGCAGCAGGAGGAAGGATACCTCGTGTATACCGACCCCAGCATGGTTTCCGATATAGGGGATGCCCTTGAAAAAGCCGGATATTCCATAGCCCGGGCAGAGAGCGACATGGTTCCCAAAAATACCATTCTTGTGGAAGACCCGGAGAAGGCCAGAAAAATCCTCCGCCTGATGGATCTTCTTGAAGAGCATGATGACAGCCAGAATGTCTACGGAAATTTCGACATTCCGGATGAAATCATGGAAAACATGGAAGGATAGAGAATATCCGGTGCTCAAATGTATCGGGATAGATCCGGGACTCGGGAGACTCGGTTTTGCATCCATAAGCAGGGAAGGGCATCTGTTCAGGCCTCTTTCGTTCGGCTGCATTGAAACCTTTCCCTCAGACCCGCTTCCAGACCGTCTGCACATGATTTATGAAAAGCTCGGGGAGCAGATAGTGTGCTGCTCCCCGGATTTTATGTCGGTTGAAAAGCTTTTCTTCGGGCGGAACATAACCACTGCGGAGTATGTATGGCAGGCAAGAGGCGTAGTGCTCCTTCTCGCGGCTGAACACGGACTTCCTGTCCTGGAACCGAAACCTTCCCAGATCAAGCTTGCCGTGTGCGGCAACGGGAAGGCCCCGAAAGAACAGGTCCAGAAGATGCTTCAGCGAATGCTCAACCTCGACAGCATCCCCAGGCCGGACGACGCCGCCGATGCAATTGCAGCTGCCATTACCGGCTTTTTCCTTTATTCACAGGAAAAAAAGATCATCGACCGGGGAGGCCGTCATGCTTCGATTCCTTTCAGGTAAAGTAATTTCCGTTTCCGATACCCTGGTGGTCCTGGATGTGAACGGAATGGGCTTCGAACTGCTCTGTACCGGAAGGGGAGCGGAAATGTGCAGGGAAGGTGAAAATGCCCTGCTGGTGACACATCTGCAGATATCGGAGGCGGGATCCTCCCTCTTCGGGTTTGCTGACGACCGGGAGAGAGGTCTCTTTTTGAAGCTCACGACGGTAAAAGGAGTGGGGGGCAAAATGGCGATGAATATCCTCAAGTCCGCCCCTGCCGAAAGGGTTGTGTCATGGATCGCGGCATCCGACGTGGACTCCCTTGTCAAAATACCCGGGGTCGGGAAAAAAACGGCGGAGAGACTCTGTTTCGAGATGCATCGTCATTTTGAAGGATTGGGAACCGATCTGAACCTTTCCCCTGAAGCATTTGCATCGGGGGAAACAAATATAAACCTCGCTATGGAAGGTCTGCGCTCCCTGGGCTTTGCACAGGCAGAGCTTTTGCCGGTTTTCCGGAAACTGAAGGCAGGCAATGTTTCCGCCGACGGGGATCTTTCCCCCGAACAGTGGATCCGCCTTGCCCTGAAGGAATTAAAGCGGAACTGAGGTGACCAGGCTTTGGCTGAAGACAAAACACGTTTTCTTGACCCCAACGATGAACCCGGTGAGGACGAGTCCTCTCTTCGTCCGCTGACCCTCAGTGAATTCGTGGGGCAGGAAAAACTGAAGGAAAAACTCTCGATTTTCATCCGGGCCGCCCGGCAGAGAGGAGAATCACTGGATCACTGTCTTTTCTATGGGCCTCCGGGGCTCGGAAAGACTACCCTGGCGAGCATTATCGCACGGGAAATGGGAGGCCAGCTCAGGATAACCACAGGCCCTTCCCTCGAGCGCACGGGAGATCTCGCCGCTATTCTTTCAAACCTTGAGCCTAATGATGTCCTTTTTATCGACGAAATCCACCGGCTTCCGTCGAACGTGGAAGAGATCCTGTATCCCGGAATGGAGGATTATTCCCTTCATATCGTGGTCGGGAAAGGTCCGCTTGCCAACAATATCTGTCTCAGCCTGCCCCGTTTCACCCTGGTGGGGGCAACAACGAGACTGGGGCTTCTTACCTCCCCGCTGCGTGCACGGTTCGGCATTGTGGAGCAGCTTTCCCTGTACGAGGAACACGAACTGTCGGACATCGTCAAAAGAGGCTCCCGTGTCCTCGGAATAGCCGTTCATGAAGATGCCGCGGCAGAAATCGCACGCCGCTCCAGGGGAACGCCAAGGATCGCGCTGAGACTGCTGCGGCGTGTCCGTGACGTTGCAGAGGTGAGAGCAATGACATCCATCGATGCCCGTATCGCCGAAACCGCCCTGGATATGCTCGGCCTTGACAGCCTGGGACTCGATGAAGGCGACCGAAAGATCCTCAAGGTACTGGTGGATCTCTTCGACGGAGGCCCCGTAGGACTCTCCACTCTTGGCGCAGCCCTCAACGAGGAAGTACAGACCATAGAGGATATCTATGAACCCTATCTCATACAGCAGGGACTGATCGAGCGTACACCACGGGGAAGAAAGGCGACCCGGAATGCATGGGCATACCTGGGCAAGACTCCTCCGCCGGAAAAAGCGGACCCGTGGCAGCTTCAACTGCTAGAAGAGGAGGAGTAGCCCTGTGTCTTCTATCGGCAGATTTTTAATGGTTCTCGGCCTGATACTCCTTGCCGCCGGAGCATCGCTTTACTTTTTCAGCGATCTGTTTTCTTTCCTGGGAAGGCTTCCGGGGGACATCGTCATTAAAAAAAAGAACTTCACTTTCGTCGCCCCCTTTTCAACAATGATCATCGTGAGCATCGTGGTTTCCCTGCTTATAAACCTCGTATCCCGGTGGATCAAATAACCAATAAATGGAGGATATTGAATGAATCGTTTTTTACGCATACTCTTCATGGCTTGCCTGTTCCTCTCCGCCGGAGCGTTCCAGATCGGCCGTGCGGAGGCCAGAATGGTTTCAGTCGGTCTTTCCATCGGAAAGGCGTCGATCCAGGTATCATCCTCGTCATCCATAACAGCCACAGATGCAGGGGGGAAACGCCATTCAATCGGGACATCGGCTGTTTTCCGATCTTCCGGGAAAGGATCCGCATCCTTGGGTTCCAGGACATTCCACCTTCCCGTCACCCTTTCGTCCGGGCATCCCCTTTCATTCAACGGCAGAAGGTACAGGGGCACATTCCGCATACTGGGGGGAAATTCAGGCATAACCCTCGTCAATGTTCTCGACCTCGAGGATTACCTCCGTGGAGTCCTCAAGATGGAAGTCAACCCTGCATGGGCCATGGAAGCGGTAAAAGCCCAGGCAGTGGTCTCAAGAACCTATGCTCTCCGAAGCATACAGCAGAACAACGGGAAAAACGGCTATGACCTGGGCGACTCGGTTCTTTCACAAGTGTACAGGGGCATGAATGCAGAGGATAAAAGGGCTGACGAAGCCATTCGTGCCACAAAAGGGATCGTCGTAAAGTACGGCGGGTCTGTTGCCTTCACACCGTTCCACTCTGACAGCGGGGGGGCGACGGCAGACGTTTCAACTGTCTGGGGAGGATCCATTGCCTACCTGAGGGGAGTGAAAGAACCCTTCCCGCCGTCTTCTCCCAATTCCACATGGGAAACCCGCCTTTCCAGAGCGCAGGTGGAGAAGGCTCTCAGGCAGTCCGGAGCCGACGTCGGTTCGCTGAGAGAGCTGAGGATAGGGGATGCCGATCCCTTCGGAAGGGCGAATACCCTGACAGCGGTGGGAACAAAAGGGACCAAACAGGTGAAAAGCCATTCCTTCAGAATGGCTGCAGGAAGCACCGTGATCAAGAGCACTTCATTTTCTCTTGCCTCTCCTTCTGCAGGAACATCTCCGGTTCCTCTTCCCGTTCCGGTGCCCCGCACGGAAAGACAGAAACTTCCTGCAAAAGAGATCCCGACATCGAACACGCCTATGAGTGCTTCGGAAGAGGGGCAGCTGACCGCTCTTACAGAACAGGGAGTTTTCAACAGCGAGGAACTCATGGATATGCTCATGAACCCGGAGAAAAGAAAGGGATACCTGATCCGCGCTCTCAGGACGACGAGGCCGGTTCAGCCGTCTCCGGAACCTCTTCCCTCCTTTCCTTCCGCCGGAGACAGTTTTGTTTTCAGGGGCAAAGGCTGGGGGCATGGAGTAGGGCTTTCCCAGTGGGGTGCGAAGATCATGGCGGAAAAAGGCTGGGACTACAGGAAAATCATTCAGCACTACTATCCGGGAACTGTCGTCGGAAGCATGTAAAAAAAGATCATGCAGGAACCTGACCTTTTTAAGATCTCATCATACGACTACGAGCTTCCCGGGGATCTCATCGCCCAAAACCCTGCTGACCCTAGGGATTCGTCCCGCCTCATGGTGCTTGACAGGCAGGACGGGCGCATAGGGCACAGCGTTTTTTCCCGCCTGGGCGATTTCCTCATTCCGGGAGACCTTCTTGTACTGAACGACACGAAGGTCATTCCCGCACGGCTGCACGGAACGAAAAAACCCGGGGGGGCAAAAATAGAATTACTCCTCCTGAAGGGACTTGATTCCCGGTGGAGTGAGTGGGAAGCCCTCGTGAGGCCGGGGAAAAAAGTGTCACCCGGCACGGAAATTCTGCTCTCCGACGGAACAGAAATACGTGTCGGGGAACGCATCGGAGAAGGACTCCGCACCATATGCTTTCCCGAAGGGACGGATGTGCTTCCCCTGCTCGAAAGGATAGGGGAGACACCCCTTCCTCCATATATTACCCGGTCCACGGCCCCGAGGTCTTCATATCAGACGGTGTTCGCCATGAAGGATGGTTCCGCAGCCGCTCCAACGGCAAGCCTTCATTTTACGGAAGCTCTCCTCGAAAGCCTCAGAAAGGAGAAAGGCATACGGACCGCGTGGCTCACCCTGCACGTGGGTCTTGGAACATTCCGCCCTGTGAAATGTACGGATATACGGGAACACAATATTCACGAGGAGTACTGCGTTCTTCCTGCCGAATCGAAAGAAATCATCAGGGAGACGAAGCGCTCGGGCAGAAAAGTGATCGCAGCGGGAACGACCGTCGCAAGGACCCTTGAATCCCTCGCCGATGACGAAGGTGTACTGGAGAGCGGCAGCAGGAACACGCGGCTGTTTATTTATCCCGGGTACAGGTATAAAATCATAGATGGCCTTATCACGAATTTTCATCTCCCCAAAAGTTCCCTCCTCATGCTTGTTGCGGCTTTCGCAGGATACGACTTGACAATGAAGGCCTATAGTGAGGCTGTTGCCGGGAAATACCGTTTTTTCTCCTTTGGCGACGCCATGTTCATACGATAGGAAGAGGTGAAGGGCATGTGGTACTGGGAGTGTTTTACCCCTCATCCCCCGATTGTGATCCCCGAGGTCGGAAGAGGACGGGAACGGGAAGCTGAACAGACTATTCGGGGATTCGAGGGGCTTCGCCGGCTCACAGGGAGCAATACGCCTGATTTCATCCTTCTTCTTTCCCCCCATGCACCTTTCGGAGGCGGAATTACGTTTTCCGCCGCGGAAACGTACGCAGGAGATTTCTCTATGTTCGGGGCCCCTGTACCGAAATACAATTTCGGCGGAGCTATGGAACGGACCCGTGGGCTTGCGGAGAAACTGTCGGAAGAATTTCCTGTTTTCCTGGAGGAAAAGCAGCACATCACCCTGGATCACGGCGCTCTCGTCCCCCTTGCCTCTCTTTTCAGCGGGAAAAAGGCGGGAAGGGTGAAGCTGGTTCTGGCAAATCCCATCGGGCTCTCCCTGGAGCAGGCCTACGGGCTCGGGCAGGCTCTTGCAGGGTTTGAAGACACCGCCTCCTGGGCTCTCGTCTCAAGCGGCGACCTGTCCCACAGAGTCTCGCCGGACGCACCGGCCGGGTATTCTCCCGCCGGGGCTCCATTTGATAAAAAGGTGACGGAAGCCTTCAAAAAGAACACCGCTCTTGAACTCCTTTCCCTTTCCCCCCGGGAAATCGAGGCCGCAGGAGAATGCGGACTGAGATCCGCTCTCATTTTTCTGGGCCTGGGAAAGGAACGCGGCACAGTGCTTCTTTCATACGAAGCCCCTTTCGGCGTCGGGTACGCGGTGGCATACGCTTCACTGCACGCAGCACCGGACCTTGCCCGGAGCGTCATTTCCCGAGTATTTGAAAAAAACGGCGATCCCCCTGTAAAAGAAGCGGAACGATTCCTGCGCTTCCCGGAACTCAGGGAAAAATCAGCATGCTTCGTCAGCCTGAAAAAAAATGGGGACCTGCGCGGCTGCATAGGAACAATTTTTCCAAGAAGCGGATCTCTCGCGATGGAAATTTGTGAGAACGCCATTGCGGCAGCGTTCCATGACCCGCGCTTTCCGCCTCTTTCCCGGGATGAGCTCGACACGGTGTCGATCTCGGTAGACATCCTCTCCACACCTGAACAGATAACCGGGATCGAAGAACTTAACCCTTCAAAGTACGGTGTGGTGGTTGAGAAAAACGGGGCAAGGGGAGTGCTGCTTCCGGACCTCGAGGGAGTGGAGACGGTGGAGCAGCAGCTTTCGATCGCCGCCCGCAAGGCCGGGATAACGACTCTTCAGGGAGCCCTGATTTCAAGGTTTTCCGTCCTGCGGGTCAGGGAGGCTGGGAGATCATGAATTCTCCATCTCCTCACAAGGCGTCCTGGTGGTCCTTTGAAGGCGGGAATGTAAGGTGCGGCCTCTGTCCTCACGAGTGCGTGATCAGCCCCGGTGCAACAGGAAGGTGTCGTGTACGGAAACATGAGCGGACATCGGGGCTTGTTGCATTGAACTATGGCCTGGTATCTTCTGCGGCAGTGGACCCCATCGAGAAGAAGCCCCTCTACCACTGGCGACCTGGATCATCCATCCTCTCCTTCGGAAGTGTCGGGTGTTCCATGGACTGTCCCTTCTGCCAGAACTGGCAGATCGCTGAATGGATGCCTTCGGCCGACACAGCGGAAATCACAGCCGATACCCCCCTGACGCTCTGCAAAAACGCAGGGTGCACATCTGCCGCATTCACATATAACGAACCGTTCACCTGGTACGAGTTTGTGCTTGATGCCTCTCGGGTTCTCAGGGAAAACAGCATCGCCGTGGTCCTGGTCACCAACGGAATGATCTCCCCCGGCCCTTTGGCCGATATCGCTCCCCTCGTTTCAGCTGCGAACATCGATCTGAAAGCATTCACTCCCGAAGCCTACCGGAAGCTTGGAGGCAATCTCGAGGCCGTAAAAAATACGATCAGCACCATGATACACTCCGGAATACATGTAGAGATCACATTTCTCCTTGTTCCAGGCATCAACGACGAGAAAGGCACTTTTGAACAGATGACCGGATGGATGGCTGGCCTGGTTCCCCAGCCGGTCCTCCACATATCGCGGTACTTCCCGAACCGGAGATGGGAAAGACCTCCGACCGGTCTTCGCCTGATGGAAGAATTTGCGGAAATTGCCCTGGAGAAACTTCCATACGTTTATAAGGGCAATACGGGAGAAGAAAGCCGGACAGTTTGCCGCGGCTGTGGGAAAATACTGATCAGAAGAAAAGAATACGTTATCCTTGAAAACACCATTGACCGTGAAGGCAGATGCACTTCGTGCGGAATGAAGTCGCCCGTGATATCATGAAAAAGTCTGGAGTGAAAAACCGATGAAGAAGTGGAACATCCCCTCATTTCTGGTCATAGCGCTGAGCCTTGCTTTATTCGCCTGGATCGTTTCCCTTCCCGCAGACTGGTGGGATGGTTTTCTGCCCCCCGGCACCGGTGAACCTCTCCCTGTCCTGATCAGAGAGGGGTTGAACGCGCGCCAGGCAGCCGAGGAGTTCGCAGTTTCCGGGGTTATAGAGCCCCGCAGGGGAGGAGAGCTGGCACGGTGGCTCGCGCGCTTCTCCATTGACCGGCGTCTCCGCCCCGGATTGTACATGATACGGAAGGGGACTCCATGGGAAACAGCACGGCAGCTTGAAAAGGCCGAACCACAGATCGAGACGGCAATGCTCGTTCCCGGAACTGATATTTTCACATTTCCCGCGCTGTTTGCCTCCGCTCTCTCCGAAAAAGAAATGGAAGCTCTTTTCGCCAGGAAGGATCTTTTTCCGGCTGAGCTTGCATCACTGCTTCCCGAATCGGCAGAGACCAGGATGGCCTTTCTTCTTCCGGAGACGTTTCACATTCCGGAAAAGACGGGGGAAGCCGTGATCACTGCAGCATCAAGGCTCTGGTGGGAAAAGGTCGGGAAAAAAATTCCGGTAGAAGATAAAACGAAGGAAAAACTTCTTGAAATGGCCACCGCCGCCTCTCTTATTGAGAGAGAGGCGCTCTGGGACGATGAACGGCCGCTTATCGCCGGCGTGATAAACAACAGGAGAGACAGGAACATGCAGCTCCAGATCGATGCCACAGTGGTCTATGCGTGGAAAAAAGAGGGACGAACGGTAAACAGGGTCCTTCACAAGGATCTTGAGATCGATTCGCCTTTTAATACCTATAAAATTTCCGGATTTCCCCCTGCGCCGATCTGCATGCCGTCGTTGAACTCATGGCTCGCAGTCATCTCGCCGGAGAAGACGGAATACCTCTACTACGTGGCGCAGAAAGACGGACGTCATCTCTTTTCGTCCACCTACAACGGACACCTGAAGAATATCAGGAAGGTGCGGGGGAAGTGAGGCAAGAGGCAGAAAACATGGCTCCTGACATGGGAAGGCTCGTCATTTCCCTTCCGGTGGATTCAATCGTTTACTTCAGCTGGATAATATCCGAATACGACGGGCTGGGGTTCGTCAAAACAGAGGAGATCCTGGAGAAAGGAAGAAGGATGCGGAACGAATGCCGGCACTTACAGGGCTGTGAAGAAAAGACAGGAGGAGTTGTGTCCCTTTTCTTCCCTGAAGAGAGACTGGAGGACGTGTTAGAATTACTCTCAGCCCTTAAAGCTGAAGGTATGTCGCTTTGCATTATACGGGAGGAGAGGGCCGGATCACCCTCTCCTCATAAAAATGATGAGCTGCCGGAGGAAATCATATCGATATGAGCATCAACGCAAAACTGGGCACCGCCCTGAAATCAGTCAAGGATGAAGGTGCTGATTTCGCCGACTTATATTTTGAAATCTCTTCCTCCCATTCATTCATGTACGAAGAGGGAACGTTCGAGGAAATATCTTCTTCCCGGATGGAAGGAGTAGGGGCCAGGGTCGTTAGAGGAGAGGCGACCTCACACGTCCATGCCCCTGGCGTGGACATCTTCACAGGGTTGTCATGCCTCCGGAAAGCCGCGGCAAACAGCGGGCTCTCCGGGGCTTCAGTACATGCTCCTTCCCTTCGGATAATGGAAAGAGACAAAACACTTCAGACTCCTGATTTCTCTTTTTTCAGGGAGATAGATGAAAGGACCCGGAGCGGTTCAATGTGGGTTAAACAGGTTTCCATGAACCTGGACACTGCCTGCAAACGTTTCACGGTCTTCAACAGCGAAGATGTCCTGGCCGGGGACAAGAGGGAGTACACGCTTTTCAGCGTTGAAGTTGTCGTTGAAAAAGACGGAGTTATTCAGACCGGCTACGAGTCGGAAGCGCTATCAGTGGACAGTGTCGAGTTTTTCAAAAGGATGTCTCCGATGAAAACGGCGGAAAAAGCTCTTTTCCGGGCTCTTCTCATGCTGGAGGCCCCTGAATGCCCTGCTGGGACGATGCCGGTCCTGCTTTCAGGGGAAGCGGGGGGTACAATGGTTCATGAGGCCTGCGGGCATGGGCTTGAGGCGGATATCATCCAGAAGGACTATTCCGTCTACAGGGGGAAAATAGGCAGCCGGGTCGCCAGCCCCCTTGTAACTCTCGTGGACGACGGATCCATCCCGGATCTCCTCGGCAGCAGCCGCTGGGATGATGAAGGCACTCCCTGCGGGCGCACCGTGCTGATAGAAAAGGGTATACTGAAAGAGTATCTTACCGACAGGACTTCGGCGAGGAAGGACGGGCTTCACCTCACGGGAAACGGGAGAAGAAGCTCATACCGATCTGTACCCCAGCCCAGGATGACAAACACGTTTATCGAGCCGGGAACTTCCTCCCCGGAAGAAATGCTGAAAGGTATGAAGAATGGACTGCTTGTGAAAAAAATGGGAGGCGGGGAAGTGGATCCGACCTCGGGTGATTTTGTCTTCCATGTTACAGAAGGATACCTCGTTAAGGACGGCAGGGTCACTCAACCGGTCCGCGGTGCAGTCCTTACCGGGAACGGCCCTGAAACCCTCATGAACATCAGGGCTGTCGGAAATGATCTTCATTTTCTCCCGGGGATATGCGGAAAATCGGGGCAAAGCGTCCCGGTGGCGGACGGACAGCCGTCGCTTCTTCTGGGCAATATTGTTGTAGGAGGTGCCGGAGCTTGATATGAGCATTTTCAGCAGGAAAAACCAACCCCGGGCGCGGAAGACTTCCCGAAACAGCGGCCGGGGCAGAAAAGGGGGAGGAATTCTCTCCCTTTGGATAGAAATATTTGTGTTTCTGATTCTCGCTTTTCTCGTATACGCTACAGCATCGCTCTTTTCCCTTCGGACAGGAGCGTGGGGGGAACAGATACGCTTTTCAATGCTCCGTAACTGGGGCGGTGCCAGCCTTATCCCGCTGCTTTTCGGATGCTACCTTTGCATATCCTATTTCCTGAAAACAGTGTCAAAAGGCTTTATACGCCAGTTTTTCGGCACGTTTCTTCTTTTTCTGTGCATTGCACTTCTTTTCGGGTTGTTCCGGATGGCGGGAGTATTCCAGGGAATAGGCGTGCTGTCTCCGGGATACCTCGGGGACGGTCTTGCGATCTTCCTGACCCGAAGCACTGGTGCGCTGGGGACAATCCTCCTTGCCGCGGCACTTCTCATTCTCTCGTCAACATTCTACGGGCTTTTTAACCCGGCTTCGGTAGTCATGAAACTCTCTGCCGTTTTCAAAGTGCTGGCGAGCGACAGGTGGAAAAAAATGCCGTACCCGGCTGAAGAGAAAAAAAGTTTCCAGGCAAAGATGGATCATCGCAATGAAGACACCGCTGCCGCAGCTCCATCTTCCTTCTCCTACGTGCAATATTCCGAGGAGGATCACGGGGCGGAGACGCCCGGAAAAACCGGAGAGGACACTCCTGAGGATTCTCCCGTCTCCCTGGAGGAGGTACCGGATCAGGAGCATACAGACCTGGCAGAACTGCTTTTGCGGCCTCCGGTGAAGAAGGGGGAAAAAAACGAAGAACCTCTCCCCGTTTTTCCGGAAGAAGTCCCGGAAGAAGTCCCTGAAAAAGTACCCCCGGAGGAGGAACAGGCAGAAGAGACCGGTGATCCCCATGCACTCCCCGAAATAGAATTCAACGAGGTGGAGGGAAGCGAACGAAAGGTGAGGGGAGCAGCCTTTCCGCCGCCCCTGGATATCTTCGGGCCGAAGCAGCAGTTCGATTCCACGGAGACCAATGAAACAGTGAAAGAACAGGCGGATTCCATCATCGCAACACTCAACGACTTTGGTGTCCTGGCTGAAATGATGGACGTAGTCATCGGACCTACCGTTATTCAGTTTCAGATCCAGCTCGCGCCGGGAATAAAGGTCAGCAAAGTGGCAGGATTAAGCAACGATCTTGCTGTGGCTTTGGCCGTTCCCTCACTGCGCATAGAGGCGCCGATCCCCGGGAAAACATACGTCGGCATTGAAATTCCCAACCCGAAAAGAAGGGGAATATCCATACGGACTATCCTCGAATCACAAATCTTCCAGGACAACGAGTATGATCTTCCCCTTCCCATGGGAGTCAGGGTCGATTCGCGGCCCCTGGTCGTCGGACTCGAAGACCTGCCGCACCTGCTCGTGGCCGGAACGACTGGTTCAGGAAAGAGCGTATTCGTGACCAGCTGCATCACCGGCCTGTGTTCCTACCGTTCACCGGAGGAACTCAGGCTGATCCTCATCGACCCGAAAAGGGTAGAGCTGAGTATTTACGAAAACCTTCCTCATGTTCTCGCAAAACCTGTGGTTTCTCCCAAAAAAGCAGTCCAGGCACTGGCCTGGGCAGTACGTGAGATGGAGCACAGGTACGAAATATTCGCCCGAGCCAGGGTCAGGAACCTGAAGTCATATAACCAGTGTGTCCTCCCCAAGGCGCAGCTGCCTCACATCGTTATCGTGGTTGACGAACTGGCTGATCTCATGTTCACCGCACAGAAAGAAGTGGAGGACTATATCTGCCGTCTCGCCCAGATGGCACGAGCGACCGGAATTCACCTTATCCTGGCGACACAGCGCCCATCAGTGAATGTCATCACCGGACTTATCAAGGCGAATGTTCCTGCACGGGTCGCCTTTACCCTGCCCTCACAGACGGACTCAAGGACAATCATCGACGTATCCGGCGCCGAGCGGCTCCTCGGCAAGGGCGATATGCTCTTCGTCAGCTCGAGGTATCCCAGGCCGCTCAGGGTCCAGTCTCCTTTCATCGATGACTCGAAAAGCCTTGAGATCATCGCCTACCTCAGAAACGTCTTCGGAGACCCTGAATACGTGGACATTGAGGACCAGGGAACAGAGGCCCCGGCAGGCGGAGACACGTCCTTTGCCGACGATCCCCTCCTCGAAGAAGCGGTGGATATCGTCCTCGACACGGGAATCGCCTCCGCGAGCAGGCTGCAGAGACAGCTTCGGGTCGGATTCACGAGAGCGGCAAGGCTCATCGATACTATGGAACAAATGGGCATAGTCGGTCCTCCTGAAGGATCGAAACCAAGGGAAATACTTGTGGACGACGAACGGGCACGGGACCTTTTGCGCTCAGCAGCCGGCGGAGAGGAATGACATGGCTGTTCTTTCCCTCCCCGGCTTCGAGGCAGAAACACCCTTTGATATCAGGCGGCCTCCCCTGGCGATTGTCGCCGGAGGGAGGCCGCCTGCAGCTTCCTGGCTGAAAAAATTTCTCCATGGGAAAGAGCTCTGGTGTGCCGATTCCGGACTTGTCCCGTGCATTAACGCGGGCTTCTTTCCTTCAAGGGTCATCGGGGACGGGGACAGTTCACCCGGGGATATACTGAAACTGGCACAAAAAAAGGGAGCCATGATCGAAAAATATCCCCCGGACAAGGATTACACTGATCTTCAGCTGGCCCTCTTCCGGGCCGGGGAAGAGGGATATGGTTCTGTCCTGGTCTCAGGGTGCTGGGGGGGGCGCTTCGACCACCTGTGGTCTGTCGTTCACTCGGCTGTCTGGGCACATGAACGGGGAACAAGGGTCCTTGCCTTCGCGGATCATGGTGAGGTGCTTTTTCTTCTTCACGGAGGAGAGGAGTGGAGGATCAGCGTCACACGAAGAAAAGGAGCGGTTCTTTCTCTTCTTCCCCTGGCCGGTGACTGTCGTGGGGTGTCAATTTCAGGGACCCGGTGGAGTCTTGAAAATATACCGCTGCTGCAGGCTCACCCTTTTTCCGTGAGCAACCGGCTTCTGGAAAAGGAAAACCCCAGGATCTCCGTTTCGGAAGGCATCCTGGGGGTATACTTCGGATGGGAGAAAAAGCGGGCTTTCAAACTGCCCGCTTGACTCTTCCGGCTTTGAGGCATCTTGTGCAGACCCTCATCCTGAGAGACTCGCCGCCGCCTACATCGGCTTTCACACTCCGGAGATTGACGAGCCACCGTCTGCGGGTGTGGCGGTTGGAATGGCTTACGGCATTTCCCGTAGCAGGACCGCGTCCGCAGCATTCACACACTCTGGCCATGATTTCGCCCCCTTGTTGCGATAATAGCAATCGAGATATATTTCAATCAAACGGAAGAATTCTAGCACAGAGGGATGCAGGGAGCAAATTTTTTATGTAAAATTCTTCAGGGAGGAGTGGAGATAATGAAATTCAGTGAAAAAATGGAAGAAATTGAGATAATTGTAGCACGAATGGAAAAGGAAGCCCTTCCCCTTGAAGACGCACTCGCCCTTTTTGAACAGGGAGTTGCCCTTATCAGGGAGTGCCAGTCGTACCTGAAAGAAACAAAACAGCGGGTGACCCTTCTTTCGGAGCAGGAGAGGGAAGTAACCTTCACTTCCCTTCAGAACGGCGGGGAGGGGAATGACGAATGAAAGTATCCGGTTTTGACGGCCTGTACGCTGAAGCCAGGAACTTTATCGAGGAAAGCCTGGCGGTCTTCTGTTCCTCTCCCGGAGGGGCAATTCCTCCAAGGCTGATGGAATCCATGGCATATTCGCTGAAAGCGGGAGGAAAAAGGCTCAGGCCGGTCCTCTGCATCAAGGGAGGAGAGAGTTTCGGTCTTTCAAGAGAAAAGACTCTGCCTATGGCGCTCGCCCTCGAAATGATACACACGGCATCGCTTATTCACGACGACCTCCCATCCATGGACGATGACATGCTCAGGAGGGGAAAGCCCACCAACCATGTTCTCTACGGAGAAGCGCTCGCCATATTAGCGGGAGACGCGCTTATGGGCTGGGCATTCGAATATCCGCTCTCCGCCCTTCCCGGGCTCGGGATCGACGCGGGCAGGATCTGCCGGGCGATGCAGATCCTTGCCAATGCGCTGGGACCCTCGGGGATATGCGGGGGACAGGTCCTGGATACAGACGGGGAAAGCATTGAAGAAACGCCCGATTTTCCCTGGAAGGTAACACGACAGAAAACCGCTGTGCTGATACGGGCTTCACTGCTCACCGGCGCGGTTCTCGCAGGTGCAGACGAAAAATCTCTTGATGCGCTCGGAGAATACGGCTGGCGACTTGGAAACGCATTCCAGATAGTGGACGACATACTTGATGTCACGTCCACTGCTGAAGAACTCGGGAAAACTCCGGGGAAGGACAAATCCCAGGAAAAGAGGACTTTTGCAGCCACATTCGGGCTGGAAAAAGCACGACAGCTTGCTGCTGAAGAGAGCAGTGCTGCTGTTCACGCCCTGGAAGGCGCGAGCGGGGATACTTCATTTTTCACCGCCCTCGCCGGTTATCTCTGTGAACGGACAAGATGAATACAATGGGACTCCTTGAAAAGATCCATGATTATTCGAGCCTGAAGAGCCTCTCACCTGATGAAATGGAGATCATTGCCGGTGAACTCAGAGAGATGATAACGTCCGTCGTCCTGAAAAACGGGGGGCACCTTGCATCCTCGCTGGGCACTGTGGAGCTCATCCTCTCTCTTCTCAGGTCTTTTGACCCCTCACGGGACAAAATCCTTTTCGATGTGGGACACCAGGCCTACGCCTACAAAATCCTCACAGGGAGAATGGACCTGTTCGGTACCCTGAGGCAGTGGGGAGGAATCAGCGGATTCCCGAAAAGAAGGGAGAGCCAGTTTGACCATTTTGATGCCGGCCACAGCAGCACTTCGCTCTCGGCAGCCCTGGGATATGCAAAAGCCCGGGATATCATGGGAAACAACAACCACGTTGTAGCGGTCATAGGGGACGCATCACTGCTGAATGGGCTTGCGTTCGAGGCCTTGAACTACACCCGTGAATCCAATACACGTGTCATTTTCGTGCTGAACGACAACACCATGTCCATAAGCCCCCGGGTCGGCGGATTCGCCACCCACCTGGCGAGGCTGAGTTCGAGTTCAGGATACAACTGGCTCAAAAAAGCCATAAAAGATTCATGTGCTTCACTCCCGAGGGGGCAGGCCCTTGAAAACGTTCTCGGGAAGCTGAAGGACCATATAAAGACAATCGTCAAACCGCTGAACATCTTCGATGAAATGGATATCAACTACTGGGGACCCTTCGACGGGCACAACACTTCTGAGCTCGAGGACGTCTTCGAGCTCGCCAAGAGGTACGACCGGCCTGTGCTCATTCACGTGGTAACCGTGAAAGGAAAGGGGTATGAAGAGGCCGAAAAGAATCCGACGGCCTTCCACGGGGTTTCGCCGCGAAGCGCTTCCGCCGGACCGGCTCCTGCCGGAAAGACATGGAGCGAGGCGGCGTCAGACGCAGTCCTTGAAATGGCTGAAAAGGACGACAGGATCGTCTGCCTCACGGCGGCCATGAAATGCGGAAGCAAGCTGGATGAATTCGCGGCGCGTTTTCCTGACCGTTTTTTTGATGTGGGCATCTCAGAAAGCCATATGGTGACCATGGCTGCAGGAATGGCGGCAGGAGGGCTGCGCCCCGTGGTGTTTATTTATTCGACATTTCTGCAGAGAGCAATGGACCAGCTTGTCCATGACGTCTGCATGCAGAACCTGCCCGTTATTTTTGCCGTGGACCGGGCAGGGCTCGTAGGGGAAGACGGAGAAACGCACCAGGGACTTTTCGACATTGCATGGTCGCGGCCTGTTCCGAACTTGTACATAACAGCGCCAAGGGATGGAGCTGCGCTCAGGGGACTCCTCGAAACCGGTCTGCAGTCCGGCGGCCCCATGATCATCCGGTTCCCCAGGGGGCGTGTGCCGGAATCAGTCAAAAGGCGAGGTCCGTCTTCCGGCGGACTCTCAGGGAACTGCCTCCGCCCAGAAATAGTCGAGGCAGGGGAGGGCTGGGTCCTGTTCGGATACGGAAGAACCGTTGACCTCATGCTCAGGGCAAGAGAACATGCCCGGGAGATCGGGATTTCACCTCTTCCTACGGTAGTGGATCTCCAGTGTCTGAAACCCCTTCCAGTTCGTGAACTCAAGGAAATACTGACGAGTCATTCGTTTGCCGTTATTGCGGAAGACGGATATTCTGAGGGGGGGGCAGGAGAAGCCGTCGCGGCATTCGCGGAAAGCATCCGCGGCGAAGCTCCCGCAGAAGTTGCCGTTCTGGGCATACCGGACATTTTCGTCCCCCAGGGGAAAGTCTGCGAACAGGATGAATACTGCGGACTGACTCCGGAAAACGTGGTGAAAATTTATGCAGAGCGTCAAAAAAGAGCGCATAGACAAGCTGCTCCTCTCGAGGGGGCACGCTGAATCACGGGCTAAGGCCCAGGCTCTTCTCATGGCCGGCCAGGTGTATGTCAACGGAGAAAGAGTGGAAAAAAACGGGACTCTGATTCCCGGGGATGCTGAAATCGAGGTGCGCGGGCAGGCTGAGAAATGGGTCAGCAGGGGCGCTCACAAGCTGCTGAAAGCCCTTGATTTTTTCAGGATATCCCCCCGGGGAAAAATCTGTGTCGACATCGGCGCTTCCACGGGGGGATTCACCCAGGTCCTCCTCGAAAGAGGAGCACAAAAAGTGTATGCTGTGGACGTGGGCTACGGGCAGCTGGACTGGCGGCTTCGGAATGATGAGCGGGTCATCGTCATGGAAAGGACAAACGCCAGGTCGCTGATCATGTCGTCCTTTCCGGACCCTCTGGAATTTGCGGCGGCGGATGCCTCCTTTATTTCTCTGAAACTGCTTCTGCCGGTCATCAGCAGTATCCTTTCACCCGGGGGAAGCGCGGTCGTCCTGGTCAAGCCTCAGTTTGAGGTCGGTAAAGGGAACGTAGGGAAGGGCGGAGTTGTCAGGGCAAAAGAAGACCATGCAGCAGTCCTGGCGGATATACTGCACTTCTGTTCCGGGCTCTCCGGACTCATACCTGCGGGATTGACGTTTTCTCCCATCAGGGGCCCCATGGGAAACATAGAGTTTCTTCTGTACCTTTCGGGATCGGGAGGCGGTTTCGAACTGCCTTCGCCGGAAAAAACGGCAGAAGAGGCCCATCTTTTTTTCCGGAAGGAAGGATAGACATGAAACAGCCCGCAATCGGAATGCTCGTAAATACACGAAAAAAAGGAGCTCTCGATATGGCCCGCTCCCTTCTCGAATGGGGGAAAAAGAGCGGGGTTTCCTTTCTTTTCCCACCCCACGAGGCTTCGGTTCTCGGAAGACAGGGCCTGGGAGATGAGGAATGGAAAAGCAATGTGAACGTCGCGATAGTCATAGGAGGTGACGGGACTTTTCTCAGGGCAGCGAGATACGTACTTGGAGCCCCTATTTCTCTCTATGGCATAAACCTAGGGCACCTGGGTTTCCTGGCTTCAGGGAAAGCCGAAGAAGCAGAAAAAGACCTGGAAGCCATTCTCAGGGGAGAGTACTCCATAATACGCCACAATGTGCTGAAGGGGCAGATTTTCAGGGATGACAAGAGCACCCACACTCTTTTTGCCCTCAACGATCTTGTCCTTGCAAAAGGAGCGTTGGCACGGGTGATGCACGTGGAGGTGCGGCTGGGGGATAAACTGCTCAATACGCTGCCGGCTGACGGCATCATAGTTTCAACACCCACCGGCTCCACGGCCTATGCCCTCTCGGCGGGCGGCCCCATCGTTCCGCCCCATGTCCAATGCATGATCATCGTCCCTATCTGTGCTCATACACTGTACACGAGGCCTGTTCTTGCAGGGGAAACCGACGTGATCACCCTCACCCCGAGGGGGAATCACAGGGATCTCCTTCTGACGCAGGACGGCCAGCTGGGCTACGAGATCCTGCCCGGCGACACGATCCGAATCTCTCTCAGCACCGATCATGCGGTAAACGTCATCACTCTGCCCTCGCGGAGCTATTTCGACCTCCTCCAGGAAAAACTGCAGTGGGGACGCGGGATCGTTTCTTTCGAGAAGGAGTGACGGACAGGGTGATCGAGGAAATTACCATACGAAATGTAGGAGGAGTGGCATCGGCATCGCTTGAGCTCAACAGCGGCCTGACGGTGATCACGGGAGAAAGCGGCGCAGGAAAAAGCAGCATTGTGCGCTCCCTTGAACTCCTTGCCGGAAAGAGGAGCCAGGCGTCGTTCCTTCGTTCAGGCGAGGACGAAGCGGTCGTGGAGGCCGTTTTTCGGGAGGAGCCCGGGAACGGGGCGGATGCTGCGCATGACGAATCAGCAGATGATCCGTTTTTCTTTGCCCGGAGAATCCTGTCCCGAAACGGCAGAAACAGGACTTTTTTTCAGGAACGCCAGGTGCCCCTCTCATCATTTGCCTCGGTAATGAACGAAAAAATACGTATCCAGAGCCAATTCGCCCAAATAGACCTCCTCGATCCCTCGAGACAGAGGGAAATACTGGATTTTTGCGGCGGCAGGGAATCTGCCGCTCTCCTGGACGCTCTTGCAGGAACATTTTCAGAAGCAGTGGAGTGTGAACGATCCCTGAGGACAGCGAAAAAAAGGGAACAGGAACTGAAGACCCGCTTCAGGGACGGAGACACGATCCTGGCTGCGGCAAAAGGATTGAAACTGACGCCGGAATGTGACAGGGAATGGGAGCATGAGCTGGATGAACTTTCCCTTCAGCTCGCAATTACAAGAAAGACAAGGGACAATCTGCTGCAGATCACCGGAGGCACTTCGGAGCAGGGGCTTCTTGATGCCATGGAGTCAGCCGGCCTTGAACTCCTGAAAGCGATCCCGGGAGAAAAAGAGGAACTCCAGCGCCTTTTCAACGAAGGGCTCGAGTCCTTTCAGCTGTTCATAAAGGAGATCTCCATGCGGACCGGCGGACTTTCCGTGGAAGAGCTCGAAGCAAAACTCGAATCCCTGGAAAAGAAGACCGGACTCCTGAGAAAGCTCATGAGAGCCGCCGGTACATTTTCAGCTGCGGCTTTTCTGGAGTGGTGCAGTGAAGCAAAGGAGGCATCGGAGTGGCTCAGGCAGCAGGAGGCCCTTTCCGCATCCCTTGAGGAGAGAGGGAGAAGCCTCAGGAAAGAAGCGGGAAGGCTCGCTGCCGAACTCCGTTCCCTGAGACTCCGTTCCGCCCGGGCTCTTTCGGCGGGAGTGAACAGTCACCTTTCCGGCCTTGCCATGGACGACAGCAGATTTTCCGTGCAGGTCACCCCACTTGAGAAGATCAGGAATACAGGAGCAGACGAGGTCCTGTTCACTATAGCCGCCGGGGACAAAGAAGCATCCCCCGTCAACCGGACGGCGTCGGGAGGAGAGCTCAGCAGGATACTCCTGGCACTTCAGCTGTCTCTCCCGGATGCATCTCTTCCCGGAACACTGGTTTTCGACGAGGTCGAAGCAGGACTTGGAGGGAAAGCCGCCCTTCTCTCAGGATACAAGCTCCTCGAGCTGTCAGGGAAATGCCAGGTCATTCTCGTCACCCACGAGGCCACGATTGCGGCCCTTGCACAGCATCATTTCATGGTCCGGAAAAGAGGAGAGTCTCCGGTTGAGGTCACTCCTCTCTCCGGAGAGGACAGGATAGCCGAAATAGCCAGGATGCTCTCGGGAGACGCAGGTCTCCGGGAGGCCAGGGAACACGCCAGGAAACTGCTCTTTTCCCGGAGGGAAAAGAGAAGCGCCCCGTTTCCGGAAAATCTGGAGATTTCCCCTGTCTCCGGCGGGAAAAATTGACATTCTTTCATGAACTTCGTATAATACCACGGTTAGGTTTCTATATCGCACGAGGCAGGCTTAAACCCTTCAGGGTGCCTGATCCTTCGGCGGAAGGAGGAAAAGAATGTACGCTATTGTTGAAGCAGGCGGAAAACAGTACCGTGTTCAGGAAGGAGACTTCCTGAAGGTTGAGTCCCTTGGAGTAAACGAAGGGGAAACCGTTCTCCTCGATAAGGTGCTCCTTGTCGGAAGAGACGAAAAGGTTTCAGTCGGCACCCCTTATGTGAGCGGAGCTTCTGTGTCCGCTTCAGTGGTCACAAACGGGAAAGACAAAAAGATCCTGGTCTTCAAGTACAAGAGCAAAAAGAACTACCGGCGTATGAGAGGCCATCGCCAGCATTTCAGTGAGATCCGCATCGACTCCATAACTCCCGGAGCATAGGCGATGACGGAAATCTCCGTAGGCCTTCTCGAAGGGCGAACTATATCCCTTTCCGCAGCGGGGCACTCGGGGTATTCCGAAAAAGGCCGGGATATAGTGTGTGCAGGTGTTTCCGCACTTGTCCAGGCGCTTTTGTACGGTTTTGAAACGGTTCTCCGGATCGAAGGACTCAGCATTGAAATGGATGAAGAAAAAGCCGCCATATCCATTGACTGGAGAAACTGCCCTTCCGGGGACGTGGATATCCTCGTGGAGACGATCGTTGGTTCGTTAAAGAAAATTGCGGGAGTATATCCCGATCATGTGCGTATTTTGGAGGTGCACCCAGATGAAATGGAATTTTGACCTGCAGTTCTTCGCCCACAAAAAAGGGCAGGGAAGCAGCACAAACGGACGGGACAGTGAAGGAAAACGTCTTGGAATAAAGAAGTATGCCGGACAGACCGTCAAGTCCGGAAATATTATCGTCAGGCAGAGAGGAACGAAAATCCATCCCGGCAGGAACGTGGGAATCGGCAAGGATGACACTATTTTCGCCACCAGCGCCGGTGTCGTGAATTTTGAGACAAAGGGAAGCAGGAAATTCGTTTCTGTCGAGCTTGAAGTGGCCGAATAGGCCGCAGCTGTTGGATACCGAAAAAGAGTCAAAACGAACCAAAGGGGGCCTCTACGTCGCCCCATGCCTCCGAAGGGAAGCAGCAGCCCCTTCAGGGACGTGGGAAGATTTACAGGGCCCTTTATTTTTTCATACAGAAAAGGAAAATAGGCATTGATGCCGGTGACGTTATGAAATTTGTTGATTTCGTGAGGATAGAGGTTTCCGGGGGAAGGGGCGGCAATGGCTGCCTCAGCTTCCGCAGGGAAAAATTCATACCCAAGGGCGGACCTGACGGAGCTGACGGCGGAAAAGGCGGAGACGTCATTCTTGAGGCCGCTCCCGGGGCGTTGACCCTTGCAGACTTTGAATACGAGAAAAAGTTCAGCGGCGGACACGGTCAACCAGGAAAAGGAAGTCTGAAATCCGGGGCCGCCGGAGAGGATCGGATCATCACAGTACCCTGCGGAACAATTGTGTACGATGACGAAACGGGAGAGATCTTCGCCGACCTCGTGGAACCCGGGGAACGTTTCGTCGTTGCTCACGGGGGCCGTCCCGGCAGGGGAAACGCACATTTCGCGAACTCGGTGCGGAAGACTCCCCGTTTTGCGGAGAAAGGCGACGAGGGAGAGAACAGAAAACTCCTTCTCGAGTTGAAGCTGATCGCTGACGTGGGGCTTGTAGGCGTTCCGAATGCCGGAAAATCCAGCCTTCTGGCGGCTATATCAACAGCCCGGCCGAAAATTGCCGGGTATCCGTTCACGACACTTTCGCCGAACCTCGGAGTCCTCGCAGTGGATGACCAGAAGATAATAATAGCGGATGTTCCCGGCCTGATCGAAGGAGCACACGAAAACAAGGGGCTCGGGATATACTTTCTCAGGCATGTTGAGCGGACGCGTTTTCTTGTTCATGTCCTTGACCTTTCGTCGGGGACTCCGGAGAATGTCCTGCAACAGTGGAGGATCGTGAGGGATGAATTCCGCGCATACAATGCCCTTGCCGGGGAAAGGCTTCCGGGTATGGATCGAGGAGATCTTCTTTCACGCCCGTATCTTGTCGTAGGGAACAAGATCGATCTGCCCGGCGCAGGGGAAACCAGCGCAATTATTAAGGGTTTTATGGAAAAAGAGGGAATTGCCTACCTTGCCACAAGTGCGGTAACCGGGGAAGGAATTGACTCCTTTATCGGGGAAATTGCCGTCATGGCGAGGGAAAATCCCCGCCCCGAAGGCGAGACCAGGCTCATTGAACCTCATCCGGAAGAGCCGGTTCGATTCAGAAAAAGACTGGAGCCAGTCTCCATAGTTCGGCTCCAGGATGGTTCAGGTTTCAGGGTCATGCACCCCAACCTTGAGAAGACACTGCAGCGGTACGACTTCGAACAGGACGATGCCATCCTGAAGTTTGCGCGGCTGGTGAAAAAATTCCGGATAGAGGAACTTCTCGAGGAGAAAGGCGCCCAAAAAGGTGATAAAGTATTTATAGGGGACATGGAATTCGATTTCGAGCCTGACAGGGCCATGGAATAACATCCGAAACTCGCGGGAGAAGAGGATGAACATGACCGGAAGAGAGAAAGGACAGAAAAAAATCGGAATTATGGGAGGGACGTTCGACCCGATCCATTTCGGTCATCTCCTTGCAGCCGAAGAAAGCCGGACTGCGCTGGGGCTTGACGAGGTCATCTTTATTCCTGCGGGCGACCCGGCCCATAAACGTGAACGGAAGACTGCGTCCCCTGAAGACAGATACGTCATGACGCTTCTCACAACTCTCGGCAACCCGAAATTCACACCATCACGAATAGAGATCGACCGGAAAGAGCCGAGCCATACAGTGGATACGCTGAGGGAAATGAGACACTGGTATGCCCCTGAAAAAGTGGCCTTTTTCTTTATAACGGGTCTTGATGCAGTGCTCGGCATCACGTCCTGGAAGGAATACGAAGCCCTGCCCGGCCTCTGCAGGATGGTGGCAGTCAACAGGCCCGGCTATTCTCCCAGGAAGCTGGAGAATCTTCCCTCGGAAATACGGCAGGCGATCATTCCCCTTGAAATTCCTCTTCTTTCGATTTCAAGCACGGAAATCCGCCAAAGGATAGAGGAAAGAAGGAGCATCAAGTACCTTCTTCCTGAAGCAGTGGAGCAGTATATATACAAGAAAGAGCTCTACCGGAAAAAGCTGGAGGTCTGAACGAATGAAAATCGCAAAAATCGCATTGATTTTTATCCTTGCCGTTTCAGCGGCTTTTGCAGGTGCTGCTCTGCGCGTACACACTTTCGTGGATCCGAAACCGCAGACGATAAAAGAATCCATCTCTTTCACCGAAGCCTCGGGAACAGTGAACATCATGCTCGTAGGCATCGATGATGTGGAGGGAGGCAGAAGAGCAGATGCGATAGCCTTTGCCACGATCGATATCGACCGCAGGATCGTCAGGGTAATGTCCATACCGAGAGACACGAGAGTTCAGCTGCCCAAGGGATGGGACAAGATAAACCACGCATATGCATACGGAGGCCTGGACATGCTCAGGGAGACCATCGTCAATTTCCTGGGCCTTCCGGTGAACTACTACGTTCTTGTGAATTACGACTCCTTCCCGTCCATAATAGACCTTATAGGAGGAGTGGATGTAAACGTGGAGCGGCGCATGGTCTACAATGATCACGCCGGCAAACTCTACATTAACATCCCCAGGGGTTTCCAGAAGCTGGACGGGAAAACGGCCCTTCATTACGTCCGTTTCCGTCACGATGCTCTCGGGGATATCGGAAGGGTAAAGCGGCAGCAGGAGTTTATCAAGGCTGTTCTGAAAAAGCTGCAGACTCCGTCCATGATACCCAAAATACCGGAACTTGCCCAAAAAGCCATCGAAATGGTGAACTCGGACATGACGCCTGCCCAGGCACTTCAGCTCGCGTCATACCTGGCTGACCTTCCGGGTGAGAATCTCAAATTCTTCACCCTTCCCGGAAAAGCGGCATATATCTCCAACGTGAGCTACTGGGTAGGGGATATAACCGCAGCCTCAGAGCTTCTTTCGGGCATGTCGGAGGAAAACGGGGGCAGCGGTTCGGCAAGTGCCGGAGAAAAGGAAGGCGAAAAAGAAGAAAAGGGGACACCGGGGGATCAGCAGGATCTCCAGGGTCTTCTTGCATCCATCTCAACGCCCGTATCGGTTCTCAACGGAGCAGGAGTATCCGGTCTCGGAAAAGAGGCAGCCACCACATTCCAGAAGATCGGGGTTGACATTGTCCACGTGGGGAATGCCAAGCATTTCGACTACCAGTACACAAGCATACATGTTCCCGAAAAAGGATCGGAAGCAGTCCAGAAGACTGCCAGGGCCATCGGTGAGATCACGGGCATAGACAAACGCCTTATAACGAAAAGCAGCGCTGTCCCTCATGTTACAATTATCATGGGAAAAGACAGGGAAAGTGTTTTAAAGAGGATTGAAGGCTTCGCACGGCAATAGATAAACGCCTTGCACCCATTTTGTAAAAGAAGGTGAAAGATTGAAGAAGGAAAACCGTTTGAAAAATTTCGAGTTCCTATACGAAGCCCTTGCTGCAAAAAGAGGTCTCGATATTCTGGCAATGGACCTTGAAGGTTCTGTTTCCATATCAGATACGTTCATACTTGTGACAGGGAACTCGGACATTCACATGGGGACGCTCAGGGACGCGGCAGTCGAGGCTCTTCACAATCGGGGGCTCGAGGCCAGGGTCGAGGGAAACGACAGCTCCCAATGGCGTCTCATCGATGCAGGAGAAATCATCATTCATATTTTCAGCAAAGCAGGAAGAGACCATTATAAGCTCGAAAAAATCTGGGGAGACGCACCGACGTATCATTACGAATATCACGACTGAGCGATCCCGGAAACCAAATATACAGACGGCCGCGATATGAAAAGGCGGCCGTCTTTTTTTAAAACAAGATGTCTTATAATATATCTTATGTTACGTAATAGTCGTTTCTGTCCCTGTCAGACAGAGATCTTTCTGTAATTCTCGTAAATCCCAAGGAAGGAATCCACTTTTAAAGAAGCCCCTCCCACAAGCGCTCCATCGATGTCGTGCTGGGAAAGCAGATCCAGGGCGTTCGATTCTTTGACACTTCCTCCGTACAGTACGGGAATTTTCGGATGGGATCCGAAATAGTCTCCGGCCATTTTTGCGGCAAAGGCGCATACTTCCTGGGCGTCCTCAGGACGTGCGTTTTTACCCGTCCCGATTGCCCATACGGGTTCATAGGCAAGGATGACCCCGCAGCAGCTCTTATCCTTGTCAAGCCCCGCAAATGCAGACTCAAGCTGTTCCCTGACCACCGCCAGCGTTTTGCCGGACTCCCGCTCGTCAAGAGTTTCCCCGAAACACAGCACTGTTTTCAATCCGGTTTCAATGGCTTTTGCGAGCTTTTTTGCCACAATTTCGTTGCTTTCGCCAAATATGTGACGTCTTTCACTATGTCCGACAAGGACGTGGGAACACCCGACAGCCTTGACCATGTCCATGGAGACCTCTCCTGTGAACGCTCCCCTGTCCTCGAAATAGCCGTCCTGGGCGCCGCATACGGCTGGTACATCTTCAGGGAGGCTTTTCAGGACCTCTGGTATGGTTAAAAAAGGCGGGAAAAGGCACACCTGGATCATTTCACTGCTGTAAATATCACCCTGCATTTTATTGCCGAGGGTCCTGCAGAACTCCTCCCCTTCGAAGGGAAGCATATTCATCTTCCAGTTTCCGTAAAGGTAAATCTTTTTCATGGGACTCTCCCCTTCCTGTCAGTCCGTTATGTACAGCGGTGTTATCCCGGGAAGCGCCTTGCCTTCGCAGAATTCAAGGCTTGCACCGCCTCCGGTGGAAACGTGGGATACCGACCCGTCAAAACCGAGCTGTTTTGCCGCAGCAGCGGTATCTCCCCCGCCAACGACGGTAACGCCTCCCTTTCTGGTGCATTCGGCAACTCCTTCAGCGATAGTTTTTGTGCCGCCTGCAAACACCGGATTCTCGAAAACACCCATGGGGCCGTTCCAGAGAACCGTCCTTGCGGAAGCAATTTTCTTCGAGAAAAGGGCCGCTGTCTCAGGGCCGATATCAAGCCCCATCATTCCATCGGGGACCTTGTCTGCGGGAACGATAGTCTCACCCGTGGCGATGTCCGGCGATGGACCGGCAACCACGTCCACCGGAAGCAGTATCTCCACTCCGGCTTTTTCCGCCCTTTTCATCATCTCGGATGCGAAATCCGCCTTTTCCGCCTCGAAGAGGGATTTTCCTATACTCCCGCCCCTTGCCTTCAGGAACGTGAAGGCCATTCCTCCGCCGATAAGTATGGCGCTGGCCTTGTCCATAAGGTTTTCCACAACGCCGATCTTGTCCGAAACCTTTGCTCCTCCGAGAATGATGACAAATGGCTTTTCAGGGTTTTCACTCACTGCGGAGAGCATGTTGACTTCCCTTTCAATCAGCGCACCTGAAAAGGAAGGAAGGAACTCCGTGATTCCGTTCGTGGACGCATCAGCCCTGTGGGAAGCACTGAACGCATCCATGACGAACACATCAAAGGGGGCTGCAAGTTTTTCCGAAAACGACCTGTCGTTCTCCTGCTCTTCGGCATGAAACCTCAGGTTCTCCAGGACAAGCACACTGCCTTTCGGAAGAGAATCCATGGCATCCTTCACTTTCGGGCCGATACACTCATCGCAGTAGACGACAGGTACACCGTAAAGTTTTTGTGCTTCGGGGGCCACAAGGGACAGGGACATTTCAGGGACGCGCTTTCCCTTGGGGCGCCCAAGGTGAGATGCCAGAGCAACCTTTGCCCCCGCTTCCAGGAGGGCTTCGAGAGTCTTTCTGTGAGCCTCTATTCTCGTTGTGTCCGTAACCTTTCCATCTTTCAGCGGGACATTGAAGTCGACCCTCAACAATACTTTTTTCCCCTTGACGTCCTCTTTTCTGAAGCTTCGCAGTTTCATCGAAAACTCCTCCTTTATCGTATTGGGAAACGTTCCCTCCTCGAGGCAAGGGAACCTGCCATTTCTTCAAGCTTCTTCCACCGATATTTTACAGTACTTTTGCTCACAGGCGGAGAAAGCATCTTTCCAAGCTCTTCAAGCGTGGCGCTTGGATTCGAAAGACGGGAACAGACCATTTCCTTCAACGTAAAGGGAAGAGCTTCAAACCCCGGAAGAGCCATGGCTGATCGTGCGATCTCCATCTGCCGTGAAGCAGCCTCCAGGGACTTCCTTATATTGGATGCATCACAGTTCACAAGCTTGTTGGCCCTGTTCCTCATGGAACGGACGATCGCTTTTTCCTCGAGAGCCAGTGATGTCCGTCCAAGACCGAACCTCGCGAGCAGCGTGACTATCTCCTCCTGGTTTCTGAGGGTGATCTCGAATTTCCCCTGTATCTGCCTTCTTCCGATGGAAAAACGGCCTTTTTTCAGGGCTGCAGCGGCTGTTTTCTCGACTTCTTCGTTACCCGCCCGAAAGCTCAAATAATACCCGGTCTTCGGTATATACAGTCCTCCGCAGCTTCCCCACAGCCCCCTGAGCCAGTCAGGCTTGCGGAGTGAAACCGCTCCCCCGGTAAGTGGAAGGATCAGCGGAAAAAGGGATGGAGGCAGATAGAAAAGGACCCTGCCCTTCATGGAACGGGGAATGCTCAAAAGTGACGGAAAATCCTGGGTTTTCTGAACTCCCGACAATGGCCAGAGCCTGGAAAGACGGCGGAATACCCATAGTCTTCCGCTGGAAAAACCGGTCCCCTCAGCGATGTCATCTGTCCGTGAAAGCCCGCACAGAATCCCCCGTATCTCGTCGAGGGCCTCGTTTTGCCCTTTCACAGGGCATGAAAGCCATTCATCCCACATGGATGACGAAAGCGTCATCCCCCGTGAACTGTGAGGCATTGGATCAATCCTCTTTCAGTTCCCTGCAGAGGCGAACGAGGACATGGGAAAGCGCCTGTCCGTCATGCCGGATAAGGGAGTTGTCTGCTATCTGAACAAAATCCCCCTCCACTATGGTACACCCCATGTTTTCCATTTTGGTCCTCTGCCCGGAATCCAGGTACAGGGGTTCCGCTCCCTGGCGGCTGTATTTTTCGAGTATGTGGGGAGGAAACCTTCCTGAATTTGCGATCACGTAATCCGGAGGCATGCCCATGACGGAAGCGATCCACTTCACGTGTTCCATGATGGAAAAGCCCTCCGTTTCACCCGGCTGCGTCATAAGGTTGCAGATATATACCTTTGGAACCACCGATTTCCTGAGCTGTTCGGCAACGGTCCGGATAAGAAGATTCGGGATGACGCTCGTGAACAGGCTGCCCGGTCCAAGAACTATCACCTCCGCCTCTTCAATGGCACGGAGCACATCGTTGAGCGGCTTTGAGTCTTTCGGCTCAAGCCATATTTCCGTAATATTCTTTCCGTTATCGGCTATCGCGAGTTCCCCGCGTATTCTATCGCCCGTCCGTGTTTCGGCAACAAGAGAGACCGCTTCTGTGGTCACAGGAAGCACCCGGCCGCGGATCGCGAGAAGGTTGTTCATTTCCTCCACTGCCCTCCTGAAATCCCCGAACTGTTCGGAAATAGCAAGGAGCATAAGGTTACCCAGGCTGTGCCCTGAAAGGGCTCCGCGATCAAACCGGAAGTCGAGAAGCCTTTTCAGTGAGCTGTCGTTCTCAGCAAGGGCGACGATGCAGTTCCGCACATCACCCGGGGGAAGCACTCCCCATTCTTCACGCAGCCTCCCGGAACTTCCGCCTTCATCAGTCACGGTCACCACAGCGACAATATTCCGCGTGAAGCTCTTCAGTCCCCTGAGCAGAGTTGAAAGGCCCGTCCCGCCTCCCAGAGCGACAACGTAGGGCCCCATTGAAAGGCGGTATTCCACCGCTCTCGCCATGGCAGCCTTTTTGCTCCTGTATGCCCTTGAAAGACGGGAAAAATCCTGCCGTTCCCTCAACCTGAAAAGGAAAATAAGCAATATGGCTGTCAGAAATCCGAATACGTAGTTCAGCATTCCGTCCATGGTCACCAGCCCTGTTCTCTCGTGATATCGCGGTGCCTCAGAGTGCAGGCCGTCGGAAAAGCTTCTTTGAAGAAGGAAAAAATTCTCTCTGCCACCGCGACTGAACGATGCCTCCCTCCCGTACATCCGACCCCTATATGAAGCTGCGGCTTGCCTGCGGCCAGGTAAAGAGGGGCGATAAAATCAAGGAAGGGAACCAGCTTTTCCCAGAACTCTTCTGCTTCCGGAAAACTCCAGATTTGGTTTTGGACTGCCATGTCCTGTCCCGACAAAAGTTGGAGAGAGGGGATATAGTAGGGGTTGGCCAGAAAACGGACATCGAATAAAAAGTCGCAGTCCGCAGGTGCCCCATATTTAAATCCGAAGGAAGTAATGACGATCGTCCCCTCAGTGGAAGAACCGCACAGTTTTGAAAGCAGTTTTTTCCGTATCTCCGGCAAAGAAAGAGCCGACGTATCAAGAACCATGTCCGCAAGTTCAAGGATCGGCTTCAGGCGTACCCTTTCCCCTGCTATGCCGTCCAGGAAACTGCCTTCTCCGCCGAGTGGGTGCCGCCTCCTCGTCGTCTCGAACCGATTCAGAAGCACTTCATCCGATGCGTCAAGGAAAACGATGCTTACCCCGGGAACCTGGGCTTTCAGGGCGGTAATGGCCGCCGGAAAATCATCCAGGAGCGTATCTCCTCGGACATCCACAACAGCGGCAACCCCGTTCCGCACTGCGGCCCTGTGTTTTTCCAGGAGCAGCAAAAGCTGTGAAAGGAGTGCCGGAGGAATGTTGTCTATGGCGAACATACCCTGGTCTTCAAGTACTTTAAGGGCCGTTGATTTTCCCGCCCCGGACATCCCCGTGAGAATGACGCATTTTTTGACGCCCTGGTTTTCAGTGTCCACCGGATGGTCTCCTCTCCCGCTTATGGATGCCTCTGCAGTCAGACCGGATTCGAACCGCACTCGCCGTCCCGGCCGCAGAGTATTTCGATCCCGTGTCTCAGCGCGGGGGCCACGGCGGCTAAACACTCCAGTGCCGCCTTTGTGCTTCCGGGAAGGGAAATAATAAGTGTTTTCCCCCGTATCACGGCATTTGCACGACTCAGTACTGCCCTTCGGGTAATTTTCAGTGATGCCGCCCTCATGGCCTCACCGATTCCCGGGACGTGTCTCTCACAAACAGCATCCAGAGCTTCCGGCGTTACATCTCTCGGGGAAAAACCGGTCCCCCCGGTGCACAGGATCAGGTCAAGACCTTTTCCGTCGCTCCATTCCTTCAGGAGCGGGACAAGCACTGCGTGATCATCGGGGACGATCGACGTGAACAGAACGTCGGCCCCCAGTGCGGTCACTTCCGCGGCAAGGGCAGGACCGGAACCGTCCTCCCTTTCCCCCCGGCTCCCCTTGTCGCTCACGGTGATAATGCCGGCTGTGAACGGGTGAAAGAAGGAACAGGCTGAAGAAAGCGGGATGAATCCGCCCTTTTCCGGATAAAGAAGCGCAAGGCCGTGGTCTTCAGATGGGCTGATGCGGAAGAGACACTCCTGCACCGACAAAAAACCGCTCGGGGAAAACTCCCGGGCAGAAACAACGAAACCGGAGGAATTATCGGGCAGACTATCCGCCGCACCCGGCGACAGAAGGAACAATTGTCTCTCCGTTCCGTTGAAGGATGTCTTCCCCGCACCGTTCACGCCGACAAAGCAGAGGGTGTGAACGAACTGCCTGCCGCCCTCGTTCTCCAATATTTCAAGAATCCGCATCTTCACTCATCCCCCCGGCCGTATAGGTACCGCTTTTCCCGCCAGTTTTCTTCAGGAGCCGGATGTCCTGTATCACCATATTCTTCGAAATTCCCTTGCACATATCATACACTGTGAGAGCTGCAGCCGAAACTCCGGTCAATGCTTCCATCTCAACCCCGGTCACATCTCTCGCGGCTACCGTACAGCGGATACAGACCTTTTTTTCCCCCTCGTCAAGGGAGCACCGTATCTCTGTTTTTTCGATCCGTATCCCATGGCACAGCGGGATCAGTTCCGGGGTCTTTTTTACAGCCATTATTCCGGCAGTTTCAGCGATACGGAAGACATCACCCTTCTTTGAATTTCTTCCCTCAGCGAGGCAGGCGCAGACAGCCTCATCCAGGACGACGTACCCTTCAGCTACAGCCGTACGGTATGTTTCGGCCTTGCCGCTCACGTCTACCATTCTCGGTCTGCCCTCTTCATCAAGGTGCGAGAGGTGTTCTCCTGCGGGAACAGGGTCATGAACCATATGATTTATCCTCCGATCTGGGACATATGTCGTTCTTCACACAAACCATCCCCGCTGGGGATGCCCGTCTCTCCCCTCCGGGGTTTTGCAGCCACAGCTTCAAGAATACGCTTTTTCAATGAGTTCCGGTCTTTTTTCCTCAGGGCTTCAATAACCGGAACACCGAAATTTCCGAAGAGGCAGGGACGAACAACCCCGACGGAAGTGACCCGAAGGCGGTTGCATAAAAGGCAGAAGTGTTCCGAAACGGCGGATATTACCCCCACCTTCTGGCCAGTCGACGCGTTCCGGTAATACCGTGACGGGCCGCAGACATCCGAATTTCCCGCGGAAGGACACGGATGCCAGAGTTCCCTGACAGGAAGAAGGGAAAGAATGTCCCGTGCGGAAATATACTTGTCCTGTGACCAGACATCCCTGTCAAGGGGCATAAATTCTATGAACCGGGCCAGAATGTTCCTTTCCCGTGCAAATCCTACGAGCAATGGGACCTCATCATCGTTGAAATGTTTCATTGCCACGGTGTTGATCTTCACCGGGACATTTTTTTCAGCACAGAGTGCATCGATCCCCCGAATGACCTTTTCCAGGTCTCCCGTCACTGTGACATGACGGAATCTTTCCGGGTCGAGGGTGTCAAGGCTCACATTCACGGATTCAAGCCCGAGTCCCGAAAGACGGCCTGCGGTTTCCTCCAGCATTGTGCCGTTGGTGGTCACTGCGATGCGGAGTCCGGGAAGCTTCTCCCGGACCTCCTCCAGGAAAGGCACAAAACCCTTTCGCACAAAGGGTTCCCCTCCTGTAAACCGGATTTTCTTTACCCCGAGCTCCACAAAAACTTGGCAGAGAAACAGTATGTTCTCGTACGACATAATCTCTTCGTGGGGAATCCATTCCACACCTTCGGAAGGCATGCAGTAGCGGCACCGGTAATTACACCTGTCCGTCACCGAAATGCGGACGTATTCGAGTATCCGCCCGTAAGGGTCCTGCATTATTCCGGCCATCTGTAGCCCCCCATCCTGTCCACCATGTCTCTCCACCCTCCATCATCAAGAGCGCTCAGAAGCGCCCGGATACCCGGGTGATCTTCAAAAGATTTGGGGAACACCAGCTCGTATGGTTCCTCCGTAACAGGAATAAAATCGAGCCCAAGCGCATCCGCAACTGATTTGATACCCATGGCGGCATCGGCGAAACCCAGCAGGACCTTGTTCCCGGCATCGAAATGGGTGGCGCTCTGGTTCTCGTACCCCCGTACCATACCGGGGGAAATTCCTTCCTGCCTGAGGAGATAATCCAGAAGCACTCTTGTGCCTGCACCCGGTTGCCGGTTGACGATGGAGACGTTCTCTCTCCCGAGGTCAGCAGCTGAAAGTATGCCTTTCGGATTTCCCCTTGTAATCATGATCCCCTGCTGCCTGTAAAAAACAAGCCTGCGGACCAGGTTCTCTATATTATCCTTGAAAAGCTCCCGTATGAAGGAAGAGTTGTACTCTCCTGTTTCGCTGTTGAGCAGGTGACACGCGGCAACATGACATTCACCTCTCGAGAGCGCGGCCAGTCCTCCGAGACTGCCGACAGAACGGGCAATCAACTCTCCCCCTGCCTGCTTGACAAAGGTCGTTATTCTCTCAAAGGCAGGATCGTTCGATCCCTGGAACAGAATCCTCCGCTCCCAGGGAACCTGCCTCAGGAACCACAGGCTGACGCTGCTTCCTTTAGGCAGTTCAGCGGCCTCAAGGGGAAGAAGGGCGATCCCGTCGGATTCGGAAAGCGACCAAAGAGCGCTCGCACCCGAAGGAAGAGGATATGTTCTTTTCTCCCCGTTTATTTCAACACATTTCAGGCGCACCCATTCCTCCTTGCCATAGGATGAAGAACAGCCCGTAAGAAGGGAAGCCGTACCCGAGCCGACTGCGCCGAGAGCATCCGGAATTGCCCTTTCCCTGTCGAAAGAGCCCTTCTGCAGAAGGTTCAGTGCAGGGAATACCAAAGACCAGAGAATCACCGCATTGGACATGGGGAATCCGGGAAGATTAATGATCGTGCATTTACCTGCCTTCGACACGGATGCAGGCCGTCCCGGCTTCATGAGAAGCCACCTGAAGAGCGGCCGCCCTATCTGTTCAAGTACGGTGAAGGTATGATCCCGCTCACCTTTTGCCGATCCTGCTCCTACGAGGAGCAGGTCGTAGAGGGGAGCCTTTTCGGACAGGTACTGTTTCAGAACAGCCGGATCATCAGGAAGGCAGGGAGCTATATCCAGAGGGAAGCCCCACCGGGTGAAATACCCTTTGACGAGGAGCGAATTGCTCTCCCCGACTTTCCCTGAAGGCGGCAAGTCCATGGGAAGCCATTCCTCCAGGGGAATAATTTCATCACCCGTGGGGATATAAAGGGTCTTAGGGACAGCAAGGACATTCACCTCCGGGACCCCGGCAGTTGCAAGAAGTGAAGCAAGAGCAGGGGATACTGTATCTCCCTCCCTTGCGATCACCTGCCCGCAGAAAACATCTTCGCCGAGCGGCCTGACATTTTCTCCCGCTACAAGGGACTTCGCGAGAATAACCATTCCTGTCTCCCTGTCTGTGGAAGTGTCTTCGACCATGGCGATGCAGTCAAACTGCGGGGGCAAATCTCCCCCGGTATTGACCCAGACGGCATCTTCGGGTGCAAAGGACAGGGGGGTCGACTGGGACGCACCTGCCGTCATCCGTGAAGAAAGAGCGTAGCCGTCCATAGCCGATGCATTATAATGAGGCACATTTCTCCTGGAGACGACGTCACCCGCAAGGATCCTCCCGAAGGCCTCCTGGACCGGGCACGATTCGGCGCCGAGAGGAAAAGATTCTTCTTCCAGTATTTCCCATGCTCTCGCGAGAGTGACATGCAGATTCTCTTTCACCAAAGCCATATTTCCGCCTCCTCACCGCTGCGTATTGTCTCCTGTGATGCCGGGAGCCTGTACAGTCCGTCAGAAAGAGCAAGCGCCTTCGAGAAAGAGGACTTTACAGGATAGGGAAACACTCTGCCCTCCCTCAGAACGCACGGAACGAATTCCTCGATTCCCGAATGTCCGAATACCGTCTCTTCAGAGGGAAGGAAGATTTTCCGCCACGATTCCAGGGGTTTCCCCCATATCAGCGCATTCAGCAGCGGCAGAAGGACCGTGTAGGCGGAAATAAAGCAGGAAAAGGGATGCCCGGGAAGACCGAGAACGAGTTTTTTCTCGTCTTTCAGGCCTGCGATAAGAGTCGGTTTTCCCGGCGACATAAGGATTCCCCTTATCATAAGACCCGGTTCGGGAAGATTCTCAAGAATAGAGGAACAGTGGTCTCTCATGCTTACCGAGGACCCTCCGCTGATCACCACCGTGCCGCATTCAGCGAGTGCTCTTTCCAGCATCGAAGCCAGGGCGTTTTTGGAATCCTCAACTATTCCGTAATAGGAGACCTGGTACCCTTCACCCCCGATCAGGGAAGTCAGAAGCGCGGAATTGACATCACGGAATTTACCCGGCGGCAGGGGCATGGTCCCGGGCGGGACGATTTCATCTCCCGTGCTTATTATCCCCACACGCAGGCCGGCTGATTCCGCTTCCAGAACACCTGCCATGGACAACAGCCCGGAAGTCCGGAAATCAATCTTTCTTCCTGCCTGAAGGAGCACATCTCCCCGGGAAAACTCTTCCCCGCGGGAAACGATATTGTCATCTTTCTGTACTGCGTTTTTAAGTTCAACCCAGTCACCGGCTGAATCAGTGTCCTCCATCATCACCACCGAATCCGCTCCTTCAGGCAATATGCCGCCCGTGTGGATGATGGCGCATTCGCCTGCATTCAGCCGAAAAGATGGGGGTAGTCCCATGGGAACTTCACCTGCAAGACGAAGGAACGCCGGATTGCCGGGGCTTGCTCCGAAGCAGTCGGAACTGAGGACGGCATAACCGTCCCTGGTGCTCCTCGGGAAGGGGGGGAAGTCTTCGCCGGACACAATTTCCTTCAGGATCCTGCATCCGGGAACAGACAGGACATTATTGCCTCCACGGATGCCCCATGGGAAGCCAAGTGACGATGAAACAAGGGAAAGGGCATCTTCCCTCGGGGTAAGATCTTCAACAAACCCAGCCAATTGTATTCTCCTTTAGTAACGGGGTCACATCGAGACCACGTATATGGGAAAACCGGATTTTTTCAGTCTTTCTGAGAGTTCGTTGGCGTCCCTTCGTTCATTGCCCGCGGGAACGACGACCCTGTAGTAGGTCTTTCCCTTTACGACCGCCGTCCGGATCACCGGTGAATATCCCGCCTTGATTGCTTCCTGCCTGGCCGTTTCAGCACGGCTGTTCGTCGTGAAGGCACCTATCTGCACCCCCCACTTGCTGCTGCTTGTCGGAGGGGCTGGTTTCTGAGGTGCGGCAGGCTCCGGTTTCCTGGCCGGCTCCGGCTGTTTAACAGGTCTTGCCGTTGTGTTTTCATTTGTCTGAGTCCTGGCCGGCGATGTTGCCGACGGTGCGGCAGCCTGTCCGCCGACCGGTGCGGCAAGAACGGGTTCTTTTTCCGGAGCAGCCTGATGCGCCGGTCTTGAGGCCACTTGTTCTGTGGGAACCGCCTCCGCTTTAGGGGGCACTTCCTGGCGGGCCGCCGGAGGCTGCTGCGAAACAGGCGAATACGAAGGCGCTTTCGGCCCTGAAAGAAAAAACAGTTTCACTCCTACGATAAGGAGGCCGACCGCCACAAGGCCGATTACAGGGAGCATTATATCCCCGAAAGGAATGATGGATCTCTTTTCCTTGAGCCTTCTGCTCTCTCTTGTGGACATTTCAATCCCTCCCCTGTCCATTTCCTGATGCTGAGTTCAAACGTGCGAAAAATATTCCGGATCATAGCTTCCTGTCAGACAAAAAGGCAGGAATCCTTTGCAAGACTCCTGCCTTCAGCACACTGATCCTGATCGGGGCAGCCCGCTGCCCCAGGAATCTGTTACAAGGATATCTTCCTCAAAAGCGCTACTTGTCGTTTTTCTGGCTCTTGCGGAGGATCGACGGTATATCGTACGGGTTCTTGGGAACACCGCTCATTGTAAAAAGGTCCTCGTCCTGGGCAGTAAGCATTTCCGTCTCCTCCAGTACGACTCCCATGGGCTTCGCTTTCGGGGCAGCCTTGAAATTGGTTACTGTACGCTTCTCCTTTTCAGAGGAAAAGCCCGTGGCGATAACCGTGATCTGGATCTTGTCCGACATCTCCTCCGAGACAGTATGGCCCCAGATGACTATGGCGTCTTCATCCGCTGTTTCAGTTATGATCTGGGCTGCCTTCCTAATCTCATGGATGCCGAGATCGGTCCCGCCGGTAATATTGAAGAGAATGCCTTTTGCGCCCTTCATGGGTATGGACATGAGGGGCGACTTGATTGCCGTCTTTGCAGCAGCTTCCGCCCTGTTCTCCCCTTCTCCGACGCCGATTCCCATAATGGCGGAACCTGCGTTCTGCATCACGGTCCGCACGTCTGCAAAGTCTACGTTGATGAGGCTCGGTTTCAGTATAAGGTCGGTAACCCCCTGGACTGCCTGGCGGAGCACCTCGTCCGCAAGCCGGTAGGCATCAGCGTGTTTTGTTTTTTCATCGGTCAGTTCCAGCAGCCGGTCATTTTCCACTACGAGAAGTGCGTCCACCTTCTCCTTGAGGGTGGCGATCCCTGTCATTGCCTGCTTTCTCCTCCTGTTCATCTCGAAGGAGAAGGGAAAGGTCACTACCGCCACCACAAGGGCGCCGGATTCCTTGGCGACTTCAGCAATTATGGGGGATGCCCCGGTCCCGGTTCCTCCGCCCATTCCGGCCGTCAGAAACACCATATCTGCCCCCGCTACCACTTCCCGGATCTTGTCGACCGATTCCTTCGCGCTGTTCATCCCTACCTCAGGGTCCGAACCAGCGCCAAGACCTTTCGTTAGTTTCTCGCCGAGGGTTACCTTCGTCGGAGCCTGTGACAGCTGCAGAGCACCCACGTCTGTATTCGCCGCGATAAAATGAACGCCGGAAACTCCGCTTCTGATGATGTGGTTCAGGGCGTTTCCGCCTCCGCCTCCAATGCCGATAACCTTGATTTCCTCCCGGTGGGGCCTCGGAGTGTCATTAACCTGAAATACGTGCTCCATATTCATTTCCTCCCCAAATGCGGAATGCGGCACCTAGAAAAGCTCCTTTACTGATTTTTTTATATACTCTACAACCCCACGAAACCCTTCCCTTGAGAGATTTGCCGGCTTTCGGGCATTCTTGCCGGGCGGAGGCTGTAAAGGGCCGAATGATGATCCGGACCGAAGCTGCGAGATCGGTGTCTCGATAAACCGGTACGGATTTCTCTCCTTGCTTGTCATGTATCGGACAATTCCTGCAACAGTCGTATATTCGCAGTCGTTCCTGCCAGGAGGCATCTGGTACATGTCAAGGGGCTCAGCGATCCTGACGGGCAGGTTCATAAGTTCCGAGGCGAAAAATTCGATCCCCGGGGTTTTTGCCACACCGCCTGATAAAACAACACCTGCCGGGAACATATGAAGCGTATAGTCCGAAAGCTGGTGGATCACATGTTCTCCAAAAAGTTCTTCAAGCCTGCAGTTGACAACTTCTGAGGCTTCACGGATATTGAATGTCTTCGTCTTTCCCCGTACATTCACGTCAAGCTCCTCTTCATCTCCTTCAGGAGCGAGCGAAACCATTTTTTTGATTTCTTCAGCCTTGCTGATGGGAATTTTCATGACGTAGGCAAGATCATTGGTGATGTGATCCCCGCCTATGGGGATTATGGACAGCTTAACAGGCCTTCCGTCGGTATACAGTGCCACGCCGGTTGTTCCTCCTCCGATGCAGAGAGAGATCACACCCGCGCGGGTTTCCTCGTCAGTGAGGGCCCCAAGTGCGCTTGCAAGGGACTTGATGACAAGACCGTTAACCTCGACGCCTGCGGTCTCAACACAGTTGATGATATTCTGGACCACCGTCGTCGGTATGATTACCGACTGGAGTTCCATTTCAAGACGTATGCCGGTCATTCCAAGAGGGTCATCAATTCCGGAGTTTCCGTCGATGGAATACTTCACAGGGATAGTGTGTAGGGTCACCCGGTTCGAAGGAATGGAAAGTTCACTTTGAGCGGCCTCGATAACCCGCTCCACATCGGAGATGGAGACCTGCCTTGGTGTCCTGCCGAGAGAAATCATGCCCCGGGACGTGACCGACGCGACATCAATGCCGCTGAAGGATACAGTAGCCTCGGATATCTCAAACCCAACCATGTTTTCTGCGTCCTTTACGGCATGTCTCACTGAACGGACAGCCTGTTCAAGGTTTATGATCAGGCCTTTTCGTATTCCCTGAGACGGAGCGTACCCGACCCCGATAATTTGAGCTTCCTGGAAACGGGAATCCCTTTCCGCCACGACAACGGCGATTTTGCTCGTACCAAGGTCCAGCCCGACTAGTATTTCCGGCTCTTTGTACACTTATTTCCCGCTCCCTTCCTGACCGCCGCCTTCCACATTACGGACAATTATTCTGTCGGTGTATGTGGTATCTATTATAATGTTTTCACCAGAAAATTGTAACTGATGAAGAATTTGGGAGACGGCGGAAGAAAGATCTTTCCACCGCGGCACATCTCCCCTGAGAAGAATGCGTACGGTCCTGCTGCGAATTTTCAGATTCAAGCTGAGAAGATACCGCCCTTCCCTTCTTGAGACCTCCACGGTTTCAGTATGAGGCATCCAGCCGCTTGTTTCAAGTCCCTCCACCCAATCGGCAAAAAAATCCACGGGAAGAACCGATTTCATTACGAGATTTTCCCCTTCCGGATCCTGCGACGGCGAAGGAAGGTCATCAGCAAGGAAAAAAGGAGGCCCCTCAGGATCTTTTATTCCCGAGAGAGATTTGTTCAGAATGTGTCCCGCATCCCAGATAAGGCCGTCTTTTGTAAGGTAAAAATTTTTGTCTTTCCAGTGCACAAGGATCCAGGGCTGCAGCGGCAAAAGTTCGGCATAAAAGCGAAATATCCCGCTCCCTGTGAGCTTCAGGGACAGCGGCGACTCAGTCTCTATCTTTTTTTTAAGTTCATCGGTTCGCCACAAAAAAAGGGGCCAGAAACGCAGCTCATCCGGACTGATATTCTTCCAGAAAAACGATTCAGCCACCGGATCTTCTGCCCTTATAACAAGGCCGTGGAGGCTGAAAAACTGGAAATACCCCTCGGTTGATACTGCCGCACCCGCAAAAAAAGCCGTTAACAACAGGAAAAAAAGAAATTTTCCCATAAAATTACTTTCTGCAGACAAATGGAGAGGACATGCTTACCGTCCGTCCGGGGAAAGAAAATGCACCGGATGGATCCTCTCAGCATCGGTCAGACATGCACAGCCTCCGAACGAATTTTTTCAATGAACAACTCTCCTACGTTGCTGATATCCCCCGCCCCGATGGTGAGGATCAGGTCACCGGGTTCAGACCTCCGCTCCAGTTCGGAAGCGGCTTCCTCAAAAGAGGAACAGAGCACGCTTTCCACACCCGACTGTTTCTCGAGGTGATCCTCTATAAGGGCTGAGGATACTCCCGCAATCGGCTCTTCATCAGCCTGGTATACCGGGAGAAGAACCACTGTGTCAGCAGCGGAAAGAACGGAAGCAAACTCCCTGTACAGGGCCTGTGTCCGCGTATACCGGTGAGGCTGGAAAGCGACGTGGATCCTCTTCTCGGGGAACATTCTGCTCACAGCACCAAGTGTCGCCGCGATCTCTCTCGGGTGATGTCCGTAATCATCGTACACTTCGATGCCGTTGACGCATCCCATGTGCTGCAGGCGTCTTTTTGCACCCTTGAATTCCCTGAGCGTCTTCTTGATCATCGGGAAGGGGATTCCGATGTATTGGGCTACCGCACAGGCGGCAAGGGCGTTGAGAACGTTGTGGTCCCCGGATACCGAGAGCTCGATATCATCTACGTGGGCACCTTCATGGGCGAGTGAGAAAAACACTCCCCCGCCGTGAATGTGCCGTACGTTGAAGGCGCCCCATGTCCAGCCGGCTCCCCAACCGTAGGTGATCGTCTTTTTGGGAAGGGGACCCTTTGCCATTATTTTCCCAAGCCCTGTATCTTCAGCGCATAAAACCAGCAGGCCGCCGTCTTTCGGGTTTGATGTAAATCGGGTAAAAGCATCGAGCACACTGTCAAAGGTAGGATAATGATTAACGTGATCCCAGTCCGCATTCGTCACAACGGCAATATCGGGATGGAACTTTTCAAAGGAACCGTCGCTTTCATCGAGCTCGGCCACCATATATTTTCCGTCGCCAAGCTTGGCGTTGACACCTATATCACACAGTTCCCCGCCTATGGCGAGCGTCGGGTGAAGTCCGGCCTGTTCAAGTATAAGCGCGATCATGGAGGATGTTGTCGTTTTTCCGTGCGTTCCGGCAATCCCTATGCCGAACCTTGAATCGAAGATCCAGCTCAGCACTTCGCCTCTTTTCGCAACGGCAATTCCCTTTTCCCGCGCGGCTCTTATCTCCTCGTTGTCATCGGGAATAGCGCTGCTGTACACCAGCAGGTCCGGAAGAAACTTGTCCATGTGTCCGCGTCCGTGTCCCAATACTACAGCTATCTCTTCCTTGAGAACCTTATCTACATAGGAGGTATGGATCATATCGCATCCGCTGACTTCAAAGCCCAACTCCGCCAGGAGGAGGGCAAGCCCGCTCATCCCCGCTCCGCCTATGCCCATGAGATGGATCCGACGTATTCCCTTTACGCCCTTAATGAAGTTATCCACGATAATTTATCTCCCTTCCAGTACTGGACGAGATAAGCCGCCACAAACGCTCAGACTCATCCCCCTCCGAAAATATCTTCTCACGCTCATTTATGTTCCGGAGGACACGCAAAATTTTATCCCGCAGGTCATCAAGCGGGTCATCCTCCCGCCACATTTCTCCTGCGGCCATATTTACGAAACACTCGGCATTCTTTTCCTGGTGATTGTCCGCAGCTTCCCTCCATGGGATGATGACTGAAGGTATTTTCCATGCCATGAGCTCGGAAAGGGTGGAAGCCCCTCCCCTCGCTACAGCTGCATCAATAACGGAATAGAAGTCTGACATATCCCATTGCCTTCCCAAAAAGACGGCATTTTCAGGATGCTGTGTAAAAAAATCATCACTCATACGCACATTTGGCTCACCAAGCAAAAGATATGTAAGCTTTTGCGACTCCATATCCTGAACCACACATCCTAATAATTGTATCAGCCGTTCGCTCATAAGGGAACCGCCCAGGACTCCTATAATATTATTTTTCGTGTATGGTCTGCCTTTTGTCAGTCGATTCCATGCTTCCTCGCGTTTTTTTTGTTCAAAGGATCTCACGGGAATTCCCGTGGGAACAAACCGTCCCGATTGTAACGGACGACAGACATTCCATCCCGAGGCAACCGTCTTGCCCAATCTCGAGGCGATACGGGTAATTTTCCCGGCTGCCCCGTTCTGCTCGTGGACCACCGTCGGTATTCCTCTTACATGACACGCCATCAGAGGAATAAAGGAAACGTATCCGCCGAAAAGTACGCAGCAATCACATTCCTCCTCTCTGAGGAAATTCCTGAAGAAAAACCACGATGAAACGGTCTCTTTCCATCTCCTGAGACAGGCGACAAAACCGGGAGCTCCGAACGGTGAGCCGCTCAGGGGCAGACATAGGGGCACAAAGCCTCTTGAAGCGTACATCTCCTTCTCCATAGGCCTGGAACCGCAGACAAAGGATATGGATACTCCAGGCTCATGGGACAGAATCCATTCCGCGAAAGCAACGGCAGGAAAAATATGCCCTCCCGTTCCTCCGGCTGCAATACATAAACGGGTCACTGCAGGCTCACCTCCCTGCAGACTCTCATGAGCAGGCCGATCTTGGCCCACATAAACAGGAGGGAACTGCCCCCGTAACTGATAAACGGGAGAGGAATCCCCGTTAGAGGCATAAGCTTTAGCACACCGCCGAGATTAATGAACATGGGTATGAGAACAGAAATGGAGACTGCCCACACAAGGGTCGAAAGAAACGGATCGGAAGCGTCCTTATATGCCGCACATGCCCGTACCGTCCATAGCAGGAAGAAAAATAAAACCGCGAATGTCCCGATGAATCCAAATTCTTCCCCGATGGTCGCAAAAATGTAATCCGTATGGGCTGCCGGAAGATAATTCAGTTTCTGGAGCCCCTTGCCGATTCCTACCCCGAAAAGCCCCCCGTTGGAAAAAGCCACCAGGCCCTGGATAACCTGGAAACCGCTGTCCAGTGGCTGTTCCCATGGATCAAGAAATGCGATATACCTCCTGAGCCGGTATCCTTCCTTCAGAATAAGCATGAAGAAAACCGAGAAACCCGTACCGCCGAAAAGAATGGGCCATCCCCACCCTCTGCATTTGACATGGATTGCCATAACAAGTCCGAAAATGAGTATCGTCCCTCCCATGTTCGGCTGGAAAAGAAGCGGAAGCACCGAAATAAAAAGGACCGGAGACGTCACGGTGAAAAAGGCTGAAAGGCCTCTTTTTTCCGACGTGTTCAGAAGCCTCGAAAGATGAACTGCTACGGCCAGAGAGAGCATCTCTATAGGCTGAAAGCGAAGACCTCCGAACCCGAGCCACCGTCGCGCCCCGCCCGCTTTTATCCCGATTCCGGGTATAAGGGTGAGAATCAGCAGAACAAGTGCGAAAAGCCATATGACACCACTGTATTTTTTCCAGAAAGCCAGGGGAATCATATACATGAAAAGCATCCCCCCAAGACCCACAAAAAGCCATTGAAGCTGCTTCAGCCCGAGGGCGAATGGGGAGCCGTACTCCTCGAGCGACGTATGGGACGTAAGAGAAAAGATCATCATGATCCCGAAAAACGACAGCAAAAGGGGGATGATCCAAAGAAGCGGATCCACGCCTGTTCTTCTGACCTCATTTTCCCGAATCATTACACCGTCTGATCTCATCGTCTATCTCTCCATGCCGAGGACAATATTTCTGAAATGCTCCCCGCGTTTTTTATAGTTCGGGTACATGTCCCAGCTTGTACAGGCCGGGGAAAGCAGGACGACACCTTTTCCCTGCAGTGCCGAAGATGCCTTCGCCACAGCATCCTCCATTCCCGAGGCTTCGATAACCTGGTTGAAGCCGGCCTTTTTCAGGGCATCAGAGATCTTCTGCAGCTCCTCCCCCATCACGACTGCTGCAGAAGCCTCTTTTTTCACCGCTTCGGCAAGGGGTGCGTAATCCTCTCCCTTCCCCTGACCGCCGAGTATAATGACCTTTCGTCCAGGGATTGAACCAAGCGCCGTCGCCGTTGATGCGACGTTCGTACCTTTTGAATCGTCGATATACAGGATTCCGTGGATTTCTGCCACTTTTTCGCACCTGTGGGGCAGTCCTCTGAAATCCGTAAAATACCTGTCGTATTCTCCGCCTATCTTGAGAAGCTTCAATACGCCTGCCGCCATTGCTCCGTTTTCTATATTGTGCTTGCCGATGAGGGGCAGCGAATCAAAATCAAATAACTTCTCACTTCCCGAAGCTGAGATTAAAAAAACAGCTTTTCCGGTTTCATCGGCGATAATTTCCGTTTCAGAGCTTCCCCCGGCATCGCTGCTCCACCTGAATCCTACTGTCCTTCCCGGACAATTGCCGGTTCCGAGAAGCTCCCTGTCGCGTTCCTGGAATACGGCAGCTCCTTCCGGCTTAAGGGTCCACAATATTTTGGCCTTCGACTTCACGTACTCCTCGTAACTCCCGTGCCAGTCAATATGATCCGGGGCCAGGTTCGTCACGACCGCAACGTCACAGGAAAGGGATGTATTCCAATGGAGCTGGAAACTGCTGAGTTCAATAACGATATAATCCCATGGCCGCAGAGCCGCATCCGCCAGTGACGACCCGATATTCCCGGAAACAGAGACGGAGTACCCCGCCTTTCCAAGAAGATGGCCGATCAGCGATGTGGTCGTACTCTTGCCATTGCTTCCCGTTACGCCGATTATTTTTCCCTCGAGATAGGGGGACAAAAAATCCAGTTCCCCGCAGAGAGGAACTCCTTTTTTCAGTGCCTCGAGCACTACCGGCGCCTTCGGAGGTATGCCGGAACCAAGCACTATAAGGTCCGCTTCAAATGCTTTCCCGGAATGTCCTCCTCCTTCGAAATCGGCTCCGCAGGACTGAAGCACCCTCCCCGTCTCTCCGTCTATCTCTTTTTTCTCAGAAACGAAAACAGAAGCATTCAGCCTTGCAGCGAGGGAAGCAAGCCCGATTCCGCTGATCCCTGCACCTATGACGGTGATTCTTTTTCCCTTCAATGTTTTCCCGGACATTATCTCCATCTCCACATCCTGGCATTCTCCGGCTGCGGATCAGCCGCCGAAAACCCCTGAAAGCAGCGCAGCCGCAACGGTCAACCCCGCACCGTGGATCACGAGAAAGCGGGTCACTATTTGCGTCTCACCCCACCCCAAAAGCTCAAAATGATGATGAATGGGGCTCATCAGAAATACTTTCTTTTTAAATCCGTAGATAGCGATCAGCTGTACGGAAACCGACAGGATCTCGATTCCGAAGAGAAAACCAAGGGGGATTACTGCAGCGAGGCAATCACCGCAGACCGCAAGGCTTACGATCAGGCCGGCAAGGAAGTGAGAACCCACATCCCCCATAAAAATTTTCGCCGGGTGGGCGTTGTGCCATAGAAACCCTGTATAGATAGAAATGCCGGCAAGCCCCGAATAAAAGAAGGCATCAGCCAAAGGCAGCCAGACAAGAGATCCTGCCATGGAAATAACCCCTGCACCTGCCGCAAGCCCGTCGAGACCGTCTGTAACGTTTACGGCATTGAGCATGCCGATGGCCAGAAACGCGGTCATGGGAACCGATATCCATATCGGGAGGATCATGCCGGGCCACAGGCTTATGCCGCCCTTTGAAAGAGACATCCAAATGCACCACGGTACAGCAAAAAGCACCTGGGCCCCCAATTTGTAAAGGCTGGGGAATCCTTCGCTTGATTTCATCCTGAATTTTAACCAGTCATCGATAAAGCCGATCGCAGCAGCACCTGCAGGGAAAAACCAGAAGGCCGCAAGTTCATCCCACCCTCCGGGGGTAAGGACTCCTATGAGAATAGCGCTGAAAAGGGCCACTGCGGTGAAAACCACGCCCCCCATGGACGGAGTCGAGGATTTCGTCTCAATGTGGCTTTGCGGCCCATAGGCTTTTTGAATGAGATTCACGCGCCATCTTTTCATGGCGCTTATCCAGCGGGACTGGAGGAACACTTCAAAAAACAATGCAGACAGGAATACAATGACAAATTTCATTGTAAAATTCCTCCCGCAAGGAAGGACACTATCCGGTCCAGCCGATTCCCGTGGGAGCCTTTGACGAGAAGAACGTCCCCTTTCCGCAGTTCACCGGACAGGAATTCTCCCAGCTTCGGTACTTCATTCCAGAGAACAAGGTTTTCGCCGAGGCTGACTTTTTTTGAAACTTCCTTCCACATGTTCCCCACAAGCCAAACCTTATCAAACGGAGAGAACAGCGGAAGAATTTTTTTATGGAACTCCAGGCCTTTTTCACCCAGTTCAAGCATTTCCCCGACGACTGCAAAACGTCTTCCCGCAGAAATTGAAGACGCAGCGGACAGGGAAGCGGACAGAGATGAGGGGTTGGCGTTATACGAGTCATCTATGAGCGTGATCCCCGGGGAAAGCGTCAGGATTCTTCCCCGACCCTCGAGTGACTGTGCATTCTCGATCGCCGCGATTGCCTTCTCCCGGGACGCGCCGAGATAAAAACAGACGCCGAGGGCAAAGGCCAGCGCATACGCACTGTGGGCCCCGAAAGTTTGAGCCTGGATAAACGAGCTGCCTCCGGGGTATTTGAAGTCGAAGGAAAGCCTTGGGTTGTTTGCTTCTACTTGAAATTCAAGACCCTGCACCTGAAAATCGCTCTTCCCGAAGCCCACCGAATAGTTGAGCATTCCAGATCTTGAAGCTGCGCTTTTTCTTAAAAGAGGATTGTCACCGTTGAAAAAGAAAGCCTTTATCCTTTCCGAATCCGTGATCTCCATTTTCGCTTCCAGTACTCCCTCAATGGACCCGAAACCCTCAAGGTGCGCAGGTGCAACTTCTGTTACGACCGACAGGGTGGGAGGAAAGAAACTCACCATCTCCCTTATTTCGCCGGGGTGGTTAGTGCCCATCTCAAGGACGAGCACCTCAGCGTCCACGGGAAGAGAAAGAACAGTCATCGCGCACCCGATAAGGGTGTTATAACTGTGCCCGGCAGAATGCACCCTGAACGACGGGGAAAGACAGCGCACAAGAAACTCTCTCGTCGTCGTTTTCCCTACGCTGCCCGTTATCGCAATTACTTCCGTTTGAGGCTGCATGGCAAGCCTTTTTTTCGCCATGACCGGGAGAGATTCATAGGTATTTTCCACGCGGATCGAGGCAACTCCCTCAGGTATCCTCGAATCGTCCTCGCATATTATGAGCGAGGCGCCGTTTGCAACGGCACTGGAAATAAACTCATGGCCATCAGTGTTTTCTCCCCTGAATGCAACGAAACCGTCTCCGGGCCTCACCAGGCGGCTGTCCGCGAGAAAGGCTCGGGGTCCCGGCCCATCCGGACCCTTCAATCGTCTGCCTGCAAGTTCCGCGATGAATGATCGTTTGTTCATTTCCAGGTCAGCCCCTTCTCCGCCGTCCATTCCAGCACAGCCTGTTTATCAGAATACGGGATGAAATCGGAGCCGATATGAAGATACTTCTCAGGCCCTTTGCCCGTTATTGCCACGACGTCATTCGCTCCGGCCTCATCAAGCGCGGTTCTGATGGCATCTTTTCTCTGGATCACCACCGAAGTATCCGGAGGATTTCCCCGGGAATTCACCCCTTCAAGTATCTGCATGGCGATTTTTTCAGGATCTTCGCTTCTGGGGTTGTCCATGGTAACGATTATTCTGTCAGCGAATTCCGCGGCAACTGCTCCGAGAGAGAACCTGTTCGCCTCGAACCGTTCCCCTCCATGGCCGAATACGGCAAAAAGCGATCCGCTGCATAATGACCTGAGTTCCGCCAGAACGTTTTTAAGCGCTGTTGGAGTATGTGCGAAATCAATGATCACGCAGACTCCATTTGAAAGGTAATATTTTTCAAGCCTGCCCGGAACCTGGGGCATCGTCCGGAGTGCGCCCGTAAGGGCATGTATATCGGTTATAAAGGACTTGAGGAGAGTTATTGCACCGAGGGCATTATACACGTTGAACCGTCCCGGAAGGGGAAGTGAAACCGGGATTTCTTCCCTGCTTTCCGGAATAGAAACTGAAAACTCTGCTCCTGCCAGAGAATTCCTTATACGTGTCGCCCGGACACCGTTTCCATCCCTTTCTCCCGAACCGAAATAGGAAACGTTCCGGGGAAAGAATTCTCCTACCCTTTTCCCGTATGTATCGTCAATGTTCGCCGCGGCGAACCATTTCTGCTTCATGTAATCCCTGAAAAGAATCATTTTTGCCGCGAAATAAGCCTCCAGGGTCTTATGATAGTCGAGATGCTCTTCGCTGAGATTTGTAAAAACCGCACCGTCAAAAGAACAGCCTTCCAGTCTTCCGAAAGAAAGGCCGTGGGACGATGCCTCCAGGACACAGGCACCGCAACCGTTTTCCACCATCCTGGAAAGGGATTTCTGGATCTCACAGCTTTCCGGGGTAGTCCGCCCTGCATCCCTTTCATTTACACCATCGCTGTAGACGATTGTACCGAAAAGGCCCGTGCGAATACCTGCCGACTGGAGTATATGCCGTATCATCCACGTGGTGGTGCTTTTCCCGTTTGTTCCAGTTACTGCAAACATGAGCATCTTTGACGACGGATCCCCGTAGATGATAGAAGCGAGCCGCCCCATATCGCGACGAACTTCCTGTGAAATGATCTGTGGGACGTTGACGGAAACCTCCCTCTCGGCGAGGAGCATTGATGCGCCCCGTTCCACTGCGGAAGGAGCAAATTCGTGGCCGTCCTTCTTCTCCCCGCGTATGCAGCAGAAAACAGAACAGGGGGTAGACTCTCTGCTGTCCCCTGTGATATCTGAAAGCATAGGGGAAACAGAAGAAGAATTGATGACGGGAAGAGAACGTCCGTACCTTTTTTCATATTCCCCGAGAAGAAAGGACAGCGGCACCATTATTCTCACCAATCCGCCGCGGCCTTCACAAGCAGGCCGGTCTGATAAATATCCTCAACAATACTGCGGAAAACAGGCGCTGCCACATCGCCGCCGTAATACTTTCCTTTAGTGGGTTCACCTATCACAACAAGCATAACATACTGGGCATTTTCAGCAGGCCAAAATCCCCCGAAGGAAGAAACCCATTTCCCCTTCAGGTATTCGCCTTTTTCAGCTACCTGTGCGGTTCCGGTCTTTGCAGCTATGGAAACATATGGAAGGTCCGCCTGCTTTCCCGTTCCCTTTTTGACGACATCCACCATGACCCGCCGCAGCCAGGATGCCGTCTGGGGTGACAGGACTTCCCTGACAACCTGTCTTTCCCCCCTGTATATGACCTGGCCTGACGAATCAGTCGCCTGTGAAACGATAAACGGCCTGAGAAGGTGACCGTCGTTGGCAATGGCTGCAAGGGCCGACACAAGATGAAGCGGTGTAATTGCGAGTCCCTGCCCGATTGCTATGTTCGACGGGACGACACCACGCCATTGTTCCGGTGTTGACAGAAGTCCGTCCTCCACACCGTTCAGTTCGACACCTGGATTTTTTCCGAACCCCCATTCACGGACGCTATAGTACATGTCGAACGGTTTTACACGCATTCCTACCTGCGCCATTCCGGTATTCGAGGATTTAACCAGGATCTCTGAAACGGAAAGGGTGCCGTAGCTCCTGTTGCTTGCCTCAGAAATATGTCCGTCCGCCACCTTTATCCTGTACGGACATTTGAATGCCTCATTGAGCCGTACTGCACCCCGTTCAAGGGCAATCCCGAGGATGACGGGCTTGAAAGTGGATCCCGGCTCATAGGTGCGTCCAATGGAATTATTGGCAATCAGTTTCATATTTTTTAGACTTTCTCTCACATTAGGGTCGAAGGAAGGCCAGCTTGCCATGGCCACGATCGCACCGGAGGTGGGGTCAAGGCAGATTATGCTCCCCCACTTTGCTTTGTGATCCCGTATGCCTTCCTCAAGCCTCTTCTCGATTATGAACTGGATACGGGAGTCCACCGTTAATGTAACGGAACCGGGACCTGCTGTCCGTTCCTCGTGGGAATAGCGGCTTATATCTATTGTGCGGCCCGAGGACTCTTTTGCCAGCATTTTATATCCCGGGGGAGAAAAGAGGATTTTATCCCAGACCATCTCTATTCCCGAAAGACCTTTGTCGTCTATGTCGCAGAACCCCAGAACGTGAGCCAGAAGCGACTTATTCGGGTAAAGGCGCTTTTTTTCGTTGATTTCATAAATACCTTTCAGTTTCAGCCCCCGTATTTTTCCTGCAGTAACCTCGTCAGTTTTCCTCGCAAGCCATAAAAATCTCCCCGGAAGGGCGGAAGAGATGGTTTGAACGATGCTCTCGGGGAGAATGCCTTTTAGAGCCGAAGCATCAGAGGGGTTCCAGAAGGCGGGGTCAAGAAAAAAACTTGAAGTGGGAACTGACAATGCAAGTGCGTTTCCCTTGATGTCATAGATAAAACCGCGGTTCGTGCTTACCGGGACACGGCTCCAGTATTGGCGGCTGGACTGTCTTTCCACCCGCGGATCAGGCAAGAGCTGCAGGGACGCCACCCTCCAGAAAAGAACGGCGAAAAAAATGTACACAAGAAGCCATGGTGACCCACCAAAACGTTTCAGCATCGTCTTTCCTCCGCGAAGCGGCTACATATAGATCATTCCCCCGCCAGCGCTTTTTCCAGGAAGAAATAGAACCATCCCTCGTTTTCACGGGAGGCAGCCGTATCATTTCTATTCCCGGTTTCAGGCAGTTCAGCGAGGAGGGGTTCATCGATCCGGAGCACTTTCACATTGGACGCATACACCATCCCGAGGTCTTTTTTCGAATATCCGTAAATCCTCCCGGGAGAAAGAAGCGATGAGAGCCTCTGCTTCAGTTCGACCTGCTGTGCCTGAAACGATTCTATCTGTGAATTGATGCTGTTGAGTTTGCACTCAAGGCGGAAACTATAAAGACGGAGAACACCAAGTCCCATGAATGAGCCAAAAAGCACAAGGGCGAAAAAAATGATATAAGGACTGATTTCCCTGGCGAGAGATACATTTTTCCTGAGTGACTGCTTTTCGTTCACCATTTCCCTTCGACCTCCTTTCCTTCCCGGGTTTGGATCATCACTGCGCGAAGCTTTGCACTTCTCGCCTTGTAATTCTGCTCCACTTCTTCCTCTGAAGGAATGACCGGCCGTCGTGTAAGGATTTTTGCGAGCCCTTCCTTTTGCCTCTCCCGGAAGCTGTTTTTTACAATGCGGTCTTCAAGAGAGTGGTAACTCACAACCACTATTACAGATCCGCTTCCGCATAATCCGTACGCCTGTTCAAGCCCCTGTTCAAGGACCGCCAGCTCGTCGTTCACTGCTATCCTCAGAGCCTGAAACACTCTTCGTGCCGGGTGTCCCCCCATTTTTCTCTGCACAGGCGCCGGAAGGGTTTCCCTGATTACTGAAACCAGAGACCCGGTTGTGGTGATATCTCCGTGTTTCTGCCTGTGGAGGACAATTCCTCGTGCGATCTGGCGCGAAAATCGTTCTTCACCGTATTTCCAGAAAATAAGCGCGAGTTCTTTTTCCGGATACCTGTTCACTATCGTCGCCGCTGAAACCTCAGAACCGGTATCCATCCTCATATCGAGCGGCCCGTCGGATTGAAACGAAAAGCCCCGTCTTCCTTCGGAAATCTGAAGATTGGAAACCCCTATGTCGAACAGGATCGCGTCAAAGGGACCAAACTTCCCTGCTACCTGATCCACATTCCCGAAATTCCCCCGGAGCGGTTGAAATCTATCGCCGAATGGTTCCAGCCTTTTCCCGGCCAGGGAAAGCGCCTCTTCATCCTGATCGATACCCCAGACACGGGCTTCAGGGAAAAGATTCAAAACCGCTTCCGAATACCCTCCGAGGCCCAGGGTGCAGTCAAGAATCTTTTCAATTCCGGGATGCAGCTTCAGGAATCCAAGGACTTCAGGCAGAAGCACGGGTACGTGTTCTGTCAAAATCCTTCAACTCCCTCCGCGATATCGGTAAGTTCCTCGAGTACCACGGACCTGTACTCGTTCCACTTGTCACGGTCCCACATTTCCACGTGATCGCTGACGCCGACGAATATAACATCCTGCACCAGTTCTCCATGCTGCCTGAGAACGGCCGGCAGAAGCACCCTGCCGGCGGAATCTACCTGTAGTTCGTGGGCGCTGGAAAGCATCACCCGGAGAAGTCCTCTTGTTTTGCTCTTTGAAAAGGGAAGGTCCTGCAGTTTTTCCATTACTTTTTCCCACTCGGAAGGGGAATACAGGGAAACACACCTATCTATGCCAATAGTGGAGACAACGCTGTCGCCAAGCTCTTCCCTGAACTTTGAGGGAAGGACTATCCTGGATTTGGAATCAATTTTGTGTTCGTATGTCCCTACGAGCACGGGAATTCCTCCCACTTTCCGACATATTTCCCCACTTAGTCCCACCCTATCACTAACACGAAAAAATAAATAGGCCTTCAGACTCTTAATAAAACAGAAATAATGAGTCTGAAGACCTATTTAATAAAGTGAAGCATTCCGTAAGCCGGGTTCTGTCATGGAGTGGCCATTTATCTGAAGACCGCCTTGCGGCGTTCTTTTCGCGGCCGTACCCGGGGGTCGGCGGGCAACGTCATCCCCCCCTATTCGGCCTTGCTCCGGACGGGGTTTACCTGGCGCGGAAATCACTTTCCGCCCGGTGGGCTCTTACCCCACCTTTTCACCCTTGCCTCGATGAGGCGGTATATTTCTGTGGCACTTTCCTTTGGTTCGCACCAACTGGGAATTGCCCAGCGTCCTGCCCTTCGGAGCCCGGACTTTCCTCTCTTCTCAAAAAGAGCGGCCACCTGGAATACTTCGATTTAATTATATCATTGCAGGACCGGAAAAAAACGCCACAGGAAAGGACAGCATCCCGGAGAAAAAACGAGGAGCCGCTTTTGAACGGCTCCTCTGCTTCCTGTTGACTGTTTCAGTGAGTTCGAACGATCTCCTTGATCTTCATAAGCCGGCTGAGTGTTGACCTCTCCTGCTCGTCCAGCTTCATTGTTATGTAGCGGATCGTCTCGATAAATCCGGGAATCAGCACATGTTCAAGGGCATTCACGCGCCTGCGGGTCTTTTCGATCTCCACCGCCATCAGGTTGATGGCTTTCTCTTTTGCAGCCAGCTCAATCAGCTTCGGAATCAGTTTTGCGAAGCGTTCGAGAGCCACATCAAGGCTGCCGAGGGAGGTCGCAAGTCCGTAGTTTACCGGCGACCCTCCCTGGTCCACTGTGTAGACCGGAACCATGACGCTCATCACGTTCTGCCGGGCAACCTTGAGATCACATTTCGCACCCGAAATCATGAGCGCCTGTTCAAGCATCGCAGGCAGTGTCTGCGCCCTTGCCAGGAGGAAGCTTTTATAACATGCGGCAAGCTCCAGTTCCAGTTCCTCCCGAAGCTCCTTGCCTTCCCGGGCTCGTTCAAGGAACGCCTTGATAAGGGCATCCTGCTTGTCTTTGAGCAACTTGTGCCCTCTTTTGGCGACCACGAGGCGTTTTTTCAGCCTCGAGAGCTCCATTCTGTTGGGGTTGACATTCATACGGGCCATGATATGGCTCCTTTACACTTTTCCAGGGACAGCTTCGGCCTTTTCTCCGCTCTGCATGCGAGGCTGGAGATACTTCTCGATATAGGCATCCCTGACCCTTTTCAGTTCCTTTACGGGGATGACGGTGAGAAGGTCCCAGCCGAGTTCAAGGGTCTCTTCGTAAGTCCTGTTCTGATATTCACCCTGGCGAACATACCGGTCCTCGAAGATATCGGCAAATTTGGCGAATGCCTTGTCTTCTTCCGAAAGGGCTCCTTCTCCCAGGATGACCGCCAGTTCCTTCGCCTCCTTGCCCCGCGCATACGCCGCAAAGAGCTGGTTCATAAGGTCGGCATGGTCTTCCCGGGTCTTTCCCTTTCCTATACCCTTGTCCTTGAGCCTTGAGAGCGAAGGCATGACGTCCACCGGAGGATAGATGCCCTTTCTGTGGAGCGTCCTGCTGAGGATTATCTGCCCTTCCGTTATGTACCCCGTAAGGTCGGGAATCGGATGGGTCTTATCGTCCTCAGGCATGGTGAGGATGGGGATCTGTGTAATAGAACCACTCTTCCCCTTCAGCCGTCCGGCACGCTCATACATTGTCGCAAGGTCGGTGTAAAGATATCCGGGATACCCGCGGCGTCCGGGAACCTCTTTCCGGGCTGCGGAGATTTCTCGGAGGGCCTCACAGTAGTTCGTAAGGTCTGTGAGGATGACGACCACGTGCATGTTCAGCTCGAAGGCCAGGTACTCGGCTGCTGTCAGAGCGATCCTGGGAGTTGTGATCCTTTCAATTGCGGGGTCGTCTGCAAGGTTGACGAACATTACTGTTCTCTGGATGGCCCCCGTCTTTCTGAAGTCCTCCATGAAGAAGGATGCTTCTTCGAAGGTAATGCCCATGGCGGCAAAAACAACGGCAAAATCTTCATGACCGCTGATAACCGTTGCCTGCCGGGCGATCTGTGCCGCCATCCTGTTATGGGGAAGTCCGCTCGCGGAGAAAATAGGCAGTTTCTGGCCCCTGACCATTGGATTCATTCCATCGATCGTGGAAATACCGGTCTGGATGAACTCAGACGGGAAGTCCCTGGAGAAGGGATTCATAGGCATTCCGTTGATATCCAGCTTCTTCTCCGCAAGAATCGGGGCTCCGTCATCAATGGGCTCTCCGCGGCCGTTGAAAACGCGGCCGAGCATATCTCTGCTCACAGGAAGCGTGAGAACTTTTCCAAGGAACAGGAGCTTCGTGCTCTTGATGTCTATTCCGTCCGTTCCCTCGAAAACCTGGACAAGCGCCCTTTCGGACGTTATCTCGAGGACCCTTCCCCGCCGGTGTTCACCCGAGGCAAGCTCGATTTCCACCAGTTCGTCGTACTTGACGTTCCGGGTTTTTTCCACCATGAGAAGGGGGCCGGAAAGTTCGCTGATAGTACCATATTCCTTAGGCAGCATCACTTTCACCTCCCACAGGGATGACGCCGTTGATCTCCTGCTTCATACGGTCTTCAAGGTCGTCGATCTTCGAAATCTCCTTCTCCTCCAGGTATCTCATCCTTGCTATTGCCTCCCTGACCGGAAGGTTGAACACCTCGTTCATGGAAGCACCTTTCTTCAATGCTTCCATTCCAAGGTCATGGAATGCGATGATTGTCTTCAGCATCTTGAACTGCTTTTCCATGGAGGCATAGGTATCCACTTCGTGGAACGCGTTCTGGTGAAGGAAGTCCTCACGGAGCGACTTGGCCGTTTCCAGGACCATGCGCTCCTCCTTGGAGAGCGCATCGATTCCCACCAGCCGTACGATCTCGCGAAGGGAGTCTTCCTCTTCAAGAAGTGTCATTCCTTCGATACGAAGTGAACTCCACTCGTCGTCGAACCGTTCATCCCAGTATTCGTCGAGCTTGTCAGTGTAAAGAGAGTAGCTCAGAAGCCAGTTGATGGCCGGGAAATGGCGCTGGTATGCGAGGTTGGCATCAAGGCCCCAGAACACCTTCGTAACCCGGAGAGTATTCTGGCTTACAGGTTCCGAGAGGTCTCCGCCCGGAGGCGAAACTGCACCTATGGCTGTTACGGACCCTTCCCGCCCTTCCTTGCCGAGGACTATCGCGCGGCCGGCCCTCTCGTAGAAAGAAGCGAGGCGTGTTCCCAGGTATGCGGGATATCCCTCTTCACCCGGCATTTCCTCGAGACGTCCTGACATCTCCCGGAGCGCCTCCGCCCAGCGGCTTGTCGAGTCTGCCATAAGTGCGACGGAATATCCCATGTCCCGGTAGTACTCAGCCATGGTGATAGCCGTGTAAATGCTCGCCTCACGGGCTGCAACGGGCATATTCGATGTATTGGCGATAAGGACGGTCCTCTTCATGAGGGGCTGTCCTGAACGGGGGTCTTCAAGCTCGGGGAACTCCAGGAGAACGTCCGTCATCTCATTTCCCCGTTCACCGCATCCCACGTAAACCACAATTTCAGCCTCTGCCCACTTGGCGAGCTGGTGCTGTATAACCGTCTTGCCTGATCCGAAGGGACCGGGCACGCAGGCCGTGCCGCCCATGGCGATGGGGAAGAAAGCGTCAACAACACGCTGGCCGGTCGTAAGGGGAATCACGGGAGGAAGACGCTTCGCCACAGGTCTCGGTTTTCGGACAGGCCAGTGCTGAAGCATGGTAACGTTCTTCTTTGCACCGTTCTGTTCAATCACCGCGATCGTTTCTTCTACCTTGAAATCTCCCTCACGGATTTCCGCGACTTTTCCCGAAACGCCGTAGGGCACCAATATTCTGTGCTCAACGAGAACGGTCTCCTGAACAACTCCAAGGACATCTCCTTCCGCGACGATGTCACCCTTTTTCACCCGTGGAACGAAGCCCCATTTCTTTTCCCTGTCGATGGCGGGAACGTCGATTCCTCTTGAAATAAAGTGGCTCTGCGCCACTTTCTCGATAAGGTGAAGAGGCCTCTGAACTCCGTCATAGAACTGCTCCATCAGTCCGGGCCCCAGTTCGACGCTCAGGGGAAGTCCCGTGCTCACCACAGGCTCTCCGGGCATAAGCCCCGAAGTCTCCTCGTAAGCCTGAATTGAAGCTGTATCTCCTTTTAGTTCGATAATTTCACCAACGAGACCAATTTCACCGATCCGGACCACGTCAAACATGCTGGCGCCGTACATTCCTTTCGCCACCACGAGTGGTCCGGAAATCTTTTCTATGGTCCCCTTTATTGCCTTTTCAGTGGCCACAGTCTATCGCCTCCAGACAACCATAATTATGCATCATTTCACCGCAAAGATATCCATTCCGACGGCCCGTTCAACACTTCCGCGAATGGATTCCAGGCCGGTCCCCATGCTCCCCTTCAGTCCGGGTATGGGGATAAAGCTGGTTTCGTACTCGCCGTTCAGGGTGTCAATATACTCCGAGGAAGCGATATAAAAACTTTCCTGAACGAATACGACAGCGTATTTCTCACGGGCCAGCCCAAGGAGAACGCTCTCAACTTCTTCATTGGTCTTTCCCTGGAGCATGAAAGGTTTCACTCCAACAGCCTGGAAAGGAAGGACCGTTTCGTATTCCCCGACTGCAGCCATGGGATGCCCTGTTTTTTTATCCTGCATGACGGAGCAGCCCCCTTGCCATTGATCTGTCCGTATCGTTTGAAACCGAAACAAGCGCAATTCGGACGTTTTTCGCCTCGAGTTCCTTGCGCCACAGGAACGAGATTACGTTCTCCGGAGCAAAGGCATCGTACTTCGACTTCTCGACCATACCGGCGATATACTCGTCAAGGACCTTCTCCATGTCTACGAGGAGCGTGTTGAGGTCACCGGCATCCTGAACCCGGGAGAATGTTTTAGCGGCATCTGTGAACGAAAGGACCCTGGGCCAGCTTTCCACAGGTTCGGAAAGAATAGAGAGGAGTTTTTCCCTGGATATGAAACCGCCGTCGTGAAGGAATCCTGCAGCAGTTCCGGCTTCCATATCCATTCGTTTCATCCGCAGGAGGTTCCGTATATTCTCCGCGTCGATCTTTCCTCTTACCCAGAAGACTGCCGAATCGATTCCGCAGTCGGCCGCAATATTCCTCATCGCAGTGAACAGTCCGCTGTCAAGCGCCTTCTCCACTTCGAGGATATCTTTGGTCTGTTCCCACATGGCAAAGCATTTCGGAATCAGCCCGTGAAGACCAAAGGGAAGAAGCCTGTAATCTTCGCTCTCCATAGCCATAATGAGGTCGTCCGCAGAAATGTTCCCGAGACGGGTCAGCAGGTCAAACCGCCTTTCCCCGCCTTCCCGGACGAGAATCGAACTTTTCAGAAGCACTTTCACGTTGTGAAAATCGTAGGGAATGCGGCAGAGCTGAACAAGCCGGCCGTCCGGAACAAATTTCTGCACCTCCGAATACACATGCAGAAGTTCAGCCTCGATGGCCTTGTCAAATTCCGAGCTTCCCTTCAGTTCCATCAGCCATCCTGAATACACAGTTTCTCCAAGGACTTTCAGCGCCGAATCGAGGTCTTCGCATTCAAGAATGCGCTGTAGAACAGCCTCTTCAAGAAGGCGTCCGGACATAGCCCGGAGCCGTGAAACAGCATAACCGTACCTCTCTGCCGGAGCCATGGAATCACCCCCGACTAGGCAGAAAACAGCCGCTTGACAACGTCTGCCTCTATATCGTCCCGAATCCACCGGATGAGCATATCCCAGGAACAGTTCGTCTCGATATCCCCCTGTTTCAGGATGAATCCTCCCGTGATCGGTCTTTTTTCCTTGCCGAGGGTCAGTTTCTTCCCTGTTTTGGCATTATATTCCGCTATCCATTCAGACGTGACAAATTTCTCCGATTCGGACACAAGAACTTCTTCATCTCCCGTCTCCACAGCCTTTGCCAGAAGAGACCCGACAAAATCGAGATACTTGTCCTTCTGAAGGGAACCGAGCTGGGAGAGAGCTCCGGCGAATGCCGCAGAAATCGTATCCTGCCTGACACCCAGTTCGATTTTCTTTACATCGAGCCCGGCGACTATTTCCCGGCGCCTCAGTATCTCGGGCTGCTCCTTACGGAAGCGTTCTTCGTACCCCTGCTCGATTTTTTTAATTTCGCCGTTCATCTCTTCGTTTATTGAAGCAACAAGCGAACGGGCCTTGTCCAGGATTCTTCCGCCCTCTTCCCGAGCCTCTGTTTCTATTTTTTTCTTGATTTCCGCCAAGGACATCGATCATTCCCCCTTGACAGGATTAAAGGCTGATTCCGTTGAGAAGAATAATGCTCATCAGAAGAGAAAGAACCGCGTATGTTTCGACCATTGCAGGAAGAATAACCGCTTTACCTGTTTCCTCCGGCCTTTTCGCAATCATCTGGATGCACGCCGCAGATGTCTTTCCCTGGGCTATAGCCGAGAAGTATCCTCCCACAGCAATGGGAAGGCAGGCAAAAAAGATCGCCAGCCCCTGCCATACGTTCACGCTGATTTCAGCACCTCCGCCGAGAAGGCCGACTTTCAGTATTGCAAAAAAGGCGATAAGAAGGCCGTAAATACCCTGTGTGCCGGGAAGGGCCTGCAGAAGAAGCACAAGGCCAAATTTCCCGGGATCTTCCGTCATGACTCCGGCACCGGATTCACCGGCAATGCCGACTCCGATGGCGGAACCTGCCCCTGCCCAACCTGCAGCCATAGCCGCTCCGAGTATTGCCAATGCGATTCCAAGAAGATCCATTGTATTGATACACTCCTTTCAGGCTGTTATGAACAATTTACTGGTCTTTGTTTTCCTTTTTTATTGTCACATAATTCGTATTGTAGGTAAGAGGAGCAAAAATCTTCCCGCCGCCCGTATAAAACTTGCTGAAAAACTCCACGTACTGAAGCCTCAGAGAATGGACGAACGCTCCCAGAACGTTGACGGCTATGCTGAAAATATGTCCTCCGATTATCAGCACAACTGCGAGGATCCAGCCTACGTAGGGAACATCTCCTGCAAGTCCGGCAAGCATGTTGATGATCACGCCGACGGCGGAAGTCGCAAGGCCGAGTGCGAGAAGCCTGCTGTAGCTCAGTACGTCCCCGAGATAGGATGTGACCCCGTAGAGGCTGAGAAGTCCCGAAACTGCTTTCGACACTATCCCTGTCTTCTCACGACCCTGGGTTGCGACCAGAATCACTGCCCCGGCGACGGAGAACACCTTGCCGATTGCCCCCGCCCCCGCCGGAACAACGCCTGCCGCATAGCCGCCCCAGATGAGAAGCCCTACAAGAAATACGATCCATCCTCCCGTATCTGCGAAAGCCCCCATGTAATTTTTCTTCCTGAGCGCATCGTAAAAGGCGATCCCGAGGCCGAACATGAGCTGGACTATACCAAGGGCAAGAGATATGCCGAGGAAGACCATGGGGTTTTCCATGGGATTGAGAAGTACCGGCGCATTCTTCAGGGGTCTCAGGAACGAAAAGATGCCGAATGCGTCAACAAGATCCCCGAACCAGCTTCCCGTCAGGGCTCCTACGACTACCGTAGAAACACCGGAAAGGACAAAAAGCTTGAAGAACTGGCTGAAAGCGGTGGGCATTTTTTTATATTTCCTGAGGAACCACACGAAGAACCCGATCATTATCAGGCCATAACCTGCATCTCCCAGGCACATTCCGAAGAAGATAAAGAAAAACGGGGCAAGAAAGGGGGTCGGATCAAGTTCTCCGTATTTCGGTGCGCCGTAGAGCCTTGTAAGGTTCTCGAACGGCAGGCACCAGGAAGGGTTCAGTATGTTCGAAGGCGGTTCATCTCCTTCGGCAGGATCCGAAAGGATAAGTTCAATGGAAGAATCAAATCTCGAAAGCTCTCTGCGGATTTCAGGGACTGAATCTTCAGGAATCCATCCCCTGAGCATAACAACCTGCTCCGTTGACCTTGCCGCGGAAAGGGTCAGGTATTTGTCCTTAAGAACGCTGTAGAAATCACTCAGGGAACGGACCGTCGGCACAAAGTCTTTTGCGGATTGTGCGGCTTTTTCAAGAATCAGTGTCTCTTCTTCTGCCAGGCGCTCCTTTTTCTCTGCAATGGCTGCAAGTTCTTCCTCAACCTTTCCCTTCAGCCCCGGCGGGATCTCTATCCGGTTAAAGGAATGGCGTGCATTGATCTCGAGGGCTTCCCGGGCAACGGAATCGTCGTAGAAAAGAGCAACAATGCGATCCTTTTCTTTTTCAGAAGCGGGAACAGTATAATATTCCCCCATCATTCCAAGGATCGAAGCCGCTCCTCTTTTCCACTGCTCCGTCTGGTCTGCGGGAATGGTCCCGAGAGCACCATGGATATGATCCGTTCCTGAAGTTACGAGTTCCAAAGGATAGGGGAACCCGTGCAGAGAGGTCAGAAGCTGCTCCATCGAATCCAGCTGGGTTACTTCGGATCGTATCTCCATGAGCCTGCGCTCAAGCTTCCGGACATTCTCCGCGAGAGTTTTCAGGTCAGTTTTCGCATCCAGCGTCTTTCCTTCTTCGAGGGACAGTTCGTCTTTTTCGCCCATAGCGCGGGCAATTCCTGAAACAGGGTCAGAAAAATGAGGTTCAAGAAACCGGAGAAGAAACCGTGTTTCTCCAAGCAGGGATTCAACTCGCTGAAAATCGGGGTGGATAATCGCTGACTCTTCCGGTCCGCTGTCGGAACTGAAAGGAACAATCTCGTAAGATCCGGTATTCTGGAGAGCAGAAAGAACTCCATCAACATCGGATTTGTAGATGTAAAACTCGGCTTTTTTTAGTTTAGCCACGGCCATATCTAGAAATCACCTCTTCCGAAATCCATTTCGCCGTGCCCTGGACCTTTTTCTCATACTCCTTTGAAAGAGATTCAGCGTTTTTCCTGCCGGCTTCAACAGATTTCTCAGCTTTTGCTTCAGTTTCCTTTTCTACCGAGGCAATTCTGTCCCTGTACTGACGGAAAGCCTTCTGTTTTGACTCCTTGATCTTCCGCTCGGCTTCGTTTTTCGCTTCATTGACCATCTTTGCAGCTTCATTCTTCGCTTCCTTAACGGTTTCCCTGGAACGGGCTTCCACTTCCTTGATCTCTTCAGCCAGATTTGCTGCCATACGTTCCACCTCCTTCCGAAAAAGGTACGTACCATGTGCAATATATAAAAACATACATTATTTTAGTACTACATAAAATTCGTGTCAAACTTAACAAAATGTCTAGAGCAAATAAGAGTTTAAGAACAATTTCAACACGGGGTATCGGGAAAGGTTTTTGGGAGAATTGGAGCGGACAACGGGATTCGAACCCGCGACCCTTAGCTTGGGAAGCTAATGCTC
>CAYTQC010000002.1:0-54955 GCA_964439735.1 uncultured Synergistaceae bacterium
TCGAACCAGTGACCTCTTCCGTGTGAAGGAAGCGCTACTTCCGCTGAGCTAATCGCCCGGAACAGGTGGTATTATAACGTGGCTCTTCATCCTTTGCAAGGCTTAAAAAATATTCTGAAGATATGGGAATGAATTCATTTATCCTAAACCATACTAAATTTTTGATAGAAAATAAAGAGTAAAGTTTCTTAAAATCCCTTCCTATTTTTTCCCTGAGGAGTATAATTATATCGGCAGGTGATGTTGGAGTGACGGATATTTCAGATTTGGGGTTTGTTTCCGACCTTTGGGAGTATTGGGGGTTTTCCCCCTGGAATTTTGAAGGAATGAAAGGTGTAAGCCGCAGGGTAACATTTGTAAAGAGCGCTCTCATCGGTGAAGTCTGCCGCTATTATGCTGATGATTACATAATCTGGAGCCACAGGGGGAAGGCTGACCGTGACCGCATCCTCAAGGTATGCAGGCCGAAACCCGAACTTATGACGCAGCGGTATCTTTTTGTGGAAGCGGCGGAATCAGGGGGGAAGTGCAGCATCCGGTCTTTTCTCTTCGGATTTCGCGGGTATGCCGAGGTTCATTCATTTACTCCGGGCGGGAAGTTCGAGAAGCGGATCAAGGATCTTGCTCCACTTGTGGATAAGGCATTGGAGCTTCTCCGTTCGAGAAAAAAGGGATCAGGGGGTGATCGTGGGGAAAATTAGTACCTGGAACTGTTGTACCCATTCTTTCTATTTTCCCGGAGGTGAACGAAGTGCTTGCAATTCTTTTTATTGTTGCCATCGTCTTGTTTGCTGTCTGTTATAAGATTTACGGTTCGTACATGGCAGGCATTTACGGTCTCAGCGACGAGAACAAGACCCCTGCGGAGGCCATGTTCGACGGTATCGACTACTGTCCGGCCCACCCGGCGGTCCTTCTCGGCCACCATTTCGCGTCGATCGCCGGTGCCGGCCCGATAGTCGGTCCCATTACCGCTGCCGCTATGTTCGGCTGGCTTCCCGCCTACCTGTGGTGCCTTATCGGATCGGCATTCATCGGCGGCCCCCATGACATGGGAGCCCTCGTGTCATCCATGCGCCACGACGGGAAATCAGTGGGCGAAGTGGTTGACAAATGGATAGGGCGCAAGGGAAAGATCCTTTTCCTGTGCTTCACCATACTTGCGCTTATCCTGGTTGTTGCAGTCTTCCTGCAGCTTTCCGCCGGGTCCTTTGCCGCTGACCCTGCCGTCGCTTTCTCGGCAACTCTGTATATTTTTATGGCGGTCCTCTTCGGAGTCCTGATTTACAAGTATCGCGTACCCCTGTGGCTCATGACTGTCGTCATGGTTCCCATCGTCATTTATGCCTGCTGGTACGGAAATTACTCGCCATGGGTTGCCACGTACTTTACGCTTCCCATGGAGACATGGAGATGGATCCTGGTCGTCTATATCTTCCTTGCCTCCGTTCTCCCGGTGTGGCTCCTCCTGCAGCCCCGCGATTACCTTGCATCCTATTTCCTGTATTTCGCGGTTATCATCGGAGCCATCGGAATGATCATGGGCAAGGGCGAGAATTTCCAGGTCGTGCTTCCCGCATTTAAGGGGTTCGTGGCCAACGGCCAGTATATCTGGCCCATGCTCTTCATAATCATTGCCTGCGGCGCAGTTTCCGGATTCCACGCCCTTGTGGGAAGCGGAACCACGTCCAAGCAGCTGAAAAAAGAGAAAGACTCCGTAATCGTCGGCTACGGCTCAATGCTCCTTGAGGGGGTCGTGGCGGTCATCGCCATCGGAACAGTAATGCTCAGCGGCGTCATCGCAAAGGGCGGCCCCACCATCACATATGCCGAGGGATTCGGAAAGTTCGCATCCATCGTGGGGATCGACCCGAAGGTTGGTATGTCTCTCGGTCTTCTGGCCATTAACTCCTTCCTCCTGACATCCCTTGATACGGCGACCCGTCTGACCCGCTACCAGATCCAGGAGCTTACAAACATGAAGGTGGACAAGTACACCGCTACAGTGATCACGGTTGCTGCTGCCATGGCGCTGCTGCTTACCAAGACCCATGGCCCTACGGGCAATGTAATTCCCGCATGGGCGGCGATCTGGCCTCTCTTCGGCGCGTCCAACCAGCTTGTTGCAGCACTTGCGCTGCTTGCGATAGGAGTATGGGTTGCGAAAGCCCTGAAGAAGGATAACCGGTTTGCCATGGCTCCCATGTGGTTCATGCTTGTCACAACCGTGGCAGCCCTCGGGATCATGATCAAGGAGAACCTGGCGTATGCCCAGCCCAACTACACACTCGTGGTGCCTTCGATCATTCTTCTCGTGCTGGCTCTCCTGATGGTCCTGGAGTCATTCAAAGCCCTGAGGGAAGCGCCGAAAGACCTCTAAAGGCCGATCGGCAGTTATTTCCCGCACTGAAAACAGGAAAGGGAAGGCCCGTGTTCGGGCCTTCCCTTTTTTTGGCAGTTGTTCCTGATGGTCAGGTTCGTTTTTCCTTACATTACTTGGCGCTTTTTCCCACACTGAAGGATTTCGCGCTCCAGGACTTTCCTCTCTTCCTGTTGGCGGCGTCAAGCACTTCCACGAAACGGCTTCCGCACCTGGGACATCTCATTGCCGCCGCTTTTTCCTCAAGGTCGAATTCGCTTTTGCACGACAGGCATCGAAATTTTCCCATAGAAAAATCACCTCCGCTTTTCCTTCTTTCATTGGTGATTTGCCGCAGTACCGGCAAACTGATTAGAGAGTATTATACCAGATTAGCCTCCGGGGGAAAGGGTATGTCGTCTTTTCTGATGTATGCGAAAAGGTATAATAGTCCCAGTTCGATTTCGAAGGGAGGACTACAATGCGCTTTTCAGCTCTGAAAAAATCAAAGGATGTTTGCTGTGTCCTGTGCGGCGCCGCGGGGCTTGGTATTCAGACGGTAGAAGATATGCTGGCCAGGATCATCGTGGATGAGGGGTTCTGCGTGTTCGGATCCAGAGAGTACATGTCACGGGTGAGGGGAGGGAACAACTCCACGGAGATCCGAATTTCCGACGTACCGGTACACGCACTGCTGGACAGGATCGATATCCTTGTGGCCCTCAGCCCCAATGTCCGGCAGAACATAAGGGAGCGGATCTCCGGTGATACGGTGATCCTCGGAGACCGGGAACTGTTGAACGGAGAGCTCGAAGACCTGGGGGCTTCCTTTGTTGACATCCCCCTGTCAAAACTTGCTAAAGATGCGGGCGGTAAGATTTATTCCAATTCTATCGCTGCGGGGGTTCTCCTGGGAGTTCTGGGCCTGGGCACGGAAGGAGCGAGCGAGTTTTACCGCGGACGTTTCGCCGGCAAGGACGATGTGATCGGAAAAAATATCTCCGCATGCGCTGCCGGTCACGAATTGGGCCTCTCAATTTCAGAAGGGGAGGGAGCCCTCTCGGGCCGCCGGGCAAACGCCGGAGCCGGAAGAATGATACTGAACGGAAGTGATGCCGTGTCGCTTGGGGCTATGGCTGCAGGATGCACCTTCGTCACTGCCTATCCCATGTCTCCGGCCACTGGTGTCCTTTCTTTCTTCGCAAAAAATGCGGAAAAGGCGGGAGCCGTAGTGGAGCAGGTTGAGGATGAACTTTCGGCCATCAATATGGCGGTAGGGGCATCCTACGCGGGGGCCCGTCCGATGGTGACCACGTCGGGCGGCGGCTTTGCCCTCATGGGGGAAGGCCTGAGCCTGGCGGGCGTCATGGAAACTCCGGTGGTCGTGCATCTTTCCCAGAGACCGGGGCCTGCCACCGGAATGGCTACGAGGACAGAGCAGGCTGACCTTGACCTTGCACTTTTTTCGGGGCACGGGGAGTTTCCCCGGGCAATTTATGCCCCGGGGACAATGGAAAGCGCTTTTGCCATAACACAGACGGCTTTCCTGACGGCCCTGAAGTATCAGACACCGGCTATCGTGCTTACCGACCAGTACTTTATGAATGCTTTCTACAACCTTGATCCGGGTTCCCTTGAGTATCTCAAAGAGCCTCCTTTGCCCGCGGAGACTCCGGAAGGCTACAGGCGCTACGAGGATTCCCCGGACGGATGCTCGCCTTTTGGTGTACCCGGTTGGGGCAAGGGCATCGTGGGAGCCGACAGCCATGAGCACGATGAAATCGGCCACGTGTACGAGGACTTCGAACTCAGGAAGCGGATGCAGGACAAGCGCCTCAGAAAGCTTGACGGAATGGCTGCAGAGGCGTTGCCTCCTCTTTTCTCCGGGCCGGAGGGTTTTGAAAAACTCGTCATCTGCTGGGGATCGACCATACCCATAGTCAGGGAAGCCCTTTCCCTCCTGGAAAGGAGCGACACGGCTCTGCTGGCGTTCGAACAGCTCTGGCCGCTTCATGCCGGGACAGGACTTTTCCTCGCCAAAGCTCCCTTTATTGTTTCTGTGGAGGGGAACAGTACAGGCCAGTTATCCAGGCTTCTCCGGTCCGTATTCGGGAGAGGCGCGGACGAGACGATCCTGAAATACAGCGGGCTTCAGTTTTCCGTAGAAGAGTCGGCTGAAAGGCTTGGGGCGGTTCTTTCCGGCAAAGGAGGAAGCAGATGATGGATACCGGCAGATTCGATCTTGCAGGAATTGACATTTCCTGGTGCCCCGGCTGCGGGGACTTCAAAATTCTTGATTCCATAAAAAATGCCCTCCGGGAGCTAGAGCTGACGCCCCTTGACGTGGTCATGGTATCGGGAATAGGGCAGGCAGCCAAGACTCCCCATTACATGAGATCCCATTTCTTTAACGGGCTTCACGGCAGGGCGCTCTCAAACGCGACGGCCATTAAGGCGGCGAACAGGTCCCTGAAGGTCATCGCTGTCGGGGGTGACGGTGATATGTACGGTGAAGGGGGCAATCACTTCACCCACACCATACGCAGGAATCCGGATATCACGAATCTCGTATTCAACAACATGGTCTACGGACTGACAAAGGGGCAGGCTTCACCTACAAGCCCTGTGGGCTTCCGTACGTCAGTCCAGGTTGACGGAGTCCAGTCCAGGCCGTTCAATCCCCTTGCAGCCTCTCTCGTCAACGGGGCAACCTTCGTTGCGAGGGCCTTTGCAGGAGACGGGGAACAGACGAAGGAGATCATCAAGAGGGCAATTCTGCACAAGGGGTATTCCCTTGTGGATATTTTCCAGCCCTGTGTCTCGTTCAACAGCGTCAACACTTACAAGTGGTTCCAGGAGAACACCTACACGGTGGAGGGGCACGACGAGGAAGATCTTCGCAAGGCCCTGGACCTCGCCCTCGTCGGGGAAGGCCCGTTTCCCCTGGGGGTTTTGTACAGAAGGGAGGACGTTCCCGTTTTCGAGGATACCCTGGCGGCCTACAGGAATGACGACAGGCCCCTTTTCAGGAGAGAGGCTCCCAGGAAGGCTGTAAAAGAGCTGATCGATTCCATGTGCTGTTGAAAAGAAAGGGAGGAAGATTCCATGAAAGAAGGAGACAGGCTGCCGAAATTCCGTCTTTCCGACGGCTCGGGCAGGGAGTGGACGAACGGGGATTTTGAAGGCTGCCGGCTGGTGCTTTTTTTCTACAGCAAGGACAACACTTCGGGGTGAACGAACGAAGTGAAGGATTTTGCGGACAGGCTGTCCGCATTTGAGGACCTCTCCTGCAGTGTGGCGGGGATAAGCCCCGATTCTCCCGAAACACACAAAAAATTTGCAGAGAAACTCGGCATAGGGTATCCGCTGCTGAGCGACCCGGATCACGAATTTATCGAGGCATGCGGCTTCTGGGCCGTGAAAAAAATGTACGGGAAAGAGTACATGGGTGTTGAGCGCTCCACGCTTCTTATTGACCCGAAGGGAAAAGTGGCCCGGGTCTTCCGGAAGGTGAAGGTCGCAGGCCATGCCGAAAATGTGCTTCAGACCCTGGAGGACTTGAAAGGATAAAAATTACCCGGCGGGAGAGAGCCATCTCCCGCCGGGTAATTGCTGATCGGACGTTCTCGCATCCTGCGGACGGGATTTCCGTCTTTTTCTTTATATCAGGGGGCAGATGCGAAGAAGCGGCTTTTTTTCCCCGGGTGGAAGATTGTCCGCCATTTCCTGTATGCTGAGGCCCGATTCAGGGTGGACCCATTCCGGTGCCAGCTGAAGCAGGGGAAGGAGCACGAATCCCCTGGACGCCATGTCCCTGTGGGGTAGAACGAGGTCTTTCGTATGGAGGACCGTGCAGTCATAGAATACAATATCAAGGTCTATGACTCTGGGTCCCCACCTTTTTCCCTCTTTTCGGCCGAGGTCTGCCTCAAGTTTTTTCAGAAGACTGAGAAGGTCTTCCGGAGGCAGGGACGTCTCCGCGAGGAGACATGCGTTGAGAAAAAGAGGCTGGTCCGTTTCGCCCCAGGGAAGGGTTTCGAAAACATCGCTGGAGGCTTTCACAAGGATTCCTGCACACTGCAGAAGAGAGACCGCTTTCCTGAGAGCGGTAAGGCGGTCTCCCAGGTTGCTGCCCAGAGCAATCGCTGCAGTGCTCACGATTCAACCTCCGAGACGGCGTTCAGGATGGAGAGGACCCTGCTGTTTTCCTTCACGTCATGGACTCTCAAGAGAGAGACTCCTCCGGCTGCGCAGAGGGCTGTGACTCCCAGTGTGCCCTCGAGCCGGTCCTCCGGTTTTTCCAGGCCGAGAGCCTTTCCTATGAAACTCTTTCTCGAATGTCCCACAAGAAGCGGACGCCCGAAAATGCGGAACGCATTGAGATGCTTGAGGATCCTGAGGTTGTCTTCATACCGTTTTCCGAAGCCGAGGCCCGGGTCGAGAATTATTTTTTCCATTTTTATTCCTGCCTTTTCCGCCATGCCGAGCCTGGCTTCAAAATAATTCAGAATCTCTTCGACCGTGTTTTCGTAATGGGGGTTTATCTGCATATCCTTCGGAGTGCCCCGTATGTGGGAAAGAACCAACAATGCGCCGGAATCAGCAACGGTTCCGGGCAGAGCGGGGTCGAAACCGAGCCCCGAGATATCGTTGATGATGTCCGCTCCTGCCTTCACGGCTTCACCTGCCACTCCCGCCTTGTACGTGTCCGCTGAAATCACGGCTCCTGGCAGTTCTTTCCTGACCGCTCTGATTGCCGGGATCAGGCGCATCATTTCCTTTTCTTCCGGAACAGGCAGGGAACCGGGGCGGGTCGATTCTGCCCCGAGATCAAGGACCGAAGCACCATCCTCAAACATTTTTTTCGCCGGTGGAACGACGGTTTCCCCGAAGGCGTCCCCAACCCTGCTGCCGGCGTAAAATGAATCCCCGGTGAGATTGAGTATTCCCATTATGAGCGGTTTTCTTCCAAGGTGAAGCGTTCTTCCCCCGCTAAGCGGCAGAGTCCAGGAATCGGTCTCTATTCCCGCCAGGGCTCTTTTCAGGGCATTTCGTATATCGGGAAGCCCCCAGCAGTCGAGGGCACCGAGCTTTTCGGCCAGCGAGCGCAGCTGCCCGGAAGTTCCAAGCAGCAGTACATCGCTCGTCCGCGCCTCGCAGGAAATAACGCCGCGGCTCACAACGGCGTCTCCTCCACGTGCGAGGAGCTCCTGCTTGAGAAAGGCGGCGGCCCGGAAATCCGCGCCGGGGACGAAAAGCGGGCGTATCTCTCTTTTCGGTTCGAAATACGCCATCGACCGAAGGTCAGCCCCTATTGAACGCAGCGCGGACAGAAGCTTCGCCCGGCTGTCGGCAGGAAAAGGATATATGATCACGGAGGGAACTCCTTCCCGAATAGGTGTCTGGGTGCCGATTCCGATAATAAAGCCTTCCCTTCCGCCGGTCAAGGGTGACGGGTGGAAGGCCCTTCAGCGGAAAGGATTACACCCACTCGGTGGTGAAGCCTGAAAGATGACCGGTAATATTCAGCGAGTACAGGGAATAGCCGTGTATTTTGTCGTGGAGTAGTATGGAATACGCCGCCGTGTCCATGTGGACTTTCCAGAAATAGGGGGAGGCGATGCCGAGACATCCGGCTAGAAGGGGCTTGATAACCGTTCTGTGGGTGACCACGGCGAAGGTTTTCCCCCTGAAACGGTCCACCGATTTTTCGAGGGCGTCCATGGATCTCCTGAGTACGTCCTCCATGGACTCGGCTCCTTCCACAACCAGTTTTTCAGGATCCTCGATCCAGGTTTTCCACTCTTCAGGATACTCTTCTTCTATTTCTGTTTTCAGGCGTCCCTCCCAGATTCCGAGGGACGTGTTGGTAAATCCTTCTTCTTCGATCAGCCGGGCGGAGCATCTGGATGCGATCGCACGGGCCGTGGCTTTTGCCCTGAGGAGCGGGCTTGTAATCACCGATTCGGGCCGGAAGGCGGTCATCGCTTCCCCCAGTTCCGCCGCCTGCCGCATCCCTGTATCATTGAGAGGGAAATCCACTCTTCCGCGAAAGCGCCCTTCAATATTTCCGCTGCACTCGCCGTGCCTGGCGAGAATAATTGTGGTTTTTTCACTTGAATGCATTTTTGAAGTCCTCCCGGGTCATCCTGTCAGGTCGTCCGAAAACAGGAAAAAATAAAATAAAATCCGTCTGACCAGTCTTGACAATAATATCATGGATTGTTACTCTACCTATCGGTGGAAATGAGTTGGCACTCATCTAATGAGAGTGCTAACGCCTCCCCGAGGAGGTGGCGGAATGCTTACTGAAAGACAGCTTGAAATTGTGCTGTCCGTTGTTTATGAATACATACAGACCGGCGAGCCCGCCGGGTCACGGACTATTTCGAAAAAATACCTGAGGGGCAGCAGTGCTGCCACGATACGGAATGAAATGGCTGACCTTGAGGAAATGGGGTACTTCTACCAGCCCCATACATCGGCCGGAAGGCTCCCTACGTCCAGGGCCTACCGTCTGTACGTCGACTCCATCATGCAGAGGGACAGGCCCGCGCCTGCCGAGACAGAGAAGTGGAAGAGGGAGATACGGGAACAGCGCCAGGGAGTGGACGTCATGCTCTCTTATGTCTCACAGCTGCTCGGCAAGGCCACAAACTGCGTTGGTGTCGCTGCCCTCTCCGCCCTTGAAGAGGTGGAGATCCAGAGAGTGAGTTTTGTCCGTCTCGGCGGGAACACCGTACTTCTTCTTATCGTTCTTGACGGTGGGCTTGTCCATAATGCGAATATCCAGCTTCCCTGCGAACTGTCCCAGGATATCCTCGATGAACTGGGCAGGAAAATATCTGCAGTCGCCTGCGGTCATCCGTGGAGCCAGGTCCGGGATGCCCTTTTCACTTATGTGCTCGACGGACTTGAACGGGTCTGGGATACGTGCCGTGAGGCGGTTGTCCAGATTGATGCAATCCTGAACAGGAGGAGTTCCCGGCTTTTTCTGGGAGGTGCCCGGCATATACTGAATCTGCCGGACTTCCAGGATATCGGCAAGTTTCAGACAGTGCTCTCCCTCCTGGAGCAGGAGCAGGCCCTCGCCGATATGGTGGAGCGGTACAGCATCAAGCAGGGGGTATCCGTTGCCATCGGAGACGAGATATCGGAAGAGATGATGAAGGATTGTTCACTGGTTCTTGTACCGTCTGCAGGGTACGGGCGCAGGACCATCCTGGGACTTATCGGTCCTCTGCGTATGGATTATGAAAAATCCATAGCCATTCTTGAGGCAATTGCCGGGGACCTTGACGACTCCCTTATCAACTGATTCATCGAAAGGAGAAAGAAAAATGAATACGGAAAAGGAAAACAGGTTTCCGGAGCAGCCCGAAGAAGATATCTTTGAAGAAGAAAAGGCCATTCCGGAAGCTGATGAAAATCCTGTTGCCGAAGGGGGCGACGGGCCTGCTTTCGGGGAAAGCCCCTCACCGCCTGACAGAGACGCTGTAGAAATGGCAGCACTGATTGAAACCCTGGAAGAACGTAACCGCGAGCTGACCGCGGCCATGGCTTCCGCCCGCGCTGATTTTTTCAATTACAGGAAAAGGGTGGAGCGGGATCGGCAGCGGGAGCGTTTGGTGGCCGGCGAGGAAAAGGCCATGGAGTTTATTCCTGTCCTTGACAACCTGGACAGGGCCCTGGCGGTGAAGCCGGACTCTGACGGAAAAACCGTCCTTGAAGGGGTGGCCATGGTGCGCCGCCAGTTCCTTTCAGTTCTTGAAAGCATGGGAGTTGAGCCCGTCCCCACGGTGGGATATCCTTTCTCCCCGGAGCTTCACGATGCAGTGGCGGCTGAAGAGACTGATGATCCGGAGAAAAACGGCATTGTCACGGAAGAGATCCAGACGGGATACCGGACGAAAGATCGGACCCTCAGGCCGGCGAAGGTGAAAGTCGCGTCCTGTATAACCGGGAAAACACATTAGGCCTGTGCGCCGGTACTGATTTTCATATTTCATGAGGTGAGAAGAATGTCAAAAGTTGTCGGAATTGACCTTGGAACTACCAACAGCTGCATCGCAGTCCTCGAAGGCGATGTCGCAACCATCATCCCCAATTCGGAAGGAAGCCGTACCACGCCGTCCGTTGTTGCATTTACCAAGGAAGGGGAGCGCCTCGTCGGCCAGCTTGCAAAGCGGCAGGCCATAGTGAACGGAGACCGTACCGTGATGTCGATCAAGAGAGACATGGGCACGGATCGCCGGGTGGAGATAGACGGAAAGAAGTACTCCCCCCAGGAGCTTTCTTCCATGATACTGCAGAAAATGAAGAGGGACGCCGAGGATTACCTCGGAGAACCAGTGACAAAAGCCGTAATCACGGTGCCGGCCTATTTCACCGACGCCCAGCGGCAGGCAACAAAGGATGCCGGCGCCATCGCGGGCCTTGAGGTGCTTCGAATCATCAACGAACCCACCGCGGCATGTCTTGCGTACGGCGAGAACAAGCAGGGCGAGCACAAGATACTCGTGTTCGACCTGGGAGGCGGGACTTTTGACGTCTCCATACTCGACGTGGGGGAAGGAGTCTTTGAAGTGCTCGCCACAGCCGGGGACAACCGGCTGGGTGGGGACGACTGGGATATGCGCATAGTGAACTGGATGATCGAGGAGTTCCGGAAAAAGGAAGGCATCGATCTGAAGAATGACCGCATGGCCGGCCAGAGGCTTCGTGAAGCTGCGGAAAAGGCGAAGGTCGAGCTTTCCTCCATGCCCGAGACCACCATATCCCTCCCCTTTATTACGGCCAACGCCTCAGGGCCCAGGCACCTCGATATGAGCCTTTCGCGGGCAAGGTTCGAGGAGATGACCGCAGATCTCCTGGAGCGGACAGTAAAGCCTGCACGCCAGGCTCTCCAGGATTCGGGGCTGTCCGCGGGAGAAATCGACAAAATACTGCTCGTGGGCGGCTCGACACGTATGCCCATGGTCCAGAAAAAGATCAAGGAGCTTCTCGGCAAAGATCCCACGAAGGGGATCAACCCCGATGAATGTGTCGCGGCGGGGGCAGCTATCCAGGGGGCCATCCTCGGGGGAGATCACAAGGATATCGTCCTCGTGGACGTCACGCCTCTTTCCCTGGGTCTCGAAACCCTCGGCGGGGTGTTCACAAAAGTTATTGAGCGAAATACTGCTATCCCTGTCTCCAAGAGCCAGGTTTTCACTACGGCCGCCAACAGCCAGACCCAGGTGGAGATCATTGTTCTCCAGGGTGAGCGGGCCATGGCCGCCGACAATGTGAAGCTCGGCACCTTCATCCTTGACGGAATTCCTCCCGCACCCAGAGGGATCCCCCAGATCGAGGTAACCTTCAATATCGACGTGAACGGGATCCTGAATGTTTCCGCAAAGGACAAGGGGACGGGCAAGGCGCAGAATATCTCGATCCATTCCTCCAACCTTTCGAAGGACGATATCGATAAAATGAAAACCGATGCGGAGACCTTCGAGGAAGAGGATAAAAAGAAGCGCGAAACGGCAGAGACGAAGAACGAGGCTGACAGTACCGTATATGCTGCCGAACGCCTTCTCTCGGAGAACGGCGACAAGATGACCTCCGAAGAAAAGGATCGTATTTCCTCGGGAATGGAGGAAGTGAAGAGGCTTCTTTCCGGAGAGGACCTGGATGCCATCCGAACCGCCAGGAGCAGCCTGGAGAAGGCGATACAGGATTTTTCCACGAGACTGTATTCCCAGGCGAACGCGCAGGGCAGCACACCGGGCGGCGGAAACGGTGAAGACACGCAGCCCGGTGAAACAGTGGACGCGGAATTCAGCGACCAGGAACAGGCGTAAGGAGTGATGGAAGGTGTATGGCCCGGGAGAGACCGACGATCTGTACCAGGTGCTGGGGGTTGGACGCGACGCTTCCGCGGCTGATATTAAAAAGGCATACAGGCAGCTGGTGCGAAAGTACCATCCTGACGCAAATCCGGGAAACAAGGAAGCCGAAGAGCATTTCAAGAAGATAAACCATGCCTACGAAATACTGGGCGATTCTCAGAAGCGTGCCCAGTACGACCAGTTCGGAACCGTGGGAGATATGGCGGGAGGAAGCCCGTTCGATGGCTTCGGAGGGGGCGTCGGTGACATCTTCGGCGATATCTTCGAGAGCGTTTTCAGCGGAATGGGCGGGCGCAGACGGGCGAACCCCAACGCTCCAAGAAGGGGAGCCGACCTGGAGATGGAGGCGGAAGTGACCCTTCTCGAAGCAGCTCAAGGCGCTTCAAAGGAGTTCCAGATCCCACGCTGGGAGGGGTGTTCGGAATGCGGCGGCACCGGTGCGAAAACGGGCACTTCTCCTGAAACGTGTTCTTACTGCCGGGGCAGCGGACAGGTTGAGGCGAAGCAGCAGACGCCCTTCGGCCAGTTCGTGACAGTCAATGCGTGTCCGAAGTGCGGAGGCGCAGGAAGAATAATAAAAGAGAAATGTTCTGCATGCGGCGGTGCGGGGAGGGTGAGGAAAACCCGCAGGGTGGAGGTAAAAATTCCCGCCGGCGTGGATACGGGCACGAGGCTCAGGATTGCCGGGGAAGGGGAAGCGGGGGTGAACGGAGGTTCTTCAGGTGATCTGTTCCTTGCCGTTTCTGTGGCGGAACACCCGGATTTCAAAAGGGAAGGAGCAGACCTTCACTCCCGGCTTGTATTGCCGTTTCCCCAGGCTGCCCTTGGGTGTACGGTCGCGGTACCTGTCCTCAACGGTGAGCCTGAGAAGCTCTCTGTTCCGGCCGGGACTCAGCCCGGCAAGGTTTTTACCATCCGGGGAAAGGGAATGCCAAGGCTTCGAGGGCCCAGGGGAACCGGAGACCTGCACGTGCACGTTACGGTTGATGTTCCCAGGAAGCTGACTGAAAAGCAGAGGGCGCTCCTCGAAGAACTTGCCAGGGAAATGAAAGTGGACGTGGAGGACTCGGGAGTATTCAGCAAGTTTTTCAGAAATCTCTTCGACTGATCCGCCTCCCATCGAAAGGCGAAAAGGATCTTCTCCGCAGGGGCACTGTAAAAACCGCTCATCATCTGGTACACTTTCTCTGTTTAAGGGAGGCTTTACTGCCTCCCTTACTTCATATCGGAGGGATTTCCCATGATGAGTTCAACGGACAGTTTCTGGTGGTACGTTACCCTGGAAGGAGGGCCCGGAAGCGAGGAAGTGCTTGCTTCCCTTGCGGAAATGTCAGGGAGCATAGGCTCGGAAGAAGGGAGCGGGGAAAACGCTGTCCGCCTCAGATCATATTTTCGCAGTTCGCAGGATCTCGGCTTCTGGGTTGAAAAGATAGGCGAAGCCCTCAGCCCGTGGCCGGAGATAAGAATTGCGGACATGGGGAAAATAGAGAACAAACAATGGCATACGGACTGGAAGGAGGCATTCCCTCCCCTTCCTGTCGGCAGGCGTCTCGTCGTCCTTGCGCCCTGGCACAGGGGAAATGAACCCGAAGGGTGCATCCCTCTGTACATTTACCCCGGATCGGCTTTCGGAACAGGCTACCATGAGAGCACGCAGATCGTGCTGACGCTTCTTGAGCGGACCTGTACCCCAGATGCCGAAGCCGCGGATATCGGCACGGGATCTGGCATTCTTTCTATTGCCGCGGTGAAACTGGGTGCAGTCCGTGTTCTCGCGAGGGACCTGGACCCCGCGGTCCTCTCGGAAGTCCGTCATAACCTCGAGATAAACGATATACCGGACGGTGCCGTAGAGCTGGAAGAGGGAAACCTGCTTGACGGCATGGACCGGAAGGTTGATATCCTGACCGCGAATATTATTATTGAACCCCTTCTTGACATGCTTCCTTCGGTGACCGGAATCCTGAGAAAAGGCGGAAAAGCTCTTTTTTCCGGGCTTCTGGTCCGTGAACGGGACAGATTTTGCGAAGCCCTCGAGCAGAACGGTCTCAGGCTGACTGATGAACTGGCTGTCAACGACTGGTGGGGTGCGGTTGCTGAAGTGAAATGATGGACGCCCTGAAAGGAAAGCGCATCTGGATTTACTCTCTCGGATGCCGTTCGAACCAGTATGAAGGTGAAGCCGTTGCCAATGCACTGACTGAAGCCGGAGCAGTTCTGGCTGATTCACCTGAAGGAACTGACGGTGCAGTTATCATAAGCTGTACCGTTACCGCCGAGGCTGACAGAAAATGCCGTCAGGCGGCGAGAAAAGCGAAAAGGATGTCCCGGAATTCAGTTATTGCTGCCTCCGGGTGCTGGGCTCAAAAGATCACGGAAGAAGAGGCAAAGAGCCTCGGAATTCGGATAGTGGCAGGAAACCGGCGGAAAAGCAGGATCCCTGAGCTGCTGGCCGGGGTCTTTGAGAAAGGTAGTCCTGAGTACAGAGAAGACCGGGTGGATGTGATGCATTGCCGCGACTGGGATCCCTTGTTCCTTGACAGGCCGCTTCTTCATACCCGGGCATTTATCAAGGTACAGGACGGGTGCAATCATTTCTGTTCTTATTGCGTCATTCCTTTCGTACGGGGGTTTCCGGTTTCACGGGATCCCGGGGATGTGGTCCGCGAGGTGGAAAGCATTGCCCGTGCCGGCTGCAGGGAGGTTGTGCTTACGGGAGTGCATCTGGGGCTTTACGGAAAATACGGTACAGAATCCCTGGCATCCCTCGTCCGGAAGGTTGCAGCCGTTGAAGGCATTTCCCGCATACGCTTCGGTTCGCTCGAGCCCTTCGGGCTTGATGAAGAACTTCTTGAGACCCTGGCAGGAACGCCTCAATTCTGCCGTCATCTCCATCTGCCCGTCCAGAGCGGAAGTGCCCGAATTCTCTCCTTGATGAGGCGGGGATATTCACCTGAGGATTTCCTTTCGCTTGTGGAAAAAACACGGGCTTATCTCGGCGGCGATCTTCATATCAGTACCGACATCCTTGTAGGATTTCCCGGGGAAGAAGACCGGGATTTCAGGGAGACCCTGTCCCTGATGAAGGAATGCCGGTGCGGGAAGTCTCATGTTTTCCCCTTTTCCCCCCGGGAAGGAACGGACGCATTTTCGCTTCCCGGCAGGGTACCCCGTGAGACGGTATCGGAACGGGCACGGGCGGCAGGTGAACTTGCCGGCCTGCTGCTGCAGGAGTACAGCAGCCGATGGACCGGCCGAGAGGTTTCGGTGCTGGCCGAGGAAGTAACGGGAAACACGTTCACGGGACTGGCCCCCTCGTTCCTGAGGGTCGTTTCCAGCGGAACCGCTCTGAAGGGGCGGGAGCATATGGTCCGCATCACGAAGTCCTGCGGCGATACCCTGAGAGGACGGAAAACAGGCTGATTCTTTCGGCTCCCGGGACCAAGTTTGCCCCGGGAGTATTGTGTACGCCGAAAATCTGGTATAAAATACTCTGAAGTTGCGAGGTGGGATTTTTGGACGGAAAGTGCCTGTTCTGTGAGATTTCGGCAGGAAGAATGCCAGCTGAGAAAGTCTGCGAAGAAGACGGCGTTATTGTTATTCGGGACATCGCCCCGCAGGCCCCGGTACATCTTCTTGTGATACCGAAGGAACACGTGAGTTCAGCTGCAGAGGTCCAAAACCCCGAAGTGTGGTCGAAAGCCATGGATTGTGCCGTAAGAACAGCCCGCCGCCTTGGTCTTGAAAGCGAAGGGTACAGGTTGGTTGTAAACTGCGGGGAGCAGGCCGGGCAGACGATTCCCCACCTTCATATTCACCTGTTGGCGGGACGCAGTTTCCGCTGGCCACCGGGGTAGATGCGGGTGGCAAAGAAAGGGGGGAATGGTGTATGACAACTGTCGTTCGAAGAGAAAACGAATCCCTTGATGACGCTCTCAGACGGTTCAAGCGCGAAGTGTCCAAAGTGGGGACCCTCCGCGAGGTTCGAAAGAGAGAGCACTACGAGAAGCCCAGTGAAGCGAAGAAGACGAAGCGGGCTGAGGCCGCAAGGAAAAGACGAACCAGGTCCAGGGGGTAAGCTCAGGTGATCGACCTAGAGAAACGGGTATCTGACGGGCTCGTGGCCGCCATGAAGGCGAAGAAGGAGATGGAGCTTTCCACACTTCGGATGCTCAAGGCGGAGTTCCAGAAAGCGAAAACGGAAAAAGGGCACGAAGGCGACCTCTCTGAAGATGAAGTGATTTCATTGATACAGAGGCTCGTAAAGCAAAGACATGAGGCTGCCGACCAGTATACTGCGGTCGGTGCAGGTGATCGTGCCGCCCGTGAACTTCAGGAGGCCATTTTCCTGGAAACATATCTTCCCGAACAGCTCCCTGACGATGATCTTCTGCAGATCGTCGAGGAGGCCGGGGCTGCTGTGAAGGCTGCCGGACCCAAGGATATGGGGCGTGTTATGGGCCGTGTAATGGCTGCGGTGAAAGGCCGGGCTGACGGAAAACGGGTGAAGGCGAAGGTTCAGGAATACCTTCAGTCCCTCGTAGAATAATCCTTCAGTACAAGCCTGCAGGTACAGCAAGCAAAAACAGGAAGCCGGGGAAACCCGGCTTTTTTTATGCAGAAAAATAGGAACTGAGTCTCATTGGAAAACCACCACATATCGGGGTATTATATCCAGGGTTATACTATATGTGGGGAGGCCCTTCTATGAAATGTCCGGGATGCGGAGCAATGGAAACGCGGGTTATCGAGACCCGCACGGCGGACGAAGGTAGGGTGGTGCGGAGGCGCAGGGAGTGCCCGGAGTGCTCGCACAGGTTTACGACGTATGAAAAAACAGAGGATAAGCGGACGCTCCGGGTGATGAAGAAGGACGGCAGCAGGGAGGCTTTTGACAGGGATAAAATTATCAGGGGTGTGGGCAGGGCCTGTGAGAAGCTGCCAGTTTCCCTCGACCAGATAGAGGATCTGGCGGTGAAGATCGAGGATGACCTGAAGGCCGAGGGATACGGGGAGGTCCCCGTTTCAGAGATCGGGCTGAGGGTCATGGAAGGACTGCGGAAGATCAACCAGGTGGCCTACGTCCGTTTTGCCTCTGTATATCGGGAGTTTACCGACCTGCAGAGTTTTCAGCAGGAAATAGCCCGCCTGATAGGGGATAAGGAGGGGCAGAAAAATGGCGGTGGGAACTAAGACCGGCGTTACCGCCCCCCGGGGCGGAAAGAACACCCGAAGCAGGGAAGGACTTCAGGGAAGGCAGCTTGTCATGTTTGCTCCGGGAGGGGAGTCTACCGACCTTGCGCTGATGGTGGACGCCCTGGGTTCTGAGGAGACCCAGCCCTGGCATCCCGTCAGAATACGGGATGCTCTCGTGAGGGAAGCAGGCGTGGAGCCCGGCCTTGCCGGCGAACTTGCCTCCGAGGTCGAATCCGACCTCGTGCGGTGGGGAAGGAACAGGGTAACTACCTCCCTGGTGAGGGAGCTTGTGAACGTGAAGCTTTTCCAGAGGGGACTTGACGCAAAACTTCAGGATCACAGCAAAATCGGCATACCTGTTCATGACCTTGAGACGATGATGCTGAACCCCAACCGTGAGAACAGCAACACCACCCATAATCCGGAATCCATCAATCTCTCCATAGCCGAACTCGCCCTGAAGCAGTATGCGCTTACCAGGGTCTTCTCAAAGGATGTTGCGGAAGCTCACCTGGAGGGGACCATACACCTCCATGACCTTGGAATGGTAAACCGCCCCTACTGTTCCGGACAGAGCCTGGCCTATGTCGCGAAGTACGGGCTGAATGTTCCTTCCATTACAAGCGTCTCGTCTCCGGCAAAACACCCTGATGTTCTTCTTGCCCATATGCTGAAGATGACATCCGTTCTTCAGAACAATTTTGCAGGGGCCATAGGATGGGACGCGGTGAACATTTTCTTTGCCCCCTATCTTGAAGGGCTCTCCTTTGAGCGGATGAGGCAGATCGCACAGACACTGATCTTCGAGTTCAACCAGCTTGCCGGAGGCAGGGGAGGGCAGGTGGCCTTCACGGATATCAACCTGTATTACGAGGTGCCCAAACATTTCCGGAATGTTCCTGCCATCGGGCCGGGTGGGGTGGAGACAGGGAAAACCTACGGAGAGTATTCGTCAGGGGCGAAAAGCTTCCTGAAAGCCCTCTTCAGCGTTTATCTCGATGGAGACAGCAGAGGGCAGCCTTTCTTTTTCCCGAAGCCCCTGCTCCACATCACGGAGGATTTCTTCCGGGAAGAAGGATGGGACGAGATGCTCACCCTTGCCTGTGAACTCTCCGCCGAGAAGGGCAATACCTATTTTGTTTTCGACAGGGGCGATTCCGTGAAGCTTTCAGAGTGCTGCCGCCTGAGCTTTGAGCTGGACGAAGGCGACCTTCTTGACGCACGGACACCCTGGAAGCTTCGCTTCTGTGCACTGCAGAACGTCACCCTGAACCTGCCTAGGCTTGCCTACAGGAGCGGAGGAGAAAGAGAAACCCTCTTCGACCTGGTGGACCATTTCATGGAAATTGCAGCGAAGGCCCATGTTCAGAAGCGGCGTTTCATAGAACGGATCCTGTCCCGGGGGAAGGACGGGCCTCTTTCGGTACTCTGCATGAAGCATGACGGAGAGGCGTACCTCCGGCTGGACAAGGCCAGGTATCTTATTGGCATCCTCGGAGTGAATGAGATGGTCCAGGTCATGACGGGCTGCCAGCTTCACGAATCAAAGGAGGCCCTGGACCTTGCACTCGCTGTGGTCCAGTACATGAACCTGAAATGTGAGATTCTCTCCGAACGACTGGGACTTTCCATTGTCCTTGAACAGACGCCGGCCGAGAGCACGGCCTACCGTTTCGCCAGGCTCGACCTGAAGGCCTGGCCCCGGGCCGCGGAAGTCGTCAAGGGCGATCCCCGGAGCGGAGAGGTGTATTATACCAACAGCAGTCACTTTGCCTATTCCCTTGCACTGGATCCTGCGGAAAAGGCAGTGGAGGAGGGGCGGTTCCACCCCATGATCACCGCCGGCGCCATCACCCATATCTGGATGGGCGAACACAGGCCCGACCCCGCAGCACTTGCGTCTTTCGTACGAAAAGTATTCCTCCACTCCGAAAATGCCCAGATAGCTTTCAGTCCGGAGTTCACTATCTGCAACAGCTGCGGCAGGGTCAGCAGGGGTCTTGCGGAAAAATGCGGACGGTGCGGGAGTTCCGACGTGGACGGCATCACACGCATCACCGGCTATTTCACCAGGACCTCGAGCTGGAACGGAGGCAAGCGGGCTGAACTTCGGGACCGGGTGAGGTCGTCCCTGCAGCCGTCCGGCCTGCGGGAATGATTTCCGAACAGTCGCAGATGGGAAACACTCTTCCTGTATGCGTCTTTTTTGTGTATAATTTCGGGGAAGTCTGTAAACTACATCCGAGGAGGGAAATAACCAAATGAAGCTTCGTAATGTACTGCTTGCGGCAATGCTTGTCCTGATTCTTGCGGGAACCGCGGTTGCGGCCGATACCATCAGGATCGGCGTGTACCTTCCCCTGACGGGAAGGGTGGCGTTCGGCGGCCAGCTCGAGCTCGAGGGCATCCAGATGGCCCACAAGGAACTGCCCGAACTTCTCGGGAAGAAAGTCGAACTTGTCGTCGTGGACAACAAGACCGACAAGGTCGAAGCGGCGAATGCCGTGAAACGTCTCGTGGAGCGCGACAAAGTCGTGGCTGTCATCGGAACCTACGGTTCCTCCCTCGCCATGGCGGGCGGCGAAGTGGCGGAAGCGGCGGGAATTCCCATGATGGGAACCTCCTGCACCAACCCCCTCGTGACCCAGGGGAAGAAGTTCGTTTTCAGGGCCTGCTTCATCGATCCCTACCAGGGCGCCGGCGCGGCCACCTATGCCGTGAAGACCCTCGGCATGAAGAAGGCCGCCCTGCTCGTGGACGTGGCCAACGACTACTGCGTCGGACTCGCCAACTTCTTCAAGCAGTCCTACAGGAAACTAGGCGGCGAGATCGTGTCAGAACTCATGTACAACTCGGGGGATCAGGATTTTACAGCCCAGCTCACGGAGATCATCAGCAAGAAGCCCGACCTTCTCTTCATCCCCGCTGACTTCGCCGAAGGCGCCATCATCATGAAGCAGGCCAGGGAGCTCGGCGCCGAATTCCAGATCATGGGCGGCGACGCCATGGATAACCCGGAGATCGTGAAGATCGGCGGAGACGCAGTGGAAGGTTTCATCCACACCACCTTCCCCTACGATCCTTCCATGACCGAGATGAGCGAGATCGCAAAGGTCTTCACCGAAAACTGGAAGAAGGCTCATCCCGACAAGGACCCCAACGTCAACGCCGCTCTCGGTTACGACTCCTACATGCTTGTCGCCAACGCCATCAAGATTGCCGGTTCTGCCGAACCCGCCGCTATCCGCGAAGCACTTGCAAAGACGAAGGATTTCCCCGGCGTCACCGGCAGCAAGACCATCAACGAAACCCACGATGCGGAGAGCCCTGTGGGAATCGTTCAGATCAAGGACGGAAAGAAGCTGTTCATCGGAACCGTCGAGCCTGAGATGTAAGGGAGCCCCTTGCTCAAGGTTCGTTTGCGCCTCTTTGTCCGGAGGGTGGGGGAGCGCCTCCACCCTCCATTTTCTTGAAGTCAGGGGGAACCTTAATGAGCGGAAGCATGTTTTTCCAGCATCTTTTCAACGCAATAACTCTCGGATCTCTCTACGGCCTCATCGCCATCGGCTACACCATGGTTTACGGAATTCTCAGGCTCATCAACTTTGCCCACGGAGAAGTCTTCATGCTGGGCGCCTACTTTGTCTTCTTCGCCATAACGCTGCTGAACCTCCCCTGGGGATTGGCCGCGGTTCTTGCGGTGGCCGCCAGCTCCTTCTGCGGCGTTCTTGTGGACAAAATCGCCTACAAGCCCCTCAGGAACGCTCCCCGGATCTCCGCCCTCATCAGCGCCATCGGCGTTTCCTTTTTCATCCAGAACCTCAGCATCGTGATCTTCACCGGCCTGCCCAGGCCCGTATCGAGGCCCGACTGGCTCGTGAAAGTCTTTAAAATCGGCGAGATCCGCATTCTGCCTCTCGCCATCGTCGTCCCCGTAGTGACGCTCTTCCTTGTGCTCGGGCTCCTCTGGATCGTCTACAGAACCAAGCCCGGGCTTGCCATGAGGGCCATATCGAAGGACATCGAAACCACGAGGCTCATGGGCGTGTCGGTGAACAGGATCATCGCCATCACCTTCGGCATCGGCTCCGCCCTCGCCGCCGCGTCGGGCATCATGTGGGCCCTTCGCTATCCCCAGATTCACCCCTTCATGGGCCTCTTCCCGGGCCTGAAGGCCTTTATAGCGGCTGTATTCGGCGGAATAGGCTCCATCCAGGGAGCGGTTATCGGAGGAATGTTCCTCGGGGTGATCGAGATAATGGCGGTGGCTTTTTTTCCCACACTTTCGGGCTATCGTGATGCCTTTGCCTTCGTTCTTCTGATCATCATCCTTCTCATGAAACCGACCGGTCTCATGGGGGAGAAGCTGGAGGACAAGATATGAATACCCGGACGAGAAATATCATTCTCAACTGCCTGGCCATAGCGGGTTTCGGGGCGTTCATTTACTGGTCCCAGGGAAACCTGGACGGGTACCAGATCCAGGTGCTCAACCTGATCGCAGTGAACGCCATTCTCGCCCTCAGCCTCAACCTCATCTACGGTTTTACCGGCATGTTCTCCCTCGGCCACGCGGGCTTCATGGCAATCGGCGCCTACGTGTGCGCCCTTCTCATTCTGACCCCGGCCCAGAAGACGACCATGTGGATCCTCGAGCCCATTATCTGGCCTCTTTCGGTGATCCAGGCCCCCTTTTTCGTGGCGGTGCTCCTTGCCGGTCTGATAGCGGCCCTCTGCGGACTGCTCATCGCTATCCCGGTCCTCCGCCTCGGCGGTGATTACCTCGGAATCGCCACACTCGGCTTCGCCGAGATCATCCGGGTGGTCCTCACGAACCTCAGCTTCATCACAAACGGCGCCCTGGGGATCAAGGGCATACCCAACTACGCGAACCTCTGGTGGAATTACGGGTGGCTCCTGCTGACGCTGTTTTTCATAATACGCCTGGTCAACAGTAATTTCGGAAATGTCCTCAAGGCGATCCGGGACGATGAAATAGCGGCGAAAAACATGGGGATAAACACATTCTTCTACAGGGTCGTTTCCTTTACTGTGGGTGCGTTCTTCGCCGGAGTGGGCGGTGCTCTCATGGGAAGCCTCATTACAACCATAGACCCGAAGATGTTTGTCTTCACCCTCACGTTCAATGTCCTCATGATAACCGTTGCAGGAGGGCTGGGCTCCATTACCGGAAGTCTCATCGGCAGCGTTGTCATCACGGTCCTGCTGGAATGGCTCCGTATCGTTGAGAACCCTTTGATCATAGGATCGTTCGAAATCCCGGGAATTCCGGGAATGAGAATGGTCATATTCTCGCTGGCGCTTATTTTGATCATCCTTTTCCGGAGTGAGGGGATCATGGGTATGAAGGAATTTTCCTGGAACAGTATTTTCGGCCGCCCTGCCGGGGGAGGGAAGACGGAATGACAGCCCCTGAACCCATTCTGCGCACAGAAAGCCTGACCATGCGCTTCGGAGGCCTTACGGCCGTAAGAGACTTTTCCATCGATGTGCCGAGGGGATCAATCGTCGGGCTCATCGGACCGAACGGAGCGGGCAAAACGACCGTGTTCAACATAATCACCGGTTTTTACAAGCCGACCGGGGGGCGCGTTCTTTTCGACGGAAAGGACATCACTTCGCTGCCTCCCTACACGGTGTGCCGGGAGGGAATATCACGAACGTTCCAGAACATCCGGCTTTTTTCCAATGAGACAGTTCTCGAAAACGTCATGATCGGATGTCATGTCCGGAGAAAAGCGAAATGGTGGATGGCTCCCCTTGGGCTTCCTCTCTTCAGAAAGGAAGAAGAGGAAATCCGGGAGAAATCCATGAAGCTCCTCGAGGCTGTAGGGCTTGCCCAGCTTGCTGACGAGAACTCCGGATCGCTTCCTTACGGCGCCCAGAGACGGCTGGAGATAGCACGAGCCCTGGCAACTGACCCGAAATTTCTGCTTCTTGACGAACCGGCTGCAGGGATGAACCCCTACGAGACCAGGGAACTCATGAATTTCATACAGAGTATCCGCGACCGGTTCGGGATCACAATACTGCTCATAGAACACGACATGAAGGTTGTAATGGGCGTCTGCGAGTATATCTGGGTCCTTGACTACGGGGTAAGAATAGCCGAAGGAAACCCGGACGAGATTCAGTCCAACGAGAAGGTCATCGTGGCCTATCTTGGAGAGGAGTACGTGAAATATGCTGAAAATTGAAGACCTCCACGTTTACTACGGAGCCATTCATGCGGTGAAAGGCATTTCCCTTTCCATTCCGAAAGGGAGTATCGTGACCCTCATAGGCGCGAACGGCGCCGGAAAAAGCAGTACCATCAGGTCGGTGGCCGGGCTCGTAAAAAATATCAGGGGCCGTATCGTGTACACTCCCCCGGAGGGAGAACCGGTCAACCTTGTGGGGAAGGCCCCCGAGGAGATGGTGAAGCTCGGCATCGCCATGAGTCCTGAAGGGCGGCGCATACTGCCTCACCTCACGGTGGAGGAAAATCTTCAGCTTGGTGCCTTTATCAGGACGGACAAGGAAGGCGTAGAACGTGACCGGGACCATGTGTACGCACTTTTTCCCCGTTTGAAGGAGCGGTCCTGGCAGAAAGGAGGGACCCTGTCGGGCGGAGAGCAGCAGATGCTTGCCGTGGGCAGGGCGCTCATGAGCCGGCCCCACCTTGTCATGCTCGATGAGCCCTCTCTCGGCCTGGCTCCTCTTCTCGTAAAAGAAGTTTTTCAAATAATAGAGGAGATAAACTCGCTGGGCAAAACGGTGCTCCTGGTGGAGCAGAACGCTTTTGCCGCCCTGAAGATCGCTTCCTATGCCTATATTCTCGAGGTGGGAAACATTGTCCTTGAAGGAAAGGGCGAGGATCTGCTGAAGGATAAACGGGTGAAAGAAGCGTACCTGGGCGGATAAATAGTCCGGGCCGGGAAAGGAAGGGAGTGCTTCCCGTTGCCCTTTTCCGGTCCATGGACTACACTTGGGAAAAATAAGATACATTCTTGAGGAGGAAGCGTGCCGTGAAAAGGATCACCTGGAACATACCCAATATATTGAGCCTTCTGAGAGTGTTTCTGGCGCCTCTCGTCCTCATTTTTCTCACTTTTAAATTCACATACGCGGTATATACCGTGGAAGAGCTCGATCTCAGGGTTACTTACGGAGATCTCCTCGCCGGGGCCGTCTTCATTCTTGCAGCTCTCACCGATACGGCGGACGGCTACATTGCCCGGAAAAAAGGAATGGTAACGAACCTCGGGAAATTTATCGACCCGGTCGCTGACAAAATCCTCGTTATGGCCGCTCTTATCTCTCTTGTGGAACTGCAGAGGATCCCTGCATGGATCGTGGTCGTGATACTCTCAAGAGACCTGATCGTCACGGGAGTTCGAATGGTGGCCGCAGCCGAAGGAGTTGTCATCCCTGCTTCCAGGGGAGGAAAAATAAAAACGGTTTTCCAGATCGTGGCAATATCCATGCTGATTTTCAACCTTCCCTTCGGTATCCACGTCATGTGGGCCGCCATGTTCCTTACCGTCTGGTCCGGAATGGACTACCTCATAAAAGGGAAAAAGCTCTTCACGGGCTGAGCCGTCCGTTATCGGCCGAAATACTTTGACCCGGCATACGTGAAGAGCATATAATTGCCGGGTGTGCAGGCCGGGGTATTGAAATCCGCCCGCGGCTGATCTTTCTTTTGAGGTGACGATATGCTCGATAAGCTGAAAAAAGCCCTTGGACTCGATCCCAACGAACGGGCGCTGAAAAGATACAGCGCTGTGGTTGAAGAGATCAATGGCCTTGAACCTGTTGTGTCGGCCCTTTCCGACGAAGAGCTCAGAAAGAAAGGCGAGGAGTTTCGTGCCCGCCTCAGGGAAGGGGAGGACGGAAACGATATCCTCCCTGAAGTATTTGCAGTCGTTCGGGAGGTCTCCAGGCGAACCATAGGGCTCCGCCATTTCGACGTGCAGCTCATGGGGGGCATGGCGCTCCACGAAGGGAAAATAACTGAAATGAAGACCGGCGAGGGTAAAACACTCGTGGCCACCCTTGCAGTTGTGCTCAACGCCTTCTCGGGCCGCGGCGTGCACGTAGTGACGGTGAACGACTACCTGGCCAGGAGGGATGCCGACTGGATGGGGCCGATCTATTCCTTCCTGGGGCTTTCCGTCGGAGTCATCTACGCATACATGGACCAGCAGGAGCGTTTCGCCGCCTACAGGGCGGACATAACCTACGGAACGAACAGCGAATTCGGTTTCGACTATCTTCGGGACAACATGGCGGTCGCCGAGGAACACCTTGTCCAGAGAGGCCATTCATACTGCATCGTGGACGAAGTTGACTCCATTCTCATAGACGAGGCAAGGACTCCCCTGATCATTTCAGGTCCCTCCGACGACAACGTGGATATGTACACCGTATCTGACCGCATCGCACGCCAGCTCCGGGAGGGAAGGGACTTCGAGAAGGACGAGAAGGAGCGCAACGTCGCCATGACGGAGGCGGGTATCGCAAGGTGCGAAGACCTCCTGAAAATGCCGGATCTTTTCTCCGACGCCGCCCACTCCGACCTTGCCCACCGTATCGTGCAGGCACTCAAGGCCCATGTGCTCTTCCAGCGGGACGTCCACTACGTGGTGAAGGACGGAGAGATCCTCATCGTCGATGAGTTCACGGGAAGGCTCATGGTGGGAAGACGGTACTCCGACGGGCTGCACCAGGCCATCGAGGCCAAAGAAGGCGTGAAGGTGGGCCGGGAAAGCCAGACCCTTGCGACCATCACCCTCCAGAATTATTTCCGCATGTACCGGAAGCTTGCGGGCATGACGGGAACCGCCGCCACGGAAGCCGAGGAATTCAAGGAGATCTACGGCCTTGAAGTGGTCACCGTCCCCACGAACATGCCCATGATCCGGGCTGACTATCCTGATGTTATCTACAGGACGGTGGGGGAGAAATTCGCCGCCGTTGCCGACGAGATACAGGAATCCTACGGAGCCGGGTGCCCCGTTCTTGTGGGAACCACCTCCATTGAAAGCTCCGAAAGGCTCAGCAAACTGCTGAAAGCCAGGAAGATCCCCCACCAGGTGCTGAACGCCAAGCATCACGAGCGCGAGGCCCAGATCGTCGCCCAGGCGGGGCATATCGGGGCTGTTACGGTGGCGACAAACATGGCAGGACGCGGGACGGACATTATCCTGGGAGGAAACCCCGAGTTCCTCGCGAAGGAGGAGCTCCGGAAGGAGAACGTCGATCCGGCGCAGGACAGGGAGCGGTACACGTCTTTCCTGGAGAAATTTCGGGAGCAGTGCCGGAAAGAGCGGGAAAAAGTCACGGACCTCGGAGGTCTGAAGATCATCGGCACGGAACGGCATGAGGCCAGGAGGATCGACAACCAGCTCCGCGGGCGGTCGGGACGTCAGGGTGACCCGGGGTCGAGCCGGTTTTACCTTTCTCTTGAAGATGACCTTCTCCGCCTCTTCGGTTCAGACCGGATACAGGGGTTAATGGAGAAACTCGGCATGGAGGAGGGGGAGTCGATCGAACACCCCCTTCTGACGAAGGCTATTGCATCAGCCCAGAAAAAGGTCGAGGAAATGCACTTCGACATACGGAAGCAGCTCCTCGCCTATGACAACGTAATGAATCGCCAGAGGGAGGCTGTCTATGCCCAGCGGCAGCAGATCCTCGGGGACGGCGGCATGGTGGATAATGCCTGGGAGATCATCGAGGGAGTGATCGATGATACCATCGAGAAATATTTTCCCGAGGAAGGGGAGGCGGACCCCGCAAGGGCCCGTTCGAAGCTTAAGGCAGTTTTCGGTCCCGGGCTTGAACCCTGGACTGACGGCGTGGACAATATCCGCGACATGCTCGAAAATGCCGCCGGGCTGAAGGAAGAGATCCGGAAACGATTCCGGGACAAGGTCGAGGCTCTTGGAGAGGAAGAGGGGGGCGCTCTTCTCAGGTTCCTGATCCTTCACACCCTCGACAACGGCTGGAAGGACCATCTTCTTGCCATGGACGAACTCAGGCGGGGCATCGGACTGCGGGCTATCGGCCAGAAGGACCCCCTGCTTGAATACCAGTTCGAGTCCTACAACCTGTTCCAGGGGATGATGGAGCGGGTACGTGAGTCGATTGCCGAACTCGCCTTCAGGGTCCGGGTGGTATCGGATCAGGGCGCCCGGCTGTCCGAAAGAGAACGACGTGAGAGCAGGGAGTTCGTGCTGCCGTTTGCCGGGTCCGGGGAAGAACCTGCTCCGCGGGGGGAAGGTGCCCCCCGGCCTGTGAAGAAGGGGCCGAAAGTGGGAAGGAACGATCCCTGCCCGTGCGGCAGCGGGAAAAAATACAAACACTGCTGCGGAGCCAACAAGTAACGCCTGTGCGGCGGAAAAGGAAAGGGGACTGGAGTATGGGGCACGTACGGAAGCGATTCAACCCGCGTTTATTCCTTCTTATACTCATGGGGATCCTGGCAGCATGTGCAGTATTGAACGGCAATGAGGCCCTCGGTGTGGAACCTGCGCTGAATATCCCGAGAATGATCCAGGAAAGCCCGTATTTTACAGACCATCCGGGAAGCACCGGGATCATGTGGCTGAAGGACGCAAAATACTCCCTGGGAGCCGATGGATCCATGACAAGGACCACAACGAGGGTGATCCTCGCCAGAAGGGGGATCCCGGACCGGTGGACCCGCTGGAACTTCCCCATTCCCGACGGAGGATCCGCTGAGGTCCTTTCCGCCTCGCTGTATGATCCCGGATCGGGGCGGATCATAAGCCCGGTTCTTCCAAGAAAGGCGGAGTCAGGGGGGATTCCGTTTGTGGAAGTCCTGTTTCCTGACATTCGCGAGGAATTCATTATTGTTCTCCTGGTGAAGGAGGTTTTCCCCAAGCGTTTTGCTCTTGAAGACTTCCTCTGGGTGAACGAGGAGATCCCCCAGTGGGAACTGAGAGTGACCGTTGACGTCCCCGGGGGACTTGAGCTCCAGACCGCATCGACCGGCGCCGGAGACGTCAGGAATGAAAAAGAGGGTCTCGTCCAGCGCTTCTCCTGGCGGGTGATAAACAGCCCCGGCTGGGACGGCAGGAGCCTGAAGAGCGACGCCAGGGATTTCATTTCCTTCAGCACGAGGAAGGGAACGGAGCCTCTTGCCCGGGGACTTTCAGCCTATGACGCCGTTCTTGTCCCAAATCCCCCGGCGGAAGTTCAGTCCATGATAAACAGGGGAAGCAGCATCAAAACAGGACAGTCTCTCATCCAGTGGATGAATGGAACACCTGATTTCCCCGTGGCCGTACCTCCATCATTTGTCCGCAGGGATATTCCCCCGGAGGGACCCTGGACAGGCTGGGAAAAAGTTCTTCTGCTCAACAAATGGATACGGAAAGCCGGATGGGAAAGCAGGCTGCACTGGCTTGCAGCATATCCTCTCGACAAGGGATACCCGGCGGTGGAGTCTGCAGTGGTACGGCCTATTCTCGAACTCAATTTCAAGGGAATCTCACCCTTCTACTGTGACGTGGGAAGGGGAAGCCCGGTGGAAACTCCTCCCCTCCTTTGGGGAAAGCCTGTATACACTCTATCCGAAACAGGTCTTTCCGGAGGTGTCATTGCGGGAAGCACTGCAGCAGAACACCGGCTTTCCATCGAATGGACACTCTCTCTTGAAGCGAACGGCGCCCTTTCCGGAAAGGCTGATGTTTTTATCAGGAACGGATGGGCCGGGTTTTTCTTTCCCGGAGGAACGCCTGACGAGGATTCTCTGCAGCTGATGGCATCCGAACTCTTCCCGGGCCTTCGATATGCTCCGGAAACAGGTACCGTATCGCCCATAAAATACGGGTGGAAGGTCACCCTTCCGGCAGAAACCGGCCAGGCCATAGTCAACGCTGGTGCCATGCTCGTCCCCTTTCCATCGGTGAGCCCTTCCTGGCTCGAAGAGCTTGCCGGATTTTCAGATGAATACCGGATGAGTTTCCCCTTCGTCGTGGAACAGAAATTCACGATCCAGCTTCCCCCGAAGACTGAAATCGTCATGATGCCTTCTACGGTCAAACGGTCCCTTGACAGGGTGCGCTACGAAGAATCGGTGTATCACAACAAAAGACGGAATACGGTCGCGATCGAGGCAAAGATAGTCCTGAGCGTGGACGCAATTACTGACAGTGTCGGGAGGAGTCTCTCGGAGTCCGTCCGGAGATGGATGGACTTTGCCGGGCGGAGCCTTCCCCTGCGGGTAAAATAAACAAGCACAAGAGATTTTTGTGGAGGTGGAAGTATGGGCAATGCAGCGGCAACCCTTCGGCGTATCGTCGAAGGGGCGCTCCGGGAAGTTGCGGCGGAGAAGGGCGTTTCGCCCGACCTGCCCGAAATAGCGTTTGAGAAGCCTAAAAGAGAGGGGCAGGGTGATCTTTCAACGAACTGTGCCATGCAGTTGAGCAGGGTATTCGGCGAGAAGCCCAGGGACCTTGCTGCCTCACTGGTGGCGAAAATTTCATCAGATCCCTACCTTGAAAAGGTAGAAATAGCAGGTCCCGGATTTATTAATTTTTTTCTTTCCGCACGCTGGATGGGGGAAGTTCTTGCTGAAATACTGCAACAGGGACCGCAGTACGGATCGTCCGGCGCCGGTGGCGGCAAAAGAGTGCAGGTGGAATTTGTGAGTGCCAACCCCACCGGCCCCCTGCACGTCGGACATGGCAGAGGCGCCGCCGTGGGAGATATAATCGCGAACATCCTCAGGTTTACAGGCTGGAATGTCCAGAGGGAGTATTACATAAATGACGCCGGTCTCCAGATGGATATCCTGGGCAGATCGACCCAGGCGCGGTATTTTGAGCTCGCCGGGATGCCTGAAAAGGCGCCGTTTCCCGAGGACGGCTATAAAGGCGCCTATATCTATGACATAGCCGGTGCTGTTCGTGAGCGGGAAGGGGACAAGTTTACCGCCTTTTCTCCCGGGGAGAGCCTCCCGTTCTTTAAAACCTTCGCCGCCGACACTATTCTCGCCACTATCAGGAAGGACCTCGCCGATTTCGGGGTGCATTTCGATGTATGGTTCTCCGAGAAGAGCCTGTACGAAAGAGATCTTGTCCCTTCGGCAATGCAGACACTCAAGGACCACGGCTTTGCGTTCGAGCATGAAGGGGCCCTCTGGTTCAAGTCCACTGATTTCACTGATGAAAAGGACAGGGTCCTTATCCGAAGCAACGGTGTACCCACATACTTTGCTTCGGACATCACCTACCACAAGGAAAAGTTCGACAGGGGATTCGACCGGGTGATCGATATCTGGGGAGCCGATCATCACGGCTATGTTCCGAGGATGAAGGCGGGGGTGGCCTCTCTCGGCAGAAATCCGGAAGACCTGGACGTCCTTCTTATCCAGTTTGTCAATCTCCTGAGAAACGGGCAGCAGGTTCCCATGTCAACGAGATCGGGCCAGTTTGTGACCCTTCGCGACGTCATCGATGAAGTGGGGGTGGACGCCACCCGATTTTTCTTTGTCATGCGCAGGAACGATTCCCACCTTGATTTTGACCTGGAGCTTGCCAAACAGGCTTCCAGCGATAACCCCGTGTATTATGTCCAGTACGCCCATGCCCGGATATGCAGCGTACTGAGGGAAGCGGAATCGAGAGGGATCCATGTTCCGGCGGCCGAAGGCGTTACCGGAGATATCTTCCGGTCCGACGAGGAAAAGAAGCTTCTCTCCCGTCTTGGGGATTTTCCCGGGGAGGTTGAAAAAGCATCGGGGGAACTTGCTCCCCATGTGCTGGTAAATTATGTTTCCGACCTTGCAGGTGATTTTCATTCATTCTACAATGCACACCGGGTTCTCGGGGAGGAAGAGCCGGTCATGAAAGCCCGGCTTCTTCTTGTAAAGGCGGCGGGAAATGTCATCGCCTCTGTCCTGGGCCTGCTGGGCGTGACTGCTCCGGAGAGGATGTAGCGTGCTCCGCCTGAGATGGATCCTTCTTGCGGCCTTTCTCGGGCTATTTGCGGCTATAATGGGAACCGAGTTCTTTCTCGAGTTCGGAAAAATCGCCCGCCTTACCGCCCTTACCGATGAACGGATGGCGAGACTCGTTTCTATGAGCAGATCAGTCCAGGAGCTGAGGGAAAAGGTGTCGTTCTACAGCACGCCTGAAGGAGTTGCCCACCTGGCCAGGGAGCAGTATAACCTTACTTTTCCCGGGGAGAGGGTGTTCAGGCTGGAAGTTCAGAAGAATTCCTTGCCTCGGAAGAAGCAATAGGGTATAATTCCGTGGCAAGTTTTTCCCTGCCTCTTCGGAGAGAAGAGGCCATAAGACCACAGGGAGGAGGTGAATGAACGTGCGGCCATACGAAATGCTGGTGCTTGCGAGTGCCGAACTTGAGGATCCGAAAGAGGAGATCGCGAAAGTTGAAGAGGTCGTGCGCAGTCTTGGAGGAGAAGTTTCCAAGACGGATTTCTGGGGGAAAAGGCGGCTCGCCTATCCCATCCAGAAAAAAACGGAAGGTTTTTACGCATTATGCAATTTTTCGCTCAACCCCGACCAGCTCCTTGAATTGAACCGTGTTCTTGGACTGCGCCCGAATATCTATCGTCAGATGACAGTCCGTCTTGACGAAAAATAAGGAGGCAGCGCCGTGGCAAGAGGATTCAACAAGGTCATTCTGATGGGCAATCTTGCCCGAGATCCGGAGATCCGCTACTCGGTGGACAAAAGGGCCATGGCCCGGTTCGCGGTGGCGGTGAACAACACCTGGAAGGACAAAAACGGAGAGCTTCAGGAAAGCGTTGACTTCATTCCCGTTGTTGTCTGGGGACCTTCTGCAGAGAACTGCGAGAGATATCTCAAGAAGGGAAGCCCTGTTCTGGTGGAGGGCAGGATACAGGTCCGCAGCTACGAGGCGAAAGACGGCTCGGGCAAGCGGTACGCCACAGACGTTGTGGCCTCTGGTGTAACCTTCCTCGGGTCGAAGCGCCAGGAAAGCGGCGGTTCCTTCGATGATGATGAGGGCTACGGTGAAAGTATCCGGAAGGACCGGCGCTTCAGTGCGTCTGACGAGGATTTTCCCATGGATATTTCCGAGGTGCGGAACGAAGAGGATGCGGATATCCCCTTCTAGTGAACCGGTAAAGGAGGGTAGTGAACGATGGCTATGAACGAAGGCAGGAACGAAGGCAGGAACGAAGGCAGAGGCGACAGCAGAGGCGACAGCCGGTCCGAGGGCAGGGGCCCGGGAGGACGGGGCGGACGCAGAGGCGGAAAGCGTCGGCCGAAGGTATGTTTCTTCTGCGTGGACAAGATAGAGCACGTAGATTACAAGGACGTTGAGAAACTGCGGAAATATGTGAGCGAACGGGGAAAGATCATGCCCCGCCGCGTGACGGGAAACTGTGCAAAACATCAGCGCCAGCTCACCGAGGCGATCAAGAGGGCGAGATACATGGCTCTCCTCCCCTTCTCGGTGGAGTAGGGAATACAGTGTAAGTGATGTTCCTTTCGGGGGAGGAGCCTGGCTTCTCCTCCGAAATTTTTGGTGCGGCCTGCCGGAGTTCTGATGAACACCCAGGCAGAGAGAAAGGAGGACAAATAGTGACGCCGACGCGAAGCCTCGTTGAATCGGCACTTCTTGCAGGGCTTGCCGTGATCCTCTTCCTTGCGGCCCAGTTTCTTCCTTTTGTCGGTGCAGCGTTTTCCCTCCTGGCACCGGCTCCCCTCGTTATCCTCGGACTTCGTCACGATGCAAGAAAAGCATCACTGGGCCTGGCGATCGCAACGATACTGGTGGCGGTTTTCCTGGGCCCCCTTTCGTCGCTCTTCTTTTTCCTCGGGTTCGGTGTACTGGGAGTCGGTCTGGGGTTCCTTGCAAGGCGCTTTTCCACCGGTGTGGAAGTCATGATGTACGGCATACTCCTTTCCCTCGCCAGCAAGCTGCTTCTCATGGTGATCGCAGCGAAGGTGACCGGCATCAATCCTTTTCAGCTCGACAGCATGGAAGTGCAGGCCATGGTGGACCGGATTTTCTCATTCTACGAATCGGCAGGAATGTCCAGGGATTCACTCACATCGGTCAGGGAGCAGTTCTCACAGGCAATTGCGGTTCTCCCGGTCATCTTTCCCACAATACTGACCATGGCCGCCGCCCTCGACTGCTATCTCAGCTATACTGTGAGCGGATTCGTGCTGAAGCGTGTCGGAGGTCTGGATCTTCCTCCTCTCCCCCCCTTCTCCAGGTGGCGGTTCCCGAAAAGCGTATTCGGCGCCCTTCTTGCATCCATCCTCCTCTCCCTTCTCGGTTCCTCCTCCGGCGGATTGAATATCGCCCTGAGGATCGGGACCAATGTGAGGATGCTGGTGAACTTTCTCTTTCTCTTCCAGGGATTGTCGCTTCTGTGGTATTTCCTTGAGAAGGGTGCGGGAGCTTTTCGGGGCCTGGGGCGTTTTTTCCGTACCCTTGTTATAATAGTCGTGGTTCTGGTCCCTATTCTTTCAACAGCCGCTGTCATGGCAGGAATAGCGGACATGTGGCTCGATCTGCGAACCCGTCTCAGGAGGAATGGTACCCAATGAAAGTCATATTGAAGCAGGATGTCAACAAGATCGGCGCTGCCGGAGAAATGATCGAAACATCCGATGGTTACGCACGGAATTTTCTCTTTCCCCGCAACCTTGCCGAGGAGGCGACCCCGGAACGGATCAAGGAATGGAAGGACAGGGAGGCCTCGAAAAAGAAAAAAGAGGAAAGACTGCAGAAAGAGGCCCGTGAGCTTCAGAAACGGATTTCCGGAAAGACTGTTCATGTCAGGGCCAGCATGGGGGAGAAGGGCAAGCTCTTCGGCAGCATCACCGCTGCGGCCGTGGCGGAAAAACTAAGCTCCCAGTACTCTGCATCCATTGACAAGAGGGACATCCGTATGCCGGAAACGGTTAAACAGACGGGCTCCTACCCTTTTACCGTTAAGCTCTATCCCGGCATAGAAGCGGAAATGAACCTGCTGGTTGAAAGCGAATGATGAGCTCTCTCTCTTCATGGGACAGGACTCCCCCCGTCTCTCCGGAGGCGGAGCGCGCCTCTCTCGGTGCGTGTCTCATGGACAGGGAGGCGCTCAATATTGTGCTTGAGATCCTCCAGCCGGAGGACTTTTACGACATGGGGCACAGGACGGCATTTGAGGTCGTCTACGAAATGGCCCAAAGGGACAAGCCGGTGGACCCTCTCACCTTTCTTGAAGAACTCGGCCGCCAGGGGAAGAGCGAACGCCTCGGCGGACAGGCCTTTGTAGCTTCCCTCATAGACAGTGTGCCCACCACGGCAAACGTGGAGTACCACGCGGGCATTGTTCGTGACAAGGCAATCCACAGGAGGCTCATTTCCGCCGGCAATACCATTGTGAAGCTCGGATATTCCGAAGAGCTCGATGTGGACGAAGTCCTGGAGGAGGCGGAGCGGGCGGTATTCGAAATAGCCCAGAAACGGAATACCACAAATTTCCGCCACGTAGGGGAAGTCCTCGGAAAGGCGTTTCTCCAGATCGAGGAGCAGTACAACCGCACGGAACAGGACGTTACCGGTTTCCAGTCAGGCTTTTACGAACTCGACCGCCTTGTGGGAGGATTCCAGCCGGGAAGCCTCAATATCGTTGCCGCCCGACCCTCCATGGGAAAAACCGCTTTTGCGATCAACATCGCCCAGTTCGGAGGACAGAATGCCGGACGGCCGGTTCTTATATTCAGTCTTGAAATGGGTGCGGAACAGCTCGTCCAGAGGATGCTCGGCGCCGAGGCCCGCATCAATATCCACGACCTGAGAAACGGCTCATTCCCCAAGTCATCCTGGGAATCTCTCGCCGAGGCAGCCGGCCGCCTTGCGGAAGCCCCCATATATATCGACGACAGTTCCATGCTTTCCACCCTTGAATTCCGGGCGAGATGCCGGCGTTTCAAGTCGAGACACAAAGACCTTGGGCTTGTAGTCGTTGACTACCTCCAGCTCATGAACTCCTCGAGGCGCATCGAGAACAAGCAGCAGGAAGTCGCTGAGATTTCAAGGGGGCTGAAGGGAGTGGCCAGGGAGCTCGAAGTTCCGGTTATCGCCCTTTCCCAGCTGTCGAGGGCCGTGGAGCAGAGAAACGAAAAAAAACCCCAGCTCTCGGACCTCCGTGACAGCGGCGCCATCGAACAGGACGCCGATACGGTACTCCTTATGTATCGCCCCGGCTACTACGAGGCCGGGGTTCCCGGCGAGGAAGAGGACAACAGGGCATTCATCAACCTTGCAAAGCACAGAAACGGTCCCACCGGAGAAATATCACTCGTTTTCCTGAGGGAATATACGAGATTCGTGAATGCCGACCGATCCTACTGATGTAGTGTGAAAGTGTTGCAAAAGTTTGCGGCAGGGTGAAAGAAGATCTGCGGCGGAAGAAGGCCGGCTGAAAAATGACGCCCCTCGCGGGATGCGGCCCCTGCGGGCCGGGAGGAGGAACAGGGAATGAATGATTCCCGTACGATCGAGCAAAACGTGGAAGTGAAGGATCCTCTTCTTCCCGGGGGCCTTTTCGTCGTCTTTTTTTTCATTTCGCTTGTTTTCCCCAACCTTGTGTTCTCAGGCCCCTATTTCTATTCGACCCTGCACCTGGCAAAATGGGCAGTCGCCCTCGTACCGGTTGCACTCTGCGGGATCGCTGCCGGGATCAGGATCGCAGTGAAAGGCGCAGTGCGCACATCGTTCAGGATCGACGGCTTCGCTTTCGTCTGGCTCATCCTGCTTCTTTATGTCACCATGCAGCCCTTCTGGTCGGGGCTCCGTTCACCTGAGACATTCTTCAGGGAATGGTTTTTCTTCGCCTCGCTCTGGCTTGCATATATACTGGCAGTTCTCCTGGTTGACCGCAGGCTGCTGAGAGCAGTTCTCTGGGGATCGCTTGTCAACTGCGCCCTGAGCGTCGTCTTTGCCGAACTGCAGGTACGGGGCGCCAATCACGTCCTGCCCCTCATCCTTCCGACTCCCGGACATTATATCGCCAACACCGGACAGCAGAATATGCTTGCCCTCTGGCTTGCCATGGGGGGCCTCAACGGAGCGTTTCTTTTCTTCTCGGCTGGGAAGGGCAGAAGAGGTACGATGCTCCTGACCGCGGCGCTTCTTTCGGTGGTGTTCTGGGGGCTCATTTCAACGACGAGCAGGTCGGGACTCTTGTCGCTTTTCCTCGGTTTTTTGGTACTTTCCTGCTACTTTGTAAGAAACATGGGGCGCGGAAATATCCGCAGGGTCCTCTCGGTGGCCCTGATTTTTCTGTCAGTCATGGGGCTGAACCTTTACCTCAACGAAGGTCGCTGGGGGATACTGATGTACAAAATGGAGGATATAGCCAGGGATCCTCTCTCAATAGCAAACAGGGACAGCATTTGGGCGACCTCGTGGACCATGTATACCGCTTCTCCTCTTCGGGGAGTCGGGCTGGGACAGTACAAGTGGCACTACCTGGACGCCCAGAGGGAAATGCTGAAAAGGTGGCCCCGGATGAAGTGGCAGTATACCCACTGGGCTCACAACGAGTTTCTCCAGTGGTTTGCCGAGGCAGGCACTGTCGGGGGGATCCTCATGCTCTTCCTTTGGGGCTGGTGGGCTGTGTCAGCCTTCCGGATCTTTCTGAAAAAGAGCCGGTGTTCAGCCGAGGCTTTCTGGGCCAGTTCCATGGTTGCGCTCTTTCTGTTTGACGCTCTCTGGACGCGTCCGTTTCACCGGATAGAAAACGCTCTCTGGCTTGTGCTGGCTTTCGCCGCAGCCAACAGGGAGATGCTTCTCCCTCTTGTATCGCCCCCTCCTCCCGAAGAGTTCGAGAAAGGCGGGCGGCTTCTCGGTGGAGTTACTGCCGCAGTCTGCATGATAGGCCTGGTGTATCTCGGCAGCGGGATGTGGGGTGACCGGATGCTGCGACTGTTCACGAACGAACAGCGAACCGTCGCTGAACGGCAGACAGCACTTGAACGCGCACTTTCAGCTCCCATGGTCCGAGATCTTGCGGAAAAAGAAGGGGCATATTATCTCATTTCATCAGGCCAGGAGCGGAAGGACCCCGAGTCCGTCTCAAGAGGCCTGAACAGGCTTATGGCCGTGTTCTCGAAAGAGCCTCACGTAAGGGAGCTGAACTACCTCAGGCAGTGGAGCATCAGGCTCGAGAACGAGGCTCTTGTTGAGGAGTTCACCTCTTACGGCGCCCCGGCCTCCAAGAGCCCTCCCGTTTCTCCGTGAAATACAAAAAGCTGCAGAGCGGCCATGGGGGCCGCTCTGCAGCTTTTATCAGCCCGGCTGAAGCTGGTATTCTCTCAGGATATTGAGAGAAGCTTCGTGTAGGTGGGGTAAGGCAGGTTATCGCCTGCAAGAATGGACTCTGCAGTGTCGCAGAGTTCTCGGATGTACCCGCAGAGCGGCAGCCCTTCGTTTGTGATAGCCGTTGACTGTTCGTCCATTTCCATGGCGTGCAGCCTTTCCCTCAGTCCTTCAAGCTTTTCGGAAGCTGAGAGCAGCTTGTTTTTCAAAGTGCCAAGCCGTGCAATATATGCATTCCACGAAACTGCCTCTCTTCGGCTTTCTTCCGGGAGGGAAGCCAGTGCGGCGCTTTCCATGAGTATCTGTTTGGATATGGCGGGGAGGACCCCTTCCCACACCATGTTCCGGAGAATTCCCAGCTCTATCTCCACGGTCTTGACGTACTGCCCGATCCGGATCTCGTAATAGGCTATTACTTCCCGTTCCGTCATGATGTTCAGCCGTGAAAGCAGTTCCCTGTTCTCAGGCAGGAGAAACAGCGCGAGCGCCTCCGGAGTCGTTTTCGCAATGGTAAGCCCTCTCCTTTTCGCCTCGTCCTGCCATTCAGCACTGTAAGCGTTTCCTTCGAAGCGGAAGGCCCTGCTTTCGGATGCTGCGTACCGTATGGCCTCCAGGGCGGCATCCAGGGCGTCCGCTTCTCCTATTTTCGACTCGATCATATCTCCCATTTTTTCAAGACCCCAGGCCCAGGCAGCCAAGATCATCGTAAGGGGGCCGGCTATGGACTGGGAAGCGCCGGGAGCGCGGAATTCGAACTTGTTGCCCGTGAAGGCGATGGGCGCGGTCCGGTTTCTGTCGGAGTTGTCCGCCATGACCGAGGGGAGCTTGTTCATACCGAGATCAATTAGGGCCTGGGCTGGCATATCGTCAGGAAGTCCTTTTTCAACCGCCTCGAGAATATTCGTCAGTGTAGAACCGAGATAGGCGCTCATTATGGCAGGAGGAGCCTCGTTTCCACCGAGCCTGTGTATATTGCCGGGGCAGGCGATCGATGCTCTGAACAGGCTGTGGAACTTAGATGCCCCAAGAAGGAATCCGGTCAAAAACGTAAGAAACTGTATGTTCTTCCTGTGGTTCGACGAGGGCATCAGCAGGTTTCGCCCCTCACTGTCCATTATGGAGAAATTGACGTGCTTGCCGCTTCCGTTCAGCCCCACGAAAGGCTTTTCATGGAGGAGAAGACTGAAATCATGGCGCTTCGCCATCTTTCTCATGATGTCCATTATCTGCTGGTTCTGGTCGCATGCGAGGTTGGCATCAGCGAACTGGGGAGCGAATTCGAACTGACACGGTGCGGCTTCGTTGTGCCGCGTGTTTATCACCACACCAAGACGGTAAAGATCACGCTCTACGTCCTCCATGAAAGAGAGGACCCGTGAGGGGATAGACCCGAAATAATGGTCCTCCATCTGTTGCCTCTTCGGAGGGCAGCACCCCAGAAGCGTCCTTCCGCAGTATTTCAGGTCCATGCGGTCCTTTGCCACCGGGTTATCCACAAGGAAAAACTCCTGTTCGGCCCCCACGGTCACATGCGCCCACTTTATCCCCCGGTTTCCGAAAAGCTTCAGAAGCCTCATTGACCTTGTTTCAACGGCATCTACCGCTTTCAGCAGTGGAGTCTTGAGATCGAGGGGGGTACCGTCGTAGGATATGAACACTGATGGTATGCACAATGTTCCACCCTTTTTCGACATCATGATGAATGCCGGGCTCGAAGGATCCCAGGCGCTGTAGCCCCTTGCCTCGAAAGTGGACCTGATCCCCCCCGAAGGAAGGGAGGAAGCGTCCGGTTCGCTCTGGATCAGTTCCTTGCCCTTGAACGATTCGATAGGCATTCCGTTCTCGTCCTTGGACATGAACGACATATGCTTTTCAGCCGTCAGCTCCGTACGGGGGTGGAACCAGTGCGTCCAGTGAGTGGCCCCTTTTGACAGGGCCCATTCCTTCATCGCTGCCGCTACCATGTCGGCCATGGCCGAGTCGAGCTTCTGTCCTCCTTCTATGGAAGCCATCAGTGCCTCGAAGATATGCTGGGGCAGCCGCTCCTTCATTGCACGCCTGTCAAAAACATACATCCCGAAGATATCTCTCGCCTTGTCGAATTCCATCTGGTTCAGCTCCCTTCAAAAGCTGCATAAAATAAAAAAGATGTCACTTTATATCATCAACCTATGAATTTAGTCAATAGAAAACGAAGAAATCGGCGCATAAAATACAAAAAAATATTTTTATGCAGGCTGACTTTTTTAAAACTTTTATTGAAATATCCGGTCCTCCTGCTTCTTTTCCTTCTTTCTTTCGCCGGGAATTCTTCCCGAAGCTCATTCTCCATTCCTTATGGTGTAAAATCTCAAAAGGAGATTTTTGTCTGCTGCTGTTTGTCCCGTGACGGGACAGTCATCACTAACCTGAAAGGTGGAGATTGCCGATGTTGCTTCGGAAGGAGTTCACTTTCGATGCCGCCCACAATCTCGTGGAATATCACGGAAAATGCGAACGGCTCCACGGCCATACCTATAAACTGGCGGTGACTCTCAAAGGGATCCCCGATGAAGAGGGGATGATAATCGATTTCTGCGAAGTGTCCTCCCTGGTCAGGGAAAAAGTTGTATCGAAGCTGGACCACGCATATCTGAACGATATAGTTCCCCAGCCCACAGCGGAGTATATTGCCAGGTGGGTCTGGGACCAGGTGGAAGAACCTCTGCGGAGGCCCAACTGCACCCTGTGGAGCGTCGAAGTGTGGGAAACGGCGACGAGCTGTGCCGTGCTCACGGCGGAGGATTTCGGCCGTGCGTGATGTCCAGAGCGAGCGTGACGGAAGAAGGATTTCCATCGACAGGGTAGGAGTGAGCAATGTATCCTATCCCGTAGTTGTCCTCGACCAGAAGGAGAACATCCAGCACACGGTGGCATCAGTATCCATGTCCGTATCCCTTCCCCATGAATACAGGGGTACTCACATGAGCCGCTTTATCGAAGTGCTGCATGAATTCCAGGGGAGACTGACCATTTCCAGCATGGAGCACATAGCGGAGCACCTCAGGAAGGTCCTCGACGCGGAATGTGCCGAGATCGTTTTCTCCTTTCCCTATTTTATCGCCAGAAACGCACCCGTGACCGGCATGAGCAGCTTTACGAGGTACGATGTCTCGTTCCTTGCCACAAAGGGGGACCAGTTCGACCTGGTCACTGCCGTGACGGTTCCGGTGCAGACCCTCTGCCCCTGCTCCAGGGAGATTTCTGAAGCCGGGGCGCACAACCAGCGGGCTTCAGTGGAGATCTCCGTCAGAATGAAAGGACTCGTCTGGATCGAGGAACTCGTGGAAATCGCCGAAAAAAACGCATCGGCGCCTGTTTATACTCTCCTCAAGCGGGAGGACGAAAAGTTCGTCACGGAGCAGGCCTACAATAATCCCCGCTTCGTTGAGGATGTGCTTCGTGATGTAGCAGTTGACCTGGAAGCCGAAGACCGGGTAGTCTGGTACCGTATCCGGGTCGCGAGCAATGAAAGCATACACAATCATGACGCTTTTGCGTCCCTCGAAAGAGACAAGGAGGGACCGAAAAAAAGAAGAACCCGGGGGGAAAAGGCATGAATGTCGTATTCTGGGGCAAGGAGTTCCTCAGGCTGAAAGAATCCCTTGAAAACACATTGAAAGGACATGAAGTGATCATAGCCGATCCGGCGGACGGAGCCGGGGCCCTTGCCTCCGCGGAGATTCTTGTGGTGAGACCGGTGGCAGTGGACGAAAAACTCCTGAGCGGTGCACCTTCCCTGCGTCTTGTGCAGCAATGGGGGGCCGGTGCCGAGGGAATCGACCTCCATGCCTGCTCCGGACGGGGAGTTTATGCCTGCAATGTGCCGTCCATCGGTACGGGAAACGCCGAAGGTGTGGCGGAGATAGCGTTTCTTCACATGCTGCTCCTGGCCAAGCGTTTTTTCAGGGCGCAGGAGAAACTGCGTGAAGGGAAAGTATATACTCCTCCGGGAGTTGCTCTCTGGGGGAAAAAAGCCTGCGTTATCGGTCTTGGGAACGTGGGCAGGTCCATTGCTGCAAGGATGAAAGCGTTCGGCATGAACGTGGTCGGGGTCAACAGGACGCCTCCTCCTGACTCCTCAAAGTGGGGGATCGACTCGTACGTTCCGCTGAACAGGATCGAAGAAGGGGTAAGGGGGGCGAGCTTTGTCGTCGTCTCCCTTGCCCTTGGTCCCGGGACCGAGGGGATCATCGGCGACGGTGTTTTCCGGGCCATGGAAAGGGACGCCTTCTTCGTGAACGTGGCCCGCGGACCTGTTGTGGACCGGCAGGCTTTTGAAAAGGCCCTCGACGACGGACTCATCGCCGGGGCTGGTCTCGATGTGCTCTGGGAAGAGCCTCACCGCCCCGACGATCCTCTTCTGACCAATCCGAAAGTGGTGGTCACGCCTCATATCGGCGGGGTCAATGACGCATCCTTCGAAGGAGTGCTCGGTTTCATAGCCGGCAACGTGGAACGTATCTCCGGCGGGGAAACTCCCCTTTCGTGTCTCAACGAAAAAGAGATGGAGCGGGGTCGCTCGTGACGGAAAGAATGTCGGGGGTATTTCGCAGGATCCTGTATTTTGCCCTTATACTGATTATTGCGGTAAGTGCAGTAAAGGTGTACATGCTCTGGTGGGGGCGATACGAGGCCCTCAATCCCCAGGTCATTGCGGCTACCCCGTATGCCCACACGGACAAGATACCCGCACGGGGCATTCTTATCTGGAGGGAGGAAATCGTTTCATCGAGGTGGGACGGCCCGGTGGATTACCCTTCAATGGAGCCCAGGCGCGTGGGCAGGGGGGAAACCGTCGCTGTAATTGGGGCCTCGTCCGGACGCATGGCCGTAAAGGCGGAAAAGGTGGGTTACTTTATTCCTGCGCTGGACGGGGTTGAGGGCAAGTGGACCTATTCTGCTTTCTGGAACGGTATGGCGCCTCTTCCTGAACCGCCGGACCCGGTTTTTTTCGCCCCGGGAGAGTCCGTGAAAAAAGGAACGCCTGTGGGTAAAATCATCCTTCAGCCCCAGGAGCTTCGGTGCATCCTGTATGCCGATGTTACCCCGGCCCTTGAAAAGGATATACGCTCCGGGACCGTACGGGTAAAGACAAAGGACGGAGGATGGCCGGGAAAGGCGGAAGTGAGGGTGGCCAGTTTTCATGGTTCGAAGGTCAAGCTGTACCTTACCCTTCCCTTTTTTCCTCCGGACCTCGCAGGATCCAGGGGAATCCGGCTTTTGCTGGAAGCAGGAGAACGGGCGGGAGTTTCCCTGCCTGAGTCCGCCGTGGTGTATCGTGAAGGCAAGCTCGGTGTGTTCAGTGTAGAGGGCAACCGCGTGGAGTTTCGTGAGATCACCGGAACACCTGTGGAAGGCGGCCGGTTTTTCATCACCGAAGGGCTGAAGCCCGGAAATATAGCTGTGCTGAATGCCCGCAGCGCAAAGGAAGGGAAAATAAGGTTATGGTAGCCATTCGGGAAAATATTGAGCGTATACGGAACGGGATCCGGGACGCGGAAGTCTCCTGCGGCAGGCGGCCCGGGGAGGTCCGTCTCGTGGCGGTCACCAAGACGCGCCCCGTTGATGATATTATTGAAGCTGTGCGGTGCGGCATAGACATGGTGGGGGAGAACAGGGTCCAGGAACTCGTGGAAAAGTCAGGGGCCTGGCCGCAGGAGTTGCCTGTACAATGGAGGCTTATCGGCCATCTGCAGCGTAATAAGGCACGAAAAGCCGTCCATGCCGCATCCGCTGTAGATTCTGTGGATTCTCTCGAGCTCGCTGTCCTCCTGTCGAGACTTGCCGGAGAGGGAGGGAAAAAACTCCCTGTACTTATTGAGATCAACACGTCCGGCGAAGAATCGAAGAGCGGAATTGCTCCCGGGGAGGCGGAAAAAATTCTCGAGGGAATATTGAATACATGCCCGTTTCTCTCTGTGGAGGGATTCATGACAATAGGACCGCTTGGGGGGGACGAGTCCGGAGTGAGAAAAGCCTTCTCCCTGCTTCGGTCCCTCAGCGGGAAAGCCAGGAATTCATTCGCTCTTCCCCTGCCTGAACTGTCAATGGGGATGAGCGGGGATTTCAGGTGGGCTGTGCAGGAAGGAAGCACCATGGTACGCATCGGTTCTGCCCTGTTTGGCGAAAGAACTTACAAATGACCGGAGGTGGAGACGTGCTTGAACGGCTAATGGCTTTTTTGGGACTTGTGGACCGGGATGCCGAGGAAGAATACGATGACGATCTGCAGCCCGACATGGAGGAGCGCAGGGAGCGTGTGCTCAAGCCTGCGGCAGGTGAAGCGTCCCTCATTATTATCAGGGGTGCTTCCGGAGCCGAAAGGAAAGAGGAGCTTGCCGAGGCCGTAAGGGAGGGCAAAATGCTTCTTGTGGACCTGAGGGGCATGGAAAAAGAACCCGGACAGAGCCTGCTCGACTTTTTATGTGGTGTCGCCTTTGCGAACAGGGGCGTTGTTACCCGTGTCGCGGGCGGGATCTTCGTAGCTGCGCCGAGGAAGACAATGATAGAGGAATGGGAGGAAGAAGACGTTGCCGGATCTGCTGACAGCCCGGGACATTGAGAGCAAGGCTTTTTCAAGGGGAATGCGCGGCTATGCGATGGACGAGGTGGATGAATTCCTTGACCGGGTTGCCGAGGACGTACAGGAGTATTCCATTCGATGCAATGAACTTGCCCGAAAAGTCGACAGGCTCGAAGAACAGATAAAGGAGTACGAAAACCTGAAAGAGACGCTTCAGGGTACGCTTCTTATGGCGCAGAAAAGTGCCGAGGCAAAGGAAGAGGCGGCAAGGAGGCAGGCAGACAATATGATCTCCGAGGCGAAGCTTCGGTCTGACCAGATCATCTCGGAAGCAGTCTCCGTCAAAGACAGGGAGCGCAGGGAGATCCAGCGTCTCCGCCAGCTCAGGCAGGAATTCAGGGCTGATTTCCGTGCCTTGCTCTCGAAGTTTGCCTCCCTTGCTGACGGTGATGAGGAAGCCCGGCCTGAGGAGGACGAGATCTCAAGGTGAAAAATCCCGTCCGCCTTCTCTCCGATCCGGTGCGTTTCGTAAGGGGCGTGGGCCCGGTAAGGGAGAGCATGCTTTCCAGGCTGGAGGTCCGCACGGCGGAGGACCTTCTTTACTTTTTCCCGTTCCGCTACGAGGACCGGAGGAATATCCTGCCCCTCTCCGCTCTCAGGGGAGGAGATACGGCATCTGCAGCTGCCAGGGTTGTCGCGTTTGAAAAACGGAAAAGTATGAAAAAGGGGCTTTCCGTCATTACCGTGCTCCTTTCCGATGGAAGAAGCATGGCGCGTGCTGTCTGGTTCAACCGTTTGGGGCTGGAGAAAATTCTGGTTCCCGGGGTTCGGGTGCTTCTCTACGGGAAGGCAGATGTCCGGGGGGGAACACTCCAGATGACGAACCCCGAGTTCGAGATCCTTGACGAGGACGAGGACGAGAGGGAGGCTGCAGGCATCATGCCTGTCTATCCCTCTACAGCCGGACTGTCGCAGAAGGCGCTCCGGAAAATGATCCGCTCGGCGATCGATGACTTTCTTCCGGCCATGGAAGAATTCCTCCCGGGAGATTTTCGTTCCCGGCTTTCACTGTCCGGCATCCGGGATTCCATTAAAGAGATGCATTTTCCGTCCTCCCGGGAAGACTGGAAGGCGGCGAGACGCAGGCTGGCTTTTGACGAATTCTTTCTGCTTCAGGCGGGGCTTGCCCTGAGGAGAAGGCGAACAGGGGAGGATTCGGGGACAGCCCCTTCACTTCCCCCGGGAGAGCGGGTCCGGAAATGCATGAACGAACTGCTCCCATTTTCTCTTACCCCCGGACAGAGGAAGGCTGTGGATGAAATATTCGGCGATATGTCACGCTGCGTTCCCATGAACCGCCTTCTCCAGGGAGATGTAGGCTCAGGAAAAACGGCTGTCGGACTGCTTGCATTGCTTGCCGCCCTTGACGGGGGATGCCAGGGGGCGTTTCTTGCACCCACTGAAATACTTGCCCGCCAGCATTTCCAGAGACTTGCCCCGCTTGTGGGGGAGCTCGGGGCGAAATGCGCCCTCCTCACCGGTTCTCTCCCTGCGAAGGAAAAAGAAGAAATCCAGAAGGGGCTTGAAACCGGGGAAATAGACATAGCCATCGGCACTCATGCCCTAATTTCGGAAAAAACAGGCTTCGCAAGGATGGGGCTGGCTATCGTTGACGAACAGCACCGTTTCGGAGTGCTTCAGAAACACGCCTTCCGTTCCAAGGGGGAAAACCCCCATGTTCTCGTGATGACTGCGACCCCGATCCCGAGGACTCTCACTCTCACAGTGTACGGAGACCTCTCTGTTTCAGTGATCCCGGATCTTCCTCCGGGGAGGCAGCCCGTGGAAACCCGGGCAGTCAGCAGGAAAAATATTCCCTCCCTCCTCTCTTTTCTGGACGGGCGTATGAATGACGGGGAACGGGTCTACTGGATTTGTCCCCTTATAGAGGAAAGCGAAAAAATGGACCTGTCCGCCGCGGAGGCCAGGTATGAAGAACTGCAGCAGCGCTTCCCGTCACGGGGGGTGGGTATCCTTCACGGCCGCCTTCCCGCTGATGAAAAGGAAAAGGTCATGGATGCCTTTCAGAAGGGAACAGTATCCCTTCTTGTCTCCACTACTGTAGTGGAAGTGGGGGTGGATGTGCCGGAAGCGACGGTGATGGTCGTTGAGGATGCGGCACGTTTCGGGCTGTCCCAGCTGCATCAGCTCCGGGGGCGCGTCGGCAGGGGGGGAAGAAAGGGATGGTGCATTCTCGTTGCCTCTCCCGGAACGCCGGAGAGCAGGGAGCGCATCGAGGCGTTCTGTTCGGAAAGCAGCGGTTTCGCCATCGCGGAGGCCGACCTCAGGCTCAGGGGACCTGGTGAAGTATGCGGCGTAAGGCAGTCCGGCATAACCGACTTCCGGGTGGCCGACCTCGTACGGGATGCCGATCTTCTTGAATTTGCACGGAAAGAGGCTTTTTCACTCATAGCTGAGGATCCTGATCTTTCATCCTGCCCGAAATTGAAAGAAAGGCTTTATTCTCTCCTGGGGAGGTCATTGAACCTTGTGGAAACAGCGTAACAGTCCTCTCCCCGGCGTGGAAGACGAGGAAGCGGCGTACGGGCGGTATCTTTCTTCGCTTCTGGCGAGAGGCGTCCTCACAAAAGCCGGGGCGATAATGAAGATGGAGCGGAAAGGGGCATCCAGCGACCTGGCTGAAAGGATCGCAGAAAAATTCGAAGAGGCCGGGATGATCGATGACCGTGCCTACGCACTGCTTTTTGCCGGGACTCATCCTGAATGGGGCAGACTGAGGCTGCGGGATGAACTCCGCAGGAAAGGCGTTGAAGCACGTTTTATCCGGGAAGCTCTTGAAGACCTGGATGAAGAAAGCAGGGCAGCCGCTCTTGCTGAAGAATGGGCGGCTTTCGGTACGGAGGAAAGAAAAATCACCGAAAGGCTTCTGCGGAGGGGCTTCCCGTTTTCTGTCAGCAGAAAGGCAGCGGAGAGGGCTTGTGAGGGTGAGGACTGACCTGTAAAATAAAGGTGCAGGAAAATATGCAGACCATGTTTTCTCAAAAACGGCACCTTGAAAATTAAATTGAGGAGTGATTACAGCACTATGAATTTCCTGACAGCAATCATAGCAATTCTTGTGGGAATTGCCGCCGGAACAGGGGCGGGGTTCCTGCTTTCCAAAACCCTGGGGGCACGAAATCTTGAAAGTGCAAAGGCACAGGCCAGGAGCATCCTGAGGGAGGCACAGCAGGCCGGCGAACACTTCAAGAGGGAAAAGCTTGCAGAGGCGAAGGAAGAGATTTTCAAGCTAAGACAGGAAGTTGAACGGGAAGGGAAAGAACGCCGTTCAGAACTGCAGCGGGCTGAAAGACGCCTGGAACAGAAAGAAGAGAACCTCGACAAAAAACTTGACCGTCTCTCTCACAGGGAGGAAGAACTCAAGGCAAAGCAGGAAGAGCTTGAAGAACGGATAGGGGAAGTTGAGGAGACAAAAAGGAAACAACTTGCGCGCCTTGAGGAAATTGCGGGCATGAGCAGCGAGGATGCCCGGGCGCTCCTTCTGCGCAAAACGGAAGAAGACGCACAGCATATGCTCGGAATGCGGCTCAAGGAACTTGAAGAAAAGGCAAAGCGCGAAGCTGAGCGAAAGGCAAGGGAGATCATCGTTACCGCTGTACAGCGATGTGCCGTTGAGCATACTTCAGAAGCGGCCGTTAGTGTGGTTCACCTCCCCTCGGATGAAATGAAGGGAAGGATCATCGGAAGGGAAGGCCGCAACATCAGGACATTCGAAACGCTTGCGGGGGTGGATCTCATCGTCGACGATACTCCTGAGGCGGTGACCCTGAGCAGCTTCGATCCTGTACGCAGGGAAATTGCACGGCTGTCGCTCGAGCGGCTCGTCACGGACGGAAGGATCCATCCGGCGCGCATCGAGGAGCTGATCGAAAAAGCGACACGGGATGTGGAAGAGCAGATCATAGAAGCAGGAGAAAGTGCTCTTCTCGAGACGGGGATAAAGAACATGCACTCGGAGCTGGTCCGCACGCTCGGCCAGCTGAAATTCCGGTTCAGCTACGGACAGAATGCGCTTCAGCACAGCCTTGAGGTAGCATATATTTCGGGGATGATAGCGGCTGAACTGGGGCTTGACGAGGAAATCGCCCGCCGCGCCGGTCTGCTTCATGATCTCGGCAAGGCGGTTGACCATCAGATCGAAGGTCCTCATGCCCTCATCGGGGCTGATCTCGCCAGACGGTACAACGAGACTCCTGAAATCGTGAATGCCATAGCGGCTCATCACGAAGACCAGGAGGCGAAAAGCGTCTACGACGTTATCGTTGCTGCTGCAGACGCGGTAAGCGCATCCAGGCCGGGCGCCCGGAGGGAAAGCCTTGACGCGTACGTGAAGCGTCTTGAGAAGCTTGAGGAGCTTGCAAAGGGATTCGGAGGCGTCAGCAAGGCCTATGCCATCCAGGCCGGCCGTGAAGTCCGGGTGGTGGTTTCTCCCAATATCTCCGACGACGGCGTCGTCCACAAGATAGCCTACGACATCGCCCGGAAGATAGAGGAGGAAATGAAATATCCCGGGCAGATAAAGGTTACGGTCACCCGGGAGACCCGGGCCACTGAATACGCGAAATAGGCCGGATATGAGAATTCTGTTCATAGGAGATATTATGGGCAGTCCGGGGAGGAAGGCCGCGGCAGTGGCCCTTCCTCCCCTGGCAGGTACAGGGGGCGGTTTCGACTTCGTCATCGCGAACTGCGAGAACGCGGCCGCCGGCAAAGGCATAACGAAAAAAATTGCCGAAGAACTGTTCGCCCTCGGAATAGACGGAATGACTTCGGGAAATCATATCTGGGACAAGAGCGAAGGCGTTGCTGTACTGCAGGAAGAGAAACGCATCGTGCGCCCGGCGAACTACCCGGACGATTGTCCCGGCCGGGGGCTGATGATCCTGGAGAAAAACGGTATGCGCCTTGCAGTGGCCAACCTCCAGGGAAGGGTGTTCATGCCTCCCATAGACTGTCCGTTCCGTAAAGCGGACGAGCTTCTCTCAAAGGCAGGTGACGTGCCCCTTCTCGTGGATTTTCACGCGGAGGCAACGTCGGAGAAAAAAGCTCTTGCCTATTATCTTGACGGCCGTGCCGCAGCAGTTATAGGCACCCATACCCATGTACAGACTGCTGACGAAGATATTTTCCCGGGGGGGACGGCATACATTTCAGACGCAGGCATGACAGGTGGGCACAGGAGTTCTATCGGCATGAAATTCGAAGGAGTCCTTCCGAAATTTCTCACCGGAATGCCCTCCCGGTTTGAAGTCTCAGGTGACGGCCTGGCACTCAACGCCGTGGCGCTGACCATAGACGAAGAAACGGGAAAAGCGGTGGAAATCTCCAGGATAATTGAAAAACTGACCCATTAAAGAAACCGATGTGAGGAAATAAAGGCAAAAGACCGGAGAAGGGATCACCCCTCTCCGGTCTTTTTTTCCGGGCATTCAGCAGATTCTGGGCAGAAGTTCTCCGAAAGGCATGTCCACCAGTCGCTCTCCTCCGATGGATGTCCGGAGCGATACCATTCCCGACGGTTCGCCCGCAAGAACTCTCCCGATCACCGCAGCTTCAGTGCACAGCGGAGACTGCCGCAGCTGTCGGACAATATCCTCTGCGCACCCGGGAGCGACGGCAATGGCGGCGCACCCTTCGCACGCCATGTACAGTGGGTCGAAACCCAGTATATCGCACAGGGATTTGACCTGCAGGTTCAGAGGAATTGCGTCCTCTTCAAGAGAAATATGGAGTCCCGATGCCTCCGCCCATTCGCAGAGCACGGTACCCAGACCTCCCCTGGTGCAGTCGCGCATGCACCTGAGCCCTTTCTCTCCCAGGATCGGCTGAAGGGCAGGCCACAGAGGAGCGCAGTCGCTCTCCAGGCCGTCAACGGACAGGTTGAACCTTGATGCGGCGATGGCGGCGCCATGCCTTCCGATGGAAGTTGTTACGATGATGGAATCGCCTTCCCGTAAATTTGAGGATGACAGGACGGAAGGCGTTTGGATCCTGCCCACGGCACACCCGGTCATAATCAGCCCTTCGACGCCTCCAACGGGAACGACCTTTGTATCTCCTGCGGCAAGAGACATGCCTATTTCGCTGCAGGTCCCGGCGGCGCTCTCCATGTATCCGGCGGCTTCATCGGCAGGAAAGCCTTCCTCGATCACGAGGCTGATCCCAATAAAATCCGGGCTGGCCCCCCGCACCGCGAGATCGTTGGCACATCCGCAGACACAGAGGTGCCCTATGTCCCCCCCCGGAAACTTCCGGGGGGAGACGGTAAACCCGTCCACGGTGAATGCGTACCCTCCGGGAATGACGGCAGCATCCTCCATTTCCGGTCCTATTCCTCTTTTTCTGAACGATTCAAGCAGGAAGGAAACAAGCTCTGCGCTCTGGCGCCCCCCGCTTCCGTGCCCGAGTGTAACCGGATTGTTCGTCATGACCGGCCTCCTTTGAAAAAGCGGAAGTACGCACCGCATGTCCCCTCGCTCGATACCATACAGGGACCCACCGGGGATGCCGGCGTGCATTTTGTCCGGAAGAGGGGGCATTCGGGGGGAGTGATCCGTCCCGTGAGTATTTCGCCGCAGCGGCATCCCGGCGGAGGGGTCCCTGGGGATAACGTGATACCGAACTTCACCTCGGCATCGAACGCCCGGTACTTCTTTCCGAGGGAAAGACCCGATTCGGGAATGACGCCGATTCCCCTCCATGATGCATCCCGGACTTCGAAAACCCTTTCAAGTGCGGCTTTTGCCTTCAGGTTGCCCTCCGGACGCACCGCCCGGCCGTAGACTGAGCTGAGTGCCGGTATCCCTGACTCGTGCTGCCTGACTATCTCCGCCAGACCAAGAAGGATCTGGTCCGGTTCAAAACCTGCGATTACTGCGGGAAGGCCGAATTGTCGGGGAAGAAATGCGAACGGTTCATGGCCCAGGATAACGCTCACATGACCCGGGAGAAGAAAGCCTCCCAGCCCCAGTGCCGGATCCTGTGCGAGGATCCTGACGGCAGGGGGGGTCATTTTGTGAAACGAGAGGACCGATAGATTGCAGACATTTCTCCGTGCCGCCTCTTCCACAAGAACTGCGGTGGCAGGGGCAGTGGTTTCAAAACCGACTCCGAGAAAAACAACCTCCCGTTCAGGATTCTCAAGTGCTACAGCAAGGGCATCCATTGCTCCGGAAGCTATCCGGGAGTCGTATCCCTCGGCCCTTTTCGAAGAAAGAGATCCCCGGCCGCACGGCACTCTGAACATGTCACCGTATGATACAACGACAGCTCCTTTTTCAAGGAGTGAGATGGCTGCGTCTATCTCTCCCTGATCCGTTACGCAGACAGGACAGCCCGGTCCGGAGACAAGCCTGATCGTTTGCGGGAGGAGGCTTCGTATTCCGGAACGGAAAATCGATACTGTATGAGTGCCGCACACCTCCATGACGGACAGGGGTGTCCGTGAAATTCTCCGCAGCAGTGCCGCGGTCTCCCGTGCACTACCCGGCATGGTCATCTCCTGCGAGAGAGCGAAGTTCATCCCACAACTGTATCAGTTCCTCAGCATCGGAGTGCGTAAGTTTTTCTATGGCGAAACCTGCATGGACGAGAACCGTATCTCCAGGCGCCGGGGCGTCGATAAGATCGGTCCGTATTTCCGTTCTTACTGCTCCCGCAACCGCAAGGGCACGGTTTTCATCAAGGATCTCGCGGATCGTATGGGGTACTGCAAGACACATGGAAACTCCTCCTTTTCAGGACTATTGTACTCCAGAAAAACGGAGGAAATAAAAAAGTTGTGCGATCCTGTAGTGGAAAAATGTGCTTCTGGTGTATAATGTGGTACGATTATTCTGTATTAAAAAAATAAAGAGGAATTATGAAAGGCGGGTGGATGCTAAAAAGAATTCCGACGGACAAAAAAAGCGCCCGATCATAATCTGAAAACCAAATACAAAGGAGGGGTATGGGAATAATGGCACAGGAAGCCCATCGCGAACATTGGGGTAGCAGAATCGGTTTTATTCTGGCGGCAGCCGGGTCGGCAGTCGGACTCGGAAATATCTGGCGTTTCCCGTACATAACGGGAAAATATGGTGGAGCTGCCTTTGTTCTCGTGTACCTTGCAATCATCTTTGTTCTAGGATTCTCTGTCATGCTCGCTGAAATGGCAATTGGAAGAAAAGCCCAGCTCAACGCTGTCGGTTCCTTCCAGAAGCTCAGGGGCGGGGCATGGCCCATCGTCGGCTGGATGGGAGTTCTCGCAGGGTTCATGATCCTTTCTTTCTATGCGGTCATCGGCGGATGGACAATCAAATACTTCATATGGTCTTTCACCGGCCTTATGGGTGATGCCGCCGCTGGAAAAGCGGGCGAAGTCTTCGGCGGGTTCGTCACCAACACCCCGCAGGTAATAATCTACCAGGCGATCTTCATGCTTATGACGATCTGGGTGGTATATAAGGGAATTGGCGAAGGGATCGAGAAATACTGCAAGATCCTTATGCCTTCCCTTTTCGTCATTCTCCTGATTCTCATCGCCCGTTCCGTTACCCTTGAGGGAGCCGGAAAAGGCCTGGAGTTCTATCTCAAACCGGACTTCTCCAAGATCACAGGGGAGTCTTTTGCGGCCGCCCTGGGGCAGGCGTTCTTCTCCCTCTCCCTGGGAATGGGGTGCATGATCACCTACGGCAGCTACGTGGACAAGCAGACGACTCTTCCCAGTGCCGCCATCCAGGTCTGTATCATCGACACATCCGTGGCAATTCTCGCCGGACTCGCCATCTTCCCGGCGGTATTTGCCTTTGGAGTTGATGCGGGCGCCGGTCCCGGCCTCACCTTCGTCACTCTTCCGTCAGTTTTCGCGAAGATGCCCGGAGGGCCGGTATGGTCGGCCCTGTTCTTCCTGCTTCTCTTCATTGCAGCGCTGACATCGGCAATATCCCTCCTTGAAGTTGTGGCCGCATATGTCATCGACAAGGGATGGACCAGGTCCAAGGCGGCGTGGGTCATGGGATTCCTTATTTTCGCCCTCGGCGTGCCCTCCGCCATGTCCCTGGCCGGGGCGCCGAAGATCGCCGGCAAAGACTTCCTCGACGCCATGGACTTCCTTTCCTCAAACGTCCTTCTGCCCCTGGGCGGAGTGTTCATCGCCCTCTTCGTGGGCTGGTTCTGGACGGCCGATGCCCGGAAGGAAGTCACCAACGAAGGGACGCATCCCTTCGGGATCATGGAACTGTGGATCTGGGTCTGCCGTGTCGTTGCGCCTCTCGGAATTCTGTACATATTCATCACCGGGCTGAAGTGGTAGAAAAAACAGCTGGTTCGAGAGGGCCCCTTTCAAGGGGCCCTCTTTAAAATAATTTCAATTTTTCCGGTGCAGCCGATAGTTTTGTTGCTTCTTTCACAAAAAGGCTTGACTCGTTTTTTTCATTGTGTAAAAATAGTATCGTTCTCCGGATGAAAGCTGCGAGAGAGACTTTCCTGCATACCGGGAAAGCGCCGAAGGGGCAATGCCTGACCGAAAAGGAAGGGCGGAAACTCTCAGGCGAAAGGATTGCGGCCGGACGGGTCTCTGAAATGAATAGCTCCCCGATGCGGTTTCCTTTCTTCCCAAAGGGGCTATGCGACAGAGAGTGTCTTGCCTATAGGCATAGGGAGGCAGCTGTATGTCCTGTCGCAAGCTTCTTGTGACCAACAATCCCCTGTTGAACAGCAATATCCGCTGCGCCGAGTTCGTCGAAGGCGATTCCCTGAATGTGCTCATACGGGCAAGGGATCTCGTCCATTCCGGATGGAAGCTTCTTTCCCACCCTCTCTACGGGAATCTGCGCCCGCACCAGCACCCTTACAGATCCGTCCTTCTTGAATATGCCCGGGAAGAGAAGACACAGGTACCGGACATGCAGTCCCTGGATTACATGGAAAACGCTCTCGCGGTGTATTCAGCAGAGAAGTCGAGGATACCGTCCGATGGTGATATGCCTGAAGATGTCAGGACTGATTTTGCATTTCTCGATGCGGAACTCATGAAGGAAAGCCTTTCCCGGTACGGGCTCTGGCCCCGGGAAGATTTGAAGAACAGTCATTGAAGGGAGGTGAAGATAATGATCGAATTGACGAAAGAGAATTTCGACGCCGAGGTAAAGGAAAGCGCTCTCCCTGTTCTCGTAGACTTCTGGGGGCCAAAGTGCGGCCCCTGCATGGCGCTGCTCCCGAACGTCCACAAGATGGCGGAAGAATTCGAGGGCAAGGTGAAGTTTTGTTCCGTGAACGTTTCCGAGAACAGGAGAGTTGCCATAGCAAACAAGGTAATGGGATTGCCGGCCTTCCTTTTCCTGAAGGACGGTGCTGAAGTTGCAAGGATCGGCGGAGGAGACGTGACCCTGGAAAAGATCAGGGAAAATGTGGAGGCTCTTTTGAAGTAGCCTTCGCGCCCACAAAGGGGGGAAACAGATAACCATGAAGCTTGAGCTGCACAAGGTAAAAATCAATAAGCTGGCCTGGGGTGACAAGACCTTTGCCCGGGGCGGC
>CAYTQC010000002.1:54965-55251 GCA_964439735.1 uncultured Synergistaceae bacterium
GAACAAGGAGGAACTTCTTTCCGTTCTTTCAGGTGACGAGCGTCTCGCAAAGGTTGATGTGGATTTCGCCATGCCCGGCGAGAGCGTCCGCATCCTTCCCGTGAAGGACGTTGTCGAGCCCCGTTTCAAGATGGAAGGCCCCGGAGGGATTTTTCCGGGCATGGTTTCAGATGTCGACACGGTCGGTGAGGGCAAGACCCTTGTGCTTTCCGGGGCTGCCGTAGTAACCACCGGCAAGATAGTCCGCTTCCAGGAAGGCATCATCGACATGACAGGTCCGGGAGCG
>CAYTQC010000003.1:0-49558 GCA_964439735.1 uncultured Synergistaceae bacterium
CTAGGCTTTTGCCTCTACGGGGCAGAAGACCTCGGCGATCTTCTCAAGTGCCATGTCGATCTCCTGTTTTGTTATGACCAGCGGCGGAGCGAACCGGATGATCCAGTTGTGCGTCTCCTTGCAGAGGAGTCCTTTTTCCTTGAGGGCAGTGGTGTAGATCCGTGCCTTCCCTGCTGACTCGTGGAGCACCACTCCGATGAGAAGCCCTTTTCCCCTGACCAGCTTTATCTTGGGGGATTTCAAAGCCCGGATGCCCTCCATAAAGTATTCACCAAGTTCTGCGGCGCGTTCGGCAAGCTTCTCCTCCATGAGAACGTCTATGGATGCGGATGCCACGGCGCACGCAAGGGGATTGCCGCCGAAGGTCGACCCGTGGGTCCCGGGGAGGAACACTTCGAGAACATTCTTGTTGGCTGCAATGGCTGAGACCGGCATCACTCCGCCGCCGAGAGCCTTGCCCATGATGATGATGTCCGGGTCGATCCCTTCATGCTCGAATGCGAAGGTCTTCCCTGTGCGGCAGAATCCCGTCTGGATCTCGTCCACCGCAAGGAGGAGGTTGTTCTTCCTTGCGATCGCCTCAAGTCCCTTGAGGAAACCGTCACGGGGAACCACAACACCGGCTTCGCCCTGTATGGGCTCCACGAGAATGCCCACTGTGTTCTTGGTTACAGCCTTTTCCACTGCATCGAGGTCGTCGTAGGGAACGATCACAAAGCCGGGAGTGAACGGGCCGTAGTTGTCCCGGGCATCGGGGTCTACGGAGAAGGTAATGATGGTTACAGTCCTGCCGTGGAAATTGTTTTCAAAAACGATGATCTCGGCCTTGTCTTTTTCGACTCCCTTGACCATATATCCCCATTTGCGCATAGTCTTGATGGCCGTCTCGACAGCCTCCGCCCCGGTGTTCATGGGGAGGATCATTTCTTTTCCGGTCACTTCGGAGAGTTTTTTTGCGAAGAGGGGCCACTGATCGTTGAAAAATGCCCTGGAAGTGAGTGTGAGGATATCGGCCTGGTCCTTCAGAGCCTGAATGATCTTCGGATGGCGGTGCCCCTGGTTCACTGCCGAGTATGCCGAAAGCATGTCCATGTAGCGGCGTCCCTCCGGATCTTCCACCCATATCCCTTCAGCCTTTGAAATGACAACTTCCAGGGGGTGATAGTTGTGGGCGCCGTACTCATGCTCCATGTGCATCAGTTCATCAGATCCATAGCGCGACATTTTTGCCACCTCTTTCTTGAATTTTTGAACCAATCTTCTCTGAGGTTTAGTCTCAGATTATTTTATAAAACCCAGTTCATTACTGGATTTACGCTCATATGTTTATATTCTCTCCGATAAACTCTCTTTTTACAAATTAAGTATACATAAAAAGCGACCGGACTGTTTTTCCTGTGCCGTAAATCCGGGGGTAGCATATAGAGTGACAATTGGCTATACTTGAACGAAGAAGTATCAGAAATTTTAGTTTATCCCCGGGAAGGAGGCCGTACACGAGACGAGGGCCGGCGGTTTTTTAAAGCGTTTTGAAAGGAGAGGATCAATGAAATGAAAAGGACACTTCGCATTCTCGCTGTTTCTGTTCTTCTCGCATTTTTCGCCTCGGCTGCTTTCGCAGCTTACCCTGAGAGAAGCGTATCCGTCGTCTGCCCCTGGGGAGCCGGCGGAGGCACCGACCGTCTCACCCGTTTCATGGCGTCCGAACTTGAGAAAGAACTTGGAAAACCGTTCCCCGTGGTCAACAAAACGGGAGGGAACGGGGCAGTGGGTCATTCGGCAGGCGCTTTTTCGAAACCCGACGGATATACGATCACCATGGTGACCCTTGAACTTGCAACCATGCACTGGATGGGGCTGACGCAGCTTACCTACGCTGACTTTGACTATGTCATCCAGCTGAACGAGGATTCGTCGGGTGTCATGGTGAAGAAGGACGCCCCGTGGAAGACGGTGGGGGAACTTATGGAGTCGATAAAGGCCAACCCCGGAAAATACAAGTTTTCCGGAACTGCTGCCGGGGGAGTCTGGGATCTCGCCCGTATAGGCATGCTCGATAAGGCCGGAATTCCCGTCAATACCGTTGACTGGATACCGACAACGGGAGCTGCGCCTTCGATCATAGAGCTTTTGGGAGGACACGTTGACGTTATAACATGCAGTCTTCCCGAAGCAGCTTCGCAGCTTGCAGCAGGCGATATCCGCGCCCTTGCGATCATGGCGGACCAGAGAGATAAAGCGTTTCCGGAAGTTCCCACATTAAAGGAAAGCAATATCGACTGGTCTGCAGGAACATGGAGAGGTTTCGGTGTGCCGAAGGGGACTCCTCCCGAGATAATCCAGACCCTCTACGATGCGATGAAGAAGATCGTGGATTCTTCGGAGTACAAGGACTTCATGAGCAAGAACGGTTTCGGTGTAAGGATCCGCGGGCCGAAGGAGTTCGCTGAATTTGCGAAACAGCAGGATACGGATCTGAAAACTGTCATGGAACTCGGCGGCTACCTGAAGAAATAAAACCCATTCCTCACTGTTCATTACACCCTGCCGGAAATGCTCCGGCAGGGTGTCCTGTAAACGGAGGTAACCCATGAAGAAAAAGCTTGTCATAGGTTTCGGTATTGTCCTTATACTTCTTTCCCTGGCCGTTATAAGGGAAAGCCTGACCTTCCCGGAAACAGTATCCGCAGGGAAAAAAACCCCGGGGCCGTCATTTTTCCCTATTCTCCTGTCCGTTGTTCTTATTATTTCTGGTATCCAGCAGATAGCTGCCGGAGCACGAATGCCCCGTGAAGGGAAAGGACCGGGGTGGAGCTGGGGTGCAACGAACAGCGTCATTATCATTCTTTTCCTGTTTCTGTATGTTCTTCTCATGGAATACCTCGGTTATGCTGCTTCCACACTTCTCTTCGGCGTGTTGCTCATGGTCCGCCTGAAGGTCGCTTTTTTCCGTGCCCTGACAGTAACTGCCCTGACCGTCATTTTTATCGTTTCAATTTTCGGCCAGATCTTTCATATCCAGCTTCCGGCAGGATTGACGGGCCTGCCGTGGTAGGAGGGGATACTCATGATCGACGTTGTACTTTCGGTCTTTCGCCCGGGGATCCTTTTTCCGTGGCTGGCTTCAATGGCTTTCGGAGTCCTCGTGGGCGGAACTCCCGGCCTGACGGCTACCATGGGAGTTGCGCTTATCATACCCGTTACGTACTACATGGAGCCGCTGGCGGGCATGGCGATGATACTTGGTGTTTCCTTCACGTCCATATTCACGGGCGATATTCCTGCAACGCTCCTCAGGATCCCCGGCACACCCGCATCGGGGGCCGCGCTCCTTGACGGTTACGAACTGACAAAACAGGGAAGAGGAATGGAAGCATTGACCCTCGACCTGCTTTGTTCCGCCATAGGAGGCTTCATCGGAGTCCTGCTCCTTATACTCGTAGCTCCTCCTCTTGCAAAATTCGCGTTGAGATTCACGAATTTCCAGTATTTCTGGCTTGGAATTTTCGGCCTGAGCATGAGCGCCGCACTAAGCGCAGGAAAGCCAATGAACGGGCTCATTTCGGCGGCACTCGGCCTGCTTGTGGCAACCATCGGCATGGATGTGACAACAGGCCTTCCACGATTCACAGGCGGCAGCATGGAACTGCTCGAAGGAGTGGGATTCATTCCGGCGATGGTCGGCCTGTTCGGACTTTCGGAAGTACTGAAGAACGTGGCTGACCCGAAACTTCTGAAGCAGAGCAGCATCCCCGAGTTCGGAAAGATTTCACTTCTGGGCGGAATGAGGATCGTTCTGAAAAACAAGATCACGGTGCTCAAAGCCTCCATAATAGGAACCTGTGTGGGAGCGCTGCCCGGCGCCGGGGCGGACATTGCGGCATGGGTCGCCTACGGTATGGAGAAGAAGACTTCGCGCAATCCTGAGGAGTTCGGCAAGGGATCGATCAAGGGAGTAATCGCCCCTACCAGCGCAAATAACGCCGCACTGGGAGGAACATGGATCCCGGCCCTTGTATTCGGTGTCCCGGGTGACTCCATCACTGCCATTGTTCTGGGCGCCATGCTCATGTACGGGCTTCGCCCGGGTCCCCTTATTTTCCAGGAGAACCTGACCCTGGTACACGGGATATTTGCCGTCGGACTGATTTCCCAGTTCCTTCTCATAATCGTGGGCATGCTGGGGATAAAAATCTTCGGCACGATTTTGAAGCTGCCGAGAAACATCGTAATGGTGATCGTCCTCATCTTCTCGGTCATCGGGTCGTATGCCATACGAAACAGTTTCTTCGATATTCATATCATGATCCTGTTCGGGATCCTGGGATATTTTTTCGAGTTCGTTGATATTCCGCTCCCTCCCATGATCCTCGGCATCATCCTGGGACCGATGATAGAGAACAATCTCAGGGTCGGGCTGATCAAAACACACGGGGGATTTGGAGAATTCATATTCGATCCCATCTGCCTGACGCTCATTCTTCTTATTGTCTTCGTTTTCTTCGGAGGATCGATCCTGAACCTCTTCAGGAGAAAGGAGAAACTGGATTGACAGCTGACAATATAGGCCGTTTTTTTCTGCGGGAAACATCCCTGGAAATAATGCTTGCGAAGCAGTCCGACCAGGCAAAAGGCGTTCCGCAGCCGGTTGTGGGACCTGAACCAAAAGATGGAAGGACAAAGATCTCCCTTATTGCCCCCCGTAATATCTCTGTGGAAGAGATCAGCCTGAGGGAAGCAATGGAGAACAGGAGAAGCGTCAGGGAATATTCGCAGGAATACCTGTCGTTCCAGGATCTTTCCTGGCTTCTCTGGTCCACCCAGGGAATACGGAAGATCACAGGGGAAGGCAATTCCAGGAAAGTCTACAGGACGGTTCCCTCTGCAGGAGGGCGTCATCCCCTTGACGTTTACCTGGTCATTTCCAGGGTGGAGGGGCTTGAGGCGGGGCTGTACACGTATCTTCCCGTTTCCCATGAACTCCAGGCCGAAGATACCGGCAGGGACTTCGCTGAAGAGATCGCCGCTCTCTGCAGAAAGCAGATGTTCATGGCAAAGGCGGCGGTAAGCTTTTTCTGGATCGGGGACGAGTACAGGTTCATGTGGCGCCACATGGAACGGGGATACCGGTTCGTTTTCGAAGACGCCGGGCACGCATGCCAGAACCTTTACCTCGCCTGCGAAAATATAGGATGCGGGTGCTGCGCCATCGGCTATTTCGATGAAAAAGGACTGAGCAGACTCCTTGGCATCGACGGAGAGACACTGTTCCCTGTCTACGCGGCATGCGTGGGGAAAAAGCAAAAGAAATGAACTAAGGGGCCAAAGACATCAATTTGCCGGGGAACAGGGATATTCAGGCCTGCCCGTCCGCTGGTTCCACCCTGTAATAAAACTCTTTCGAATGAACACATATGGAATTTTGTGCAGCCTTCATTGGAGGCTGCATTTTTTTCTTTTCTCTTTCGGCATTTGCACCAGGAAACAATTGCATCGCCGTGATCTTGTGTTATCATGTTAAACTGCAAATCAGATGAATCATCATTTCGCTGATATTATTTTTTTAAATGAAGAAAAAAGAGGCTTTTGTACAATTATTGAAGGAGGAAAAGAAATGGATTTTCTTGAACGGTATTCATTGGCCGGAAAGGTCGCAGTTGTGACCGGAGCCGCCAGGGGCCTGGGGGAAGGATACGCGCACGGTCTTGCCGCAGCTGGAGCAAAAGTGGTCTGCGCTGACATCAACATGGAGGGAGCTGAAAAAACAGCTGCGGCGATCTCAGCCGAGGGAGGAAGCGCACAGGGAATTTTCCTCGATGTGACACATCCTTCCGGGATTAATGAACGTTTTGAGCGGATAGCCGCGGAAATGGGAAGCCTTGACATTCTCGTGAACAACGCGGGAGTGGAGGATATAAATGATTTTGTTTCCGTGACGGAAGAACAGTACGACACAATCATGGGGGTGAACCTCCGTGGTGTGTTCTTCACCTCCCAGGCTGCGGCAAAGATAATGATCAGGCAGAAGAGGGGGAAAATAGTCAACATCGGCTCCCTCGGAAGTGCGATCGGGCTGGCCCGGTCATCAGTCTACTGCGGGACCAAGGGCGGAGTCTTACAGATCACAAAGACCATGGCAATCGAACTCGCAAAGCACAACATCCAGGTGAATGCCATGGGGCCGGGTTATTTCAGGACACCCATGACGGAACCGTTCTTTCAGGACCCGGAACACCGGAAGTGGATCGAGGAGAGGATCCCGGCCGGGAGAGTCGGGACAGCCGATGATCTCGTGGGAACGCTTGTGTTCCTGAGCAGTTCCGCTTCTGACTACCTGACAGGTCAGATCATCTACATAGACGGCGGATGGCTTGCGAGCTGACGTCGGGGAGATGAAAAGATGATCGTTCTGAAGGAAGCGGAGAGGAACGCCGCGGACGAAAAGGCGCCGGTTGAACAGACCGTCAGGGGGATACTTGAGACTGTCCGTAAGGATGGAGATGCAGCCGTAAAAAAGTATACCGAGAAATTTGACGGATTTCTTCCTCCTTCGCTGCGGGTGGGCAAAGAGGCAGTGAAGGCGGCATATTCAAAAGTTGCCCCCGGGATGATCGAGACAATACGATTCTCGGCGGAACGGATACAAGATTTCGCACTGCATCAGAAGGAGTGCCTGAAGGAGCTGCGGTACGAGATATCCCCCGGAGTCGTTCTGGGACACAGGCTTATCCCGGTGGAATCATGCGGCTGCTATGTTCCCGCGGGGCGATACCCGCTGCCGTCTTCTGCGCTCATGTCAGCAATTCCCGCAAAGGCGGCCGGGGTGAAGCGGATCGCGGCGTGCTCACCGGCAAGCAGGGGACAGGACGGAATCCACCCCGCTGTCCTCGTGGCAATGGACATCGCAGGTGTTGATGAGATCTACTGCATGGGAGGAGCACAGGCCATAGGAGCCTTCGCTTTCGGGACAGAGACACTCTCCCCCGTCGACATGATCGTAGGGCCGGGGAACCGGTACGTAACCGAAGCCAAGCGGCAGGTCAGCGGTTCTGTGGGCATCGATATGCTTGCAGGGCCCAGTGAAGTTGTGATCATTGCCGATAAATCGGCAAACCCGGAGTGGGTGGCTGCAGATGCCCTCGCCAGGTGTGAGCATGACCCCAACTCCTGGACAGTGATCGTTACCGACAGCAGGAAGCTTGCGGAAGAGACGGCGGCCCTCATAGACAGCCAGGCTGCAGTTCTTCCAACCGGGAAGCTTGCACTGGAGAGCTGGAGGAACAACGGCAGGATCCTCCTTGCCGATTCCATCGATGAAGCAGTTTCCATAACCAATGACATAGCGCCGGAACATCTCCAGGTCATGACCTCGGACAGCCCCGGGACTGCCGCCGGGCTTACGAATTTCGGGTCTCTTTTTATCGGACATTATGCTCCGGTTGCTTTCGGCGATTATGTTTCCGGTCCGAATCATATATTGCCCACCATGAGATGCGCAAGGTTCTCGAACGGCGTTTTCGTCGGCACCTTCATCAAGATCAGCTCGTTCCAGGAGATCTCCCGGAAAGGAGCCGAGGACCTGGCCGGGCGGTGCGCCGGTTTTGCCGAACTGGAGGGACTGTTCGGTCATAAACACTCCGCCGAGGTCCGGAAGACTTCCCCTTCAGGGAGAAAATAAACGATGACCGGACCTGCCCTTCTTCTTGAAGGGATCACAAAAGTCTATCCCGGAACCGTCGCCCTGGAGAACGTGCACTTCGAGGCCATTCCCGGGGAAGTTCACGGGCTCATAGGAAAAAATGGTGCCGGAAAAACCACGCTTGTCGGCATTCTGGCAGGGCTCATAGAACCCACAGAGGGAAGAATAACCATAGGCGGCAAGGTGTTTTCGTCGCTTTCGAGGGCGCGGGCAAAAAAAGAGGGCGTAGCCATTGTGCCCCAGGAGCCCGAAATAATCCTCGACCTGTCGGTAGCCGAAAACCTCTTCCTTGGTGACCTCGGCTCTGCGGGAGCGATCGTTGACTGGAGGAAATTAAGGAAAAACGCAGCGTCGATCCTCTCAATGTACGGTCTCGATATAGGAGTCGACCTTCAGGCCAGGGACCTTTCCCTCAGCGAGCGCCAGCTCCTCCTCATTGTAAAGGCCTGCGTGGTGGAGGATGCCCGGGTGATCGTTCTGGACGAGTCTTCAGCCCCGCTCAGCGCGAAGGATGTCCGGATCCTGCGCCGTATCGTGGAAGGGTTGAAAGCATCAGGGAAGGCGATCGTCTATATTTCACACAACATAGACGAACTGCTTGGGATATGCGACAGGCTCACCGTGCTCCGCGACGGGCGGGTTATCGCCGAAAGGGAGAGATCCGGTCTCGACCATCAGTCCCTTTCCGAGCTTGTGATCGGGGAAGGGTTTTCCCGTTCTTCTGCAAGGAGTGACAGCCTTCCACCTGTAGATAGAGAAGAGTTCCTCCGTGTTGAAGGGCTTTCCAGGTGGGGGATTTTCGAGGATATTTCCTTTTCCCTTCACAGGGGCGAGATACTGGGGATCGCAGGACTGAGGGGAAGCGGCCGGACAGAGATCCTGAAGGCCCTGGCAGGCATCGAACCGGCGGACGAGGGCACCCTTTTCCTGAAGGGGCAGCCGATACGCCCCCGAACACCAGGTTCCGCCCTATCCCGGGGAATTGCCTACCTCCCCGAAGAACGGGATGCCGAGGGACTTCTCCGGTTTTTCAGCATCCGGGACAATCTGGTGCTGAACAGCATCGACAGGTTTTCAAAATGGGGCTTTCTTTCATGGGAAAAATGCAGCCGACTGGCATCTGAAATTTTCCGGGAGGTACAGCTGAAAGCTTTTTCGATCCACCAGGACGTGGACGAGCTCTCGGGAGGAAACAGGCAAAAGGTGGTTATCGGCAGAATTATGGCGAACGCCCCGGACATATATCTTCTCGACGAGCCGACACGAGGAGTGGACATCGGGGCCAAGCAGGCCATACTTTCTATTATCGGCGGACGGATCCGCAGCAGGTCCGGAGTCATAATCACATCCCCCGGCCTTGACGATCTCGTGGATATCTGCGACCGCATCCTGGTCCTCAGGAATGGGATCGTGGTACGGGAATATACAAGAAACCAGTTCGACGAAAAAAAGATCTTTCTTGATATGCAGGGTTTCGGGATACGGAACCGGAGAGGTGGAACGGAATGTCAGGCGGTTTAAGGCTGAAACTTGCTCTACTGGACAATATCATCTGGCTGATGCTGGCGGCGTTTTTCGCGCTCTGCGCGCTGACGATCCCCAACTTTGCATCGTGGAACAACCTGGTCAATATCCTGTACCATACAACGATCATGAGCATGCTGGTCCTCGCACAGGGATTCGTTCTCATGAGCGGACATCTTGACCTCTCCATCGATGCGATCCTTGCCTTCGCCCCGGGCGTGGCGATCCTTGCCGCGGTGAAATGGTTCCCCGGTATGCTGGGACATCCGTTGACAGCTATTGCGCTTACTCTGGCAATCGGGGCTCTGATCGGCCTTTTCAACGGTGTGTGCATTGCCTCCCTCGGGATGAACGCATTCATGCAGACTCTTTCAGTCTCAATTGTCCTGAGGGGGCTCATACTGTTCCTCATTCCTCTGTCCATATTTCCCCTCGATCCGGTGTATTCATTCATAGGAAAGTCACGGATCGCTGCTTTGGGGAATCTGCCTGCAGCAATTCCGGTGACTTTTTTGATCTACTTCATCTTTCATATCCTGTTGAAATATACCGTGTTCGGAAGAAATTACCTCGCAACGGGAGGGAACCCCAGGGCGAGCTTTGTAGCCGGCATCAACACAAGGCGGATGATCATTCTCGGTTTTGTGACTGCGGGCGTGCTTTCGGCCGTGGCAGGAATGCTTACTGCCGGACGTCAGGATTCGGTCTCCAATACTATGGGCAGCGGAATGACCCTCCTCGCCTTTGCAGGTGCGCTTCTCGGAGGGACGTCCATGTCAGGCGGGAAAGGGTCTGCATTCGGAATGCTCGGAGGTGCGATCCTGCTCGGTATGTTTTCAAACGCGCTGAACCTTCTCGGTGTGAAGGTTACGCTCATTCACGCAGCCCAGGGGACGCTCATATTCCTTGCGATCCTCGTCGACAGGTTCAGGGCAGCCCTTCGGAGCTCCATGCTGAGAAAGGACCAGCTTCGCAGGCTCCATCATCATTCAGTGCACGAACAAACTGAAAACGTTATATCATCCTGAAGGAGGAGTAAAAATGAGGAGATCGTTCTTTTGTTTTACAGCGGCGCTGCTGGTTGCAGCATTGTGTGCGGCAGGGGCGGCCGGAGCAGAAAAGAAGCTGACCATAGGCATGGTGGTCAAAGCTCCGTCTGCGCCTTACATCCAGGCGTTTATGAAAGCCGCGGAGGACAAATCTAAGGAACTGGGCGCCGAAATCATGATACGCGACGGAGAAGGTGATTCCATCAAGATCATGGAGATAATCGACACCTACATGACCCAGGGAATCGATGCGTTCATCCTGGGTGGGGCAGTGGACCTGAGAACCCTTGTGCCGGGGATCAGAAAACTGAACGAGGCCAATATACCTGTTGCGGCACTGGATTCGTCTCCCGAGGGGGGAGTCGTGGATTTCTTTCTTTCCTTTGATCTTGCCCAGTCGAGCGCAAAAGCCGCGGAACTGTTCGTCGAAGGGATCAAGGGCAGGAACGGCGGCAATGTCCCAAAGGGAGTGGTTCTGGAGATAGTCGGAGATAACGCCGACATGTTCACCCACGCCTGTACTGAAGGGTTCAACTCCGTCATTTCCAGGTATCCTCAGCTTGAAGTTGCACAGGGCGAAGGAAAATGGAATAATACAGATTCTCATGCCGTCACCTCGGATCTCATCACCCGGTTCGGGGAGAGAATCGTGGGGATATACGTTCAGACACCTGACGTAATGGCCCCGGGGGCAGTCGCGGCTATAGAGGCCGCCGGACTGGATCCGGTCAATTACGGGATAGCAGGTATATGCATCGGGCCGGAGGGAATCGACCTTATAAAGAAGGGAAAGATGCTTGGAGCCGTAGAACAGCCTGCCTACGACGGAGCTGCCCTGGCAGTACAGTACCTGGTGGACAAACTGAGGGGAAATCCTGTTCCGAAGATCGGGGACACGGTCGTCGTGGATGGGGCCATATGGTCTCCGGCACCGGTCATAAAGAATCCCTGGGCGGATGAGGGCGCCTTTGTCGTCCTTCAGGGCGCCCTGGTACCCCAGGAAGTGGGTGCGGACGACCCGCGCCTGTGGGAAAATAAGCTGACGAAGTAGAACCCTAAATAACAGGAGGTACGAGAGATGATTCTTCGCAAAAAATGGTCCCGTGCACTTTATGTAATTGCTGCCCTTGCCCTTGTCCTTGCTTTTTCCGTACAGGGAGTCGCGGCCGAGCGGCTGGACAGGATCATGGAGACGAAAGTTCTCCGGGTCGGAACTCCGGGAGACTACCGGCCGTTCTCTATGCTGGACAAGGCTTCCGGGAAATATGAGGGACACGATGTGGACGTTGCCGAACTCCTTGCTTCGGACCTGGGGGTTTCGGTTGAGTTTGTGCCAACCACCTGGTCGAAAATGATGGAAGATTATCAAGCCGGCAAATTTGACGTTGCGATGGGCGGCATCACCCGAAGCCTGGCACGGATGCTGAAGGGGGATTTCCTGCCTCCGTACGCTCCCAACGGGAAAGTCGCCCTTGTTCGAAAGGCGGACAGGGAGAAATTCACGTCACTGGAGGCAATGGATGTACCGGAGACGACAGTTGTCGTGAATCCGGGCGGCACGAACGAGAAATTCGTGAACGCGAATTTTAAGAAGGCAAAGGTAGTTGTACACCAGAGCAACGCCGAGATACCGGCCATGATCGCCGAGGGCAAGGGTGACGTTATGATCACCGAGGTGTACGAGGCAGTGGTGTACTCACGGAAGGACGAGAGGCTCTACGGGGCGTTCGCCGATAAGCCCCTGACGAAGATCAGCTTCATGGGCTTCTTCATCCAGAAGGATGACCCCGACTTTGTCCGGGTGATGAATTTTGTATGGAATGACGCCAAACTCCGCGGAGACCTTGACAGAATCTTCGACAAATGGCTGAAATAGGAAGGTTTCACTGCGGACTGCTACCGGAGGATTCTCTGGAATAAACCTGAAGCCTGTGATATAATTTCCGGGCTTTACGCAAAGCAGCTGCCTGCGGGGGATCCAGTCCCGTGCGGCGGAGGCCCCTGAACCCTGTCAGGCCCGGAAGGGAGCAGCAGTAAGGGGAGTCCTCCGGGTGCCACGGGGAAACTGGATTTCCCGCAGGCAGCTGCTTTATTCTTCGCCGTCTGCGAAAGCGGATGCTTTTGCAGGAGAAATTTCAATAAGCGCGCCTATGAGTTTCTCCAGGTTGTCGAAATCAGGAGATTTCGCCTCGTGGACGCATTTCTGGAGGTAATTCTTCAGTATCTCGATGCAGGCCTTCTGCATGGCCTTTCTCGCTGCCGAAAGCTGCAGAAGGATATCGTAGCAGGGCTTTTCCTCTATGATCATCCTCTGGATCCCACGAAGCTGCCCTTCCACCCTTCGAAGCCTGTTCAGCATAGCCTTCCTGTCGGGCGGCAGGTTGTCAAGACGTTCAATAAGAGAATCCTTCGCCATTCTTTTTATGCCCCCTATCGTTTGTTTTGTCCGGCGAAATACAGGGTATATCCTACTTCCTTCGGAGTTGAAGGTCAACAGGAGGGTGTGATATACTCTTCCGGTCCTCATTACACACACAAACGGATGGGGCTGGAAGGTGCTGTGCCGTATACGGGGCAGTTCCGGCTCCGGATGATGTTTGTGGAGGGAAAACCATATATCAGGAGGGGTTATTGTGGCAGTAGTCAGTATGAAGCAGCTTCTTGAATGCGGTGTGCATTTCGGTCACCAGACCCGCAGGTGGAACCCGAAGATGAAGCCTTTCATCTTCACCGAAAGGAACGGCGTGTACATCATCGACCTGCAGAAGACAGTGCGGGGACTTGAAAAAGCGTACGATTTCATCCGCGAAGTTGCACGGAACAACGGTTCGCTTCTTTTCGTCGGAACGAAGCGGCAGGCCCAGGACACGATCAAGGAAGAAGCTGAGCGCTGCGGTCAGTTCTACATCAACCAGAGGTGGCTGGGCGGCCTCATGACCAATTTCCCAACGATCCGGAAGCGTGTCTCCCGCATGGTGGAGCTCCGGAAGATGGAGAACGAGGGGAACTGGGCTGACCTCCCGAAGAAGGAAGTCGCACTTCTCAGGAAGGAACTCGGCAAGCTCGAGAAGTACCTCAAGGGCATCACAAACATGAAGGCGATTCCCGATGCGATCTTCCTCATTGACCCGAGGAGAGAGGAAAATGCAGTTCTGGAAGCGAGAAAGCTCGGAGTCCCCGTTATCGCTATCGTGGATACGAACTGTGACCCCGAGGTCATCGACTTCCCGATACCGGGGAACGACGACGCCATACGGGCAATAAAACTCGTCGCCGGGCTTATGGCGGACGCTTTCATCGAGGGCCGCCAGGGAGAGGACTCAAATGTCCAGGTGATCTCTGCCGAAAATGAGAAGGGCGAGCCTGTGGATGTTTCCGATGACGATATAATCGAGGTCAAGGAACGTCTTCATGAAGTGTATGACGATTCCGAGGAAGAAGCATAAGATATAAAGGGAGGCAATAAAAATGCAAATTAGCGCCAGCGCTGTCAAGGAACTTCGCGAAAGAACAGGCGCGGGAATGATGGACTGCAAACACGCCCTAGCAGAGAACAACGGCGATGTGGAAAAGTCCATAGACTACCTCCGCGAAAAAGGTCTTGCAAAGGCAGCAAAGAAGGCTGCCAGGACTGCTGCGGACGGCAGGGTATTCTCGTATATCCATACAAACGGAAAGATCGGCGCCCTTCTGGAGCTGAACTGTGAGACAGATTTCGTCGCAAAAACAGACGAGTTCCAGACCCTGGGTCACGAGATCTGCATGCACATAGCCGCTGCAGCTCCCCAGTTTCTCTCCCCTGAAGAGGTCACCGGTGAAGTACTTGAACGCGAGCGGGAGATCTACAAACAGCAGGCCATCGAGGAAGGGAAGCCTGCGAATATTGTCGATAAAATAGCTGACGGCAAGATCAACAAATTCTACGAAACAAACTGCCTTCTTGAGCAGGCCTGGATACGGGACGGAGACAAGAAGATCAAGGACATCGTGGTGGATACGATCGCAAAACTCGGCGAAAACATTGTTGTCCGGCGCTTTTCCCGTTTTTCCATCGGGGACTGACAAAATGCATAATAGGCGGGGCGAAAAGCCTCGCCTTTTTTGTGCCTTTTTCCGTTCATTGAAGCAGGGGGAGGATAAACATGCGTTTTAAAAGGGTTCTTCTGAAACTTTCAGGCGAAGTGCTTGCGGGATCCGGAGGATTCGGCTTCGATTTTGAAGCCATCAGGCGAATCGGAGAAGAAATCGTAGAGGTGGTCCAGGCGGGAATCCAGGTCGCAATGGTTGTCGGCGGAGGGAATATGCTCCGGGGCAGGGAACTTGAGAAACTGGGCGTGGAACGTGCCCAGGGTGATTACATGGGTATGCTTGCCACGGTGATGAATGCCCTTTGTCTTCAGGACGTGCTGGAAAAATACGGTGTTCCCACAAGAGTGCAGACCGCTATAGAAATGAGGCAAATGGCCGAACCCTATATACGGAGAAGAGCCCTGAGGCATCTTGAGAAGGGGCGCGTTGTCATTTTTGCAGCCGGGACCGGTTCGCCGTATTTTTCCACCGATACGGCCGCAGCGCTCAGAGCAGCGGAGATGGAAGCAGATTGCCTGTTGAAAGCAACCAAGGTAGATGGTATATATAATGCAGACCCCAAGAAGCATCCCGACGCCGTGCTCCTGCACCGACTTACCTACAGGGATGCCCTGCAGAGTCAGTTTGAAGTTATGGATGCGGCCGCATTTTCCCTTTGCATGGAAAACGCGATTCCTATTGTGGTACTGAACATCCTGCAAAAGGGTAACATGAAGAATTTCCTTTTAAACGACAAAGATACGGGAACAATTGTTTCTGGGTGAGCTGAAAGCAAAAGAGCTTTTTCCGGTTTGCAGACGCCGCTCAAATTCTTTAAAACGGGAGGAATCCAGGATGCCGAAAAACGAGCTGAAAACACTGAAAGAGCGCATGGAAAAGGTCATCGAGCACCTTAAGGGCGAATTTCTCGCCATTCGTACCGGCAGAGCTCATCCGGGGCTTGTGAGCGACATTAAAGTAGATTATTACGGCGCTCCGACGCCCATAAAACAGATAGCCACCATTTCCATTCCCGAAGGACGGCAGATCGCCATCACACCTTTTGACAAAGCCTCCATGAAGCTTGTTGAGAAGGCGATCCTGGCATCCTCACTTGGAGTGACCCCCCAGAACGACGGGGAAGTCATACGGGTCAACCTTCCTGAGCTTACGCGGGAGCGCCGCGTTGAACTCACAAAACTTGTCGGCAAGTATGCCGAGGAGGGCAGGATCGCCTTGAGAAACCTGCGGAGGGATTCGAACGAGGCTCTCAAGAAGATGGAGAAAAACTCGGACATCAGCGAGGATGACCTGAAGAAATTCACAAAGGATGTTCAGGATATCACGGACGAGTTCATCAAAAAGGTAGACGAGACACTGAAAACCAAGGAAAAGGAGATCATGGAGGAGTAGGATTTTCTATTTCGTCCAGGGGGCGGGGAATTTCCCCGCCCCTTTGTCAAGGGAGGGAAAACAATGACGCTGCCCAAAGTATATGTTACCCGCAGGATCCAGGATACAGGGCTCTCCCTGCTGCCCGGCCGGGCGGATTTCGAGGTATGGGAGAAGGTGGGGCCTGTTGACAGGGAGGTCCTTCTTGAGAAGGCATCAAAAGCAGAGGGGCTTCTCTGTACTCTGTCGGACAGGGTCGACGAGGAACTGCTGTCCCGGTCCCCGGATCTCAAAATCGTAAGCAACTACGCCGTCGGATACGACAACATCGATGTTGATGCGGCAACCAGGAGAGGGATCCTCGTCACGAACACCCCCGACGTTCTCACGAACGCTACCGCGGATATAGCTTTTACACTCGTGCTGGCAGCCGCAAGGCGGGTAGTGGAGGCGAACGAATTTCTTCGCTCGGGGAAATGGATCACATGGCACCCCGATCTGCTTCTGGGACAGGATGTCTCTGAATCGGTGATGGGAATCGTCGGCATGGGGAAGATCGGCCAGGCCGTCGCGAAAAGGGCCAGGGGTTTTTCCATGGATGTTCTTTTCTACAACAGGTCCCCACGCCCCGAAGCTGAGAAAGCGTTCGGCGCACAACAGGTCTCCCTGGAGGAACTGCTGCAGAAGAGCGACTTTGTTTCCATCCACTGCCCGCTGAGCGAGGAGACGAAGGGGCTTATCGGCGAGCGTGAACTCGGGATGATGAAGAAGACCGCCATCCTGATCAACACTTCAAGGGGGCCGGTTGTGGATCAGAAGGCTCTCTTCAGGGCATGTTCCGAAAAATGGATCTGGGGGGCAGGGCTGGATGTTTTCGACAAGGAGCCCGTTCCTCCCGATGAACCGCTCCTTTCACTGAAGAACGTCACCACCCTTCCTCACCTGGGAAGCGCAACAGTGAAGGCGAGGGAAGGTATGGCACGAAAAGCCGCAGAAAACCTTCTGGCAGGGCTGGAGGGAAAAAGACCGACGGATCTTGTGAACCCCAAGGCATTTCAACGCTGAAAAGAGCCCTTCCCGTTCCGGGAAGGGCTCTTTTTTGGCAGGGGAGCCGCTTTTATTTCAGTTCTTCGAGGAATTCCCTGAACCGTCTCATCCCTTCACGGATTTCCTCCTCGGAATTGGAATAGGAGATCCGCACATTTCCGTCGGCCATGAAGGCGCTTCCCGGAACAAGGGCTACGTACTTTGACTCGAGAAGCATTTTGCAGAGGGCGACGTCGTCGGTAATTACCTGCCCGTTCCATGATTTGCCGAGCACCTTTTCGACGCTGAACCACACATAGAACGCTCCGTTGGGCTCTGTGAAGGAAATGTAGGGCATGTCCTTCATAAGTTCGACTATGAGATTCCGCCTCTTCTCAAAAGCCGCGTGCATTTTCTGAACGTCCTGTTCAGCCTCCTTGAGCGCCCCAACGGAAGCCCACTGGGCAACTGAACATGCGTTCGAAGTGAGATGCCCCTGGAAGTCGCCGAGATACCCCATGATGCTCGAGGGCCCGAGGGCATAACCTATCCTCCAGCCGGTCATGGCAAACGCCTTGCTCACTCCGTTGATGATGACGGTAAGATCCCTGGCCTCTGGGACGAGATTCAGGATCTGGTGATGGACTGCTCTGCCATACACGAGACGCTCGTAGATCTCGTCGTATATTATTGCGATATTGTGTTCCACTGCAAGGTGGCCGAGATCCTTCAGGCACTGTTCGTCGTAAACTGCGCCCGTCGGGTTGTTGGGGTTGTTTACGAGCATTGCCCTGGTGCGGGGTGTGATTGCTTTTTTCACATCGTCCAGCCTGGGAATGAAATCCGTCCTGCTTGTATCCACAAGGACCGCTTTTCCCCCGAAAAGCCTGACCTGCTCCACGTAGCTGACCCATGCAGGAGTGAATACGAGGACCTCATCGCCTGGGTCGATAAGGCAGCCGAGAGCCTCGTAAAGAAGGGGCTTCGCCCCTGCGCCTATTACCACGTTTGCAGGGGTGTATTCAAGACCGAAATGGTCCTTGTAGTATGTACATACTGCTTCCCTCAGTTCGGGGATACCGGTTCCGGGCGTATAGTGGGTCTGCCCTTTTCTCATGGCTTCCTCGGCATACCGGATCGCAGAGGGGGGAGAATCGAAATCTGGTTCGCCCGCACCGAATGATATAACCGGTTTTCCCTCTCTCTTCAGGCTTTTTGCCTTGGCCGTAACGGCAAGCGTCGCCGAGGGTTCCATCTTTCTGGCTCTCTCAGAAATATACATGACAGATTACCTCCTGCACAATGTTGTGTAGCTTCATTATACTTCATTTCGTTCCTTTTTTCCCGAAAAAAGCGCGGGATATACCTTATGCGCACATGGCCCTTTGTTGCCCAGAATCCGGCCGGGTGTTAGAATGATATCATAATTACAGAGTATGAATGGAGGGATTTGCATGGACATACGATTCGTTACCCGTGGGGTCGAACTGAAGGATGACCTGAAGGACTACATGGAGAGCAAAATGTCCAAGCTTGAGAGATTTTTCAACCGCATCATCGACGGACAGGTAGTCATGAGCTTCGGACGTGGGTTATTCACCGTGGAAATCACCTCTAACGCCAATGGCGTCATCATGAGGGGCCAGTCGAGTGCGCCCGATATGAGAAAAGCGTTCGACCAGGGGCTGAAAAACCTTGAACGGCAGATCAAGAGGCATAATGCCTACCTCAAGGACCGTGCCCAGCTGAAGACACACGACGTATCCTTCGAGCTTCCGGTTCTCGAGGGAGAACTTCCGATCCCGCCTGAAGAAGAGATCGTGAAGGTGAAGCGCTTCCCGCTCCGCCCCATGAGCGCAAAAGAAGCCACCATGCAGATGGATCTTCTCGGTCATGAGTTCTACCTTTTCAAGAATGCCGAGTCCGGCGGAGTAAATGTAGTGTACAAAAGGAAGGACGGCGGCTACGGCCTCCTCGAACCGACGGAGTAAACGCTCCCGGCAGAGGGTTGTCTGGAAAGAAGGGGACCCGAAGCGGGTCCTCTTTTTCTTAGGAGTGGTCTAAATGCATGAAGTTTCTCTTGCCGAGTCCATCGCTTGTTCCCTGATAGATCTGAAAAAGGAACAGGGATGGGGCAGGGTCGTGGAGGTTCGGCTGCGAATAGGGGCCCTGAGGCAGGTTTTCCCCGAAATACTGTGTTTTGCCTTCGAGACTGTGACGAAGGGCACGGAACTGGAAGGTGCCGGGCTTGCTATAGACGACATCCCGATTTCGTTCCGCTGCAGGGATTGCGGCGCGTGCTGGGGCGAAGATGATCCCCTGTGTCCTGAGTGCGGGTCCATGCATCGCGAGACCGTCGCGGGAAATGAAATGGAAATCGAATCAGTGGAGGTTGAGGAACAGACATGAGCAGAATCGTGACCCTGCAGCAGTCGATCATGGCTGAGGACGAGCGTTTCGCTGCTGCCATCAGGGAAAGCAACGAGAGAAGAGGTCTTCTCATGGTGAATATGATCGGTTCTCCCGGCTGCGGGAAAACCACCCTTCTCGAGAGGACGGCCCAGTCATCAGGTCTTTCCTTCGGAGTCATCGAAGGCGACCTTGCAACGAACAGGGATGCTGAAAGGCTGGACAGGCTCGGGGTACCGGTAGTCCAGGTGAATACCCACGGAGGCTGCCATCTCGAGGCGAACATCATTGAAAAGGCCATGGAATCACTGCCCCTGGATTCACTTGATGTCCTCTTCGTGGAGAACGTCGGAAACCTCGTCTGTCCTGCGGAGTTCGATCTCGGCGAGGATTTCAAGGCAGCGCTGCTGAGCACGCCGGAAGGTGCGGACAAGCCTTTGAAATATCCCTACCTGTTCTCTTCATCGAAAGTAGTGCTGCTGACGAAAGTCGACCTGCTTCCCTATCTTCCCTTCGACATGAAAATGTTCTCCGAAGATGTAAAGAAACTGAATCCGGAGGCCCCGGTCATCTCCGTGAACGGCATGACCGGCGAGGGCGTGCAGGAGTGGACGGACCTTCTCAGAGAAAAGATCAGGGAGAAAAAAGCGCATGCCCGATGAAAAAAAGCTGCTGGAAAAACTGAACCCGCGACAGCGCGAGGCCGTAGCATACTGTGACGGCCCGTTGTTGGTGCTTGCAGGCGCAGGCAGCGGGAAAACACGGGTACTCGCCCATAAAATAGCCTACCTGGCCGCCACGGGGAAGGCGCGTCCGGACGACGTTCTCGCAGTGACATTCACAAACAAGGCTGCCAACGAAATGAAGGACAGGGTCGGAAAGCTGATGGAGTATGACAGCCGGACGATGCAGGTATGTACCTTTCATTCCTTCGGTCTTCGCTTCCTCTTCAGGAACCGCTCCCTTCTTCCTCTTGTCGGGCTGAAGGAAGGTTTTGCTATTTTCGACAGGGGTGACAGCCGCTCTCTCATTAAAGAGATCATGGAAGGACTGAAAATGGACACGAAACAGTTCGATCCGGGAAATATTCTCGACCGGATTTCAACGGTGAAAAACGAAAGTATTTCAGGAGGATCGAACTCTCCGCTTCTCGAGGGAATCTACGGTGACGTTTTCAGGGCATACAACCAATCGCTGAGGAAACAGAACGCGGTGGATTTTGATGATCTCCTGAACCTTCCCCTTGAACTGCTCTCAAGCGGGGATGAGGTCCTCACCAGGGAGCGCGGCCGCATCTCCTGGGTGCTTGTTGACGAGTACCAGGACGTTAACAGGCCGCAGTACCTGCTGCTGAAAAAGCTTGTGGGGAAGCGGGGGAACATAATGGTAGTAGGGGACCCCGACCAGTCGATTTACGGATGGCGGGGGGCCGACATGTCCATGATACTCAACTTCGAAAAGGATTTCCCGTCGGCAAAGGTAGTGATCCTGGACCAGAACTACAGGTCTTCGGGCAACATTCTCGGAGGCGCCAACGCACTTATCGAAGGGAACTCTAAGAGAAGGAAAAAGGATCTCTGGACGGCCAGGAATATGGGCGAAAAAATATACACCATGCTTGGACAGACGGAGTACCAGGAAGCGGAGTTCCTTGTATCGGAGATAGAGCGTCTTCATGACAGAGAAGGCTACAGTTACGGAGATGTGGCGCTCCTCTACAGGATCAATGCCATGAGCCGGGTATACGAACAGAAGTTTCTCGAAAACAGGATCCCCTACAGGGTTGTAAGGGGAACCGCGTTTTACGACCGCAAGGAGGTCAGGGATATCCTTTCTTTTCTTCGGTCGGCGGTCAATCCACTCGACAGGGTCTCCCTGTCGCGGATTGCAAATGTGCCTTCGAGGGGCCTGGGGAAAAAAAGTCTCGAGAAAGTGTTCGCGTTTCTGGAATCTTTTCCCGAACTTCCGGCGGAAGAGTACTGGAGAGCTGTTGAGAAAGGCGGCAGCGGCGTAGGCGGCAAAGCCGGGGAAGGGCTGAAGCTGTTTTCCGGACACATGCTGAAGATCCTTGAGAAGTCCGAGAACCTGGACGAGATACTTGTATATATACTTGATGACATGGGATACGAGGCTCTTCTTAAAAAAGACGACCCGGAAGGATGGGAAGAGCGTGTTGAAAACATACGGGAACTCCGTTCCATCGTTCCGGCTGGAGGAGCGCTTTCTGAAATGCTGGCCGAGGCGGCCCTCTTTACGGACCTTGAAACCCTTGACCTCGATGACAAAAACGCTGTCAACCTGCTGACGCTGCATGCAGCGAAAGGTCTGGAGTTCCCGGTCGTCTTCCTGGTAGGCATGGAGGAAGCGGTCTTTCCTCATTTCAAATGTCTGGAGGACCGGGAAAATATGGAAGAGGAACGGCGCCTCTGCTATGTCGGAATGACCCGCGCGGAGGAAAGGCTGTATCTCTCCGGAGTCCGGTCACGCAGGCTGTTCGGTACAACATTCCGCAACGGTTTGTCCCGCTTTCTCTGGGAGGTCCCCGACCGGTTCAAACTGGTGGACGACAGGGGCGAGGAGGAAAAAAACCATGCTGGCTTTGGGAGTAACAGGAGACGTTGGGGCTGGTAAATCAACGGTTTCCCGTATATGGGCTGAGATGGGCGCATCCGTTCTCGACGCTGACGAGATCGTCAGGTCACTCTGGAAGCGCGCAGATATTATAGAAGCGGCTTCTTCCAGGTGGGGGAAAGATATCCTTGGAGAAGACGGCGTGATTGTGCCCCGGAAAATTGCTGCAAAGGCCTTCAGCGACCCTGAGGAATACAGGTGGATGTGCGGACTGCTCCATCCGCCGGTGCGGGTGGAGATGGAGCGGACGGCGGCATCCCTCGAGGGATGGGTTGTCGCGGAGATACCTCTTCTTTTCGAAGGCGGTGTTCCCTGGTGGATTGATGCAACTGCCTATGTGACCGCAGACTCAGCCCTCAGGGCGTCGCGAAATGCGGCCAGAGGTATGGATTCAGCGGAACTCGAGCGGCGTGAGACGTTTCTTCTTCCGGGTGAAGAAAAAAAAAGCAGGGCTACCATTGTTCTTGATAATTCGGGAACCATGGAGGAACTGGCCGGGCAAGCCCGCGAAACGGGATGCCTTTTCCGGAGGCTGTCCGGACTGGCGCAGTTTTCAGTGCTCTTCGGTTCGCGGGACGAGGCCTCGGGATGCACGGGACTCATCTCGGCGGAAAGGCTGGGGACCCGGTTTGAATGCCGGAAAGTTATGGCGGGAGTTGAAGGGGAAGAGGCATGGAGTCTTACTTTCTTCACCCTGGAACACCTCTTCTTCCGGCTTGTTTCCCACCCATCAATAACATCCGCCCGGGGGCTGCACATGGTTAGCGTGCGCAGGATCCCCTACGGAAGGCGCCTGGCCATTTCCGGAGAGCTTCTGCCGTGAAAGTGATAACGAGCCACATGGGGAACGATTTCGACTCGCTGGCAGGCATGGTTGCCGCGGAAAAGCTTTATCCGGGGGCCAGGCTCTGCCTTTCAGGGTCCGCAAGCCGGACTGTGAGGGACTTCCTCAAGAAGACCGGCAATAAATGGACCATCCTGACACCGAAGAAAATCAAGTTCGATGAGATTACGATGCTCATTGTCGTGGATGCACGGTCACGGTCGAGAATCGGGCCCTTTGCGTCGGTGCTTGGGAAAAAAAATATCCCGGTCCATGTCTATGACCACCACCCGCCATCCATTGACGACATTGACGGTGAGCTTGTCCGGATAGAGCCTGTCGGCGCAACGACGACCCTCCTGGTGGAACTGCTTCTTGAACGGAGAATTGCCATAACACCGTCAGAGGCTACCCTGTTCGCTACCGGAATTTACGAGGATACGGGAGGCCTGACGTTCAGCGGGACCACTCCGCGGGATTTTGCAGCAGTCGCCAGGATGAAGGAACTGGGGGCAGACCTGACAAGCATACCCACATATATCGAGATGACATTTTCCGCGCCTGAACGACGGATCCTCGACGGACTCATCGAAAACAGCTGGGTTCGGTTTATCAACGGCGCAAAGGCAGTTTTCTCTGCCGTATCGTCACCCGGGTACGTGGATGGTCTGTCTCTTTTCGTCCACAGGCTGAGGGATTACTTTGACGCCGACATTGCCATAGCAGCCGTGAAAATGGATTCACGGACGTACCTTATCGGCAGAAGCCACGACGACATCCTGAACATGGCGGCATTCCTCGCTCCTCTTGGAGGAGGAGGACATCCCCAGGCTGCCTCGGTAACCCTGCACAATGTAAAGCCTCTCCCGCTCGTCAAGGAAATGGAACTCCGCCTGAGTGATGAAGTCAAACCTTCGATCATCGCGGCGGATATCATGACATCCCCGGTTATGGCCATTCCCCCCGATTCGTCTGTGGACGACGCGTACCGCATAATGATACGCTACGGTCATTCTGCCCTTCCTGTAGTAAAGGGAAAAGCCATCCTCGGCCTCATTACAAGAAAAGACCTGGACAAAGCCCATCTTCACGGATTCGGCAAGACACTAATCCGTGAGTTCATGACGGAGGGCGTCATTACCATCCCGAAAGACGCCTCCATCCACGAGGCGCACAGGCTTCTTGTGACCCACAGTATAGGCCGCCTGCCTGTAACCGAGGGATCCCGGATCGTGGGCATCATCACCAGGACTGACCTTGTCAAGGCGCTCTTTCCCGCCTCGATTCCCGGTGAAGACCGGGGGGCGGCGCCGGACCTGCCATGGACGGAAGATGTGCGGGATCTCCTCGAAAAAGGCCTGCCGGAAGAGGTCATAAGCCTTCTCCGACAGCTCGGTGAACGGGCTGAAAACCTTGGGATGCGGGCATATATCGTGGGGGGGCTGGTCCGTGATCTCTTCCTCTCGAAGCAGAACCTCGACCTTGACATCGTTGTGGAGGGTGATGCCCCGAGATTCCTGAAAAGCTGGGAAAAAGACGGTCTGCGAGTTTCAGTCCACGAAAGATACAAGACCGGAACAGTGATATTCCCCGGCGGGAGAAAGGTCGATGTAGCCACCGCCCGGCGTGAGTTTTACGAGTTTCCCGTAGCCCAGCCGAAAGTATCCACAGATTCCCTGAAGCACGATCTGTACAGGCGTGATTTTACGGTCAACGCCATGGCGGTCTCGATCAATCAGTCGACCTGGGGAATACTTATCGATTATTTCGGCGGAAGGAGAGACCTTGGAAAGAAGATACTCAAAGTGCTGCACAATTTAAGCTTCGTCGAAGACCCTACCAGGGTGATCAGGGGTATCAGGCTGGAGCAGCGCCTCGGACTTTCACTTGAGGACAACACCCTCAGGCTCCTGAGAAGCTGTATCAGGGGAGGGCTCCTGGTGAGGCTTTCGGGTTTTCGCCTGAGAAGCGAGCTTGAGCTTTCATTCAGGGAACGCATGCCATATGCTGCGACGAAGAGAATGGAAGAACTGGGCGTATGGGAGGTCCTTTTCCCGGGGATCAGGATCGGCGACGGGAGCAGAAAAACATTCCGGAGGCTCGGCGTGTTTCTTGCCCGCGTTTCAAGGGATTTCCCCGATTTCAAGGGGAAACAGTGGCTCGCCTTCCTGGCCGCCCTTCTCATGGAATCCCCTGAAAATATACGGCTCGCCGCACTTGACAGGCTGAATCTTCCTGAAACGGAGCGCTCAGTTGTAGTAAAATGTTTCTCTGAAATGGGCGCAGTGGAACACGAGCTCGGAGGCAGATCCGGTCCGCTGAATTCCCGAATATACTGCTATCTCAGGGATTTTGACCCGGCGGCCTCTCTCTTCTGGAGCGCTGCGACGGGAAGGTGGAGGGTCAGACGAAGGATACTCCTCTACCTGACGAAACTCCATAAGATGACCCCCGGACTTCGCGGCAAGGATCTTCTCGACCTCGGCTACAGCACCACGCCGAGAATCGGTGTGATCCTCGACAAGCTCAAGCTGCTCTGCCTCGACGGAGAACTTTGCAGCCGCGAAGACGAGATCGAGTTCGTTACGACCCATTTTCCGAAGTGATACTGAGAAGGAGAGTGACACAATGTTTCGAATGCCTGCGCTCGCAGATCTTTTATTGAGTGTTCCCGCCGTTCTCTGGGCGATCACCTTCCACGAGTTCTGCCACGGGTACATGGCCTATGTCCTCGGCGATCCTACGGCGAAACGCATGGGACGCCTGAGCCTGAACCCGCTTCACCACCTCGACCCCGTGGGAGCGCTCATGCTGCTGGTCTTCCGGTTCGGATGGGCCAAGCCCGTTCCGGTGGACCCGCGCTACTTCAAAAATCCCCGCCGGGACATGGTCCTCGTTTCCGCGGCCGGCGTCACGGGGAACTTCCTCACGGCGATCTTCTTCGGAATGCTTGCACGGTTTTTCCCCGGCACATTTCTTGCGATACCTGCCCTGAGACAGTTCATATTCCTCATGATCGTCATCAATATCGGCCTTGCCGTTTTCAACCTGATCCCCATCCCTCCCCTCGACGGTTCGAAGCTTCTGTACCCACTGCTGCCGCGGTTCCTTCTTGAAAAGTATTTCTGGCTTGAGCGATACGGCTTTTTTGTCCTCATGATCCTCCTCGCCCTCGGTGTGGTGCAGGCTATAATGGGCCCCGTAGTCATGTTCTTTCTCAGGCTGATCCTTTTTTAGGAGGAACCTATGAAGATCCTTCTTACAAACGATGACGGTGTGTTCGCCCCGGGAATCATTACACTCTCGTCCTTTCTTTCCTCGTCAGGCCACGAGTGCACCGTTGTAGCCCCCGACAGGGAACGGAGCAGCGTCGGACATGCCATTACACTGCACCGTCCCCTGAGGATGTGGCGCGTTCCCGCAGGCCCCTACACCGCTGACTGCAATGTGTATGCCTGCGATGGAACTCCGTCGGACTGTGTGGTGCTTGCCCTTGAGGAACCCATTCCTTCCCCGGCAATGGTCGTTTCGGGCATCAACAGGGGCCCGAACCTCGGCGACGATCTTACGTATTCCGGTACAGTGTCCGCAGCCATGGAAGGGGTGATCCTCGGATGCAGCTCCATGGCCGTGTCGCTCAACTGCAGCGAAAAAGAGCCTGAACACTACTATGAGACCGCTGCCTCCGTGGCCGTATCCCTTCTTGATTTTCTCCGGGACAGCCCGCAGGCACCGGGAGTCCTTCTCAACGTGAACGTTCCCAATCTGCCCCTCCACCTGGTAAAGGGCGTCAAAATAACCCGAAAGGGCGTCCGTCTCTATGAAGGGAAAGTGACCAGGCTCAAGGATCCCTCCGGCAGGGATTATTTCTGGGTGTCGGGAAGACCGGAGGACCAGCTGGTAGAGGGGAGCGACGTATGGGCCGTGGCAAACGGTTTTGTATCCGTGACCCCGGTGCACATGGATATGACCCATTTCCCCTCCATAGAGACGCTGACCTCGGGCGGAGCCGAAAAAATAAACTTCAAGTAAATTGAATTCCATTACTTGACAAATGTTTATTCAACGGTATAATCATTGCCATTACTGGTATGGACGGCAATGAAGAGGAAAAGTACCCTGCAGTTTCCGCAACAGAGAGGAGAAGCCCCGGCTGAAAGCTTCTCCGGCGATGAGGGCGGGGGAAAAGAGCCTTGGAGCCTGTTTCGAAGAAAGGCTTCGGCCAAGTAGAAACATTTTCAAGAGGGCAGGATTTTCTGCCAACCGGGGTGGCACCGCGGGCAAAAGCTCGTCCCTTCACCAGGGGCGGGCTTTTTTATTTTTTAAACAATGATTTTTGGAGGGATTCGCATGTCGAAAAAAGGGAAAGCAGTTCTTGCATACAGCGGCGGGCTGGATACGTCGGTGGCGGTCATGTGGCTTACCGAACAGGGGTACGATGTGGTCACCATGACGGCTGATGTAGGTCAGCAGGCGGTCGATCTCGAGGCTGCTAGAAACAAGGCTCTTCGAAGCGGTGCAGTCAAAGCCTACGTTCTTGATCTCAAAAAGGTCTTCGTGGAAAAGTTCGTATGGCCTGCACTGAAGGCGAACGGGATGTACCAGGGGACGTACCCGCTGAACTCGGCCCTTTCCCGTCCGCTGATAGCGGAGGTGATGGCGGAGATCGCTAAAAAGGAAGGCGCTGTGGCGGTAGCTCACGGCTGTACTGGAAAAGGGCAGGACCAGGTTCGGATCGAGGTATGCACAAACGCCCTCAATCCTGATCTCCAGGTGCTTGCGCCTGTCCGCGACTGGCATTTCACCAGGGAAGCGGAAATGGAATATGCGCAGGCCCACGGTATCCCTGTCGCAGCGACGGCAGCATCACCCTACAGTATCGACGACAATATCTGGGGAAGGTCCATTGAATGCGGAATTCTGGAAGACCCGTGGAATGAGCCGCCTTCCGACGCCTATACCCTGACCTGTGACCCCTGGGATGCGCCCGATGATCCCGAATACGTGGAAATCGCCTTCATCAAAGGAGTGCCCGTTGCCCTTGATGGGGTGAAAATGGACGGCCCTGCCCTTATCGAGGCCCTCAACGTAAAAGCAGGCAAACACGGAGTGGGAAGGATCGATATGCTTGAAGACCGTCTCGTGGGCTTCAAGAGCAGGGAAGTGTACGAATGCCCTGCGGCAATAACCCTCATTTCCGCACACCGTGCTCTTGAGACCCTCACCCTTGACAAAAAGGTCATCGCGGCGAAAAAGGAACTCGAGGTAAAATTCGGCGAACTGGCATATGAAGGGTACTGGTTCTCTCCGCTGAAGGACGCCATCAACTCATTCATCGATACGACCCAGGAATATGTTACGGGGATCGTCAAGGTCAGGTTCTACAAGGGACAAGCCGTGGTACGGGGTATGAAATCAGTGGATTCGATTTACAGTCATAACCTTGCCACGTACTCCGAGGGAGATGCTTTCGACCACAGTGCCGCCGTCGGCTTCATCAAAATATGGGGACTGCCCATCAAAACATGGCGTCAGGTGCACGAGTCGAAGGAAGCCATCGAGATCCCTGCCCAGTAGTGCAGGTTTGTAGAATAGTATCCGGGGGCCCTTCCGGACCCCCGGATTTTTCCCGCGGAAAGGCCGGCTCAGGACGGCAGCACGTTCTCAGGAACGCCTGGAAGACCGCCCAGTTCTTTTCTTGAGGAGCGCACCGCTTCTTTTTCTTTTTCTGCCCATTCAATCAGCCTTGAAACAAGATCTTTTCGCGTGAGCGACAGGATACGTACAGCGAACAGTGCCGCGTTTTTGACGCCGTCTATTCCCACCGAAGCTACAGGGACCCCGGGAGGCATTTGTGTTACGGAAAGCAGTGCGTCCAGCCCACCCAGTGACCCTGAATTCACGGGAATGCCGACTACAGGAAGAGTAGTGTGGGCTGCCACGACTCCGGGAAGTGCGGCGGAAAGACCAGCCGCGGCGATGAGGACCTTTATTCCCCTGTCCGCTGCCCCTGTCGCGTAGGAAACGGCGTCTTCGGGAGTCCTGTGGGCGGAGGCGATGGTGATTTCCCATCGGATGCTGAAGAAGGAGAACACGTCTTCAGCCTTTTTTACAAGGGGAAGGTCTGATTTGGATCCGACAACAATGCCTATTTCGGGTCCGCCGTTTTTCTTTGCCATTCTGATCTCTCCTCGTTTTCGATTATAAAAGGGCTTTTCGGCCTATATCCCTGCGGAAGTGCATTCCGTCGAAAGAAATGAGGGAAACACCCTCATAGGCTTTCTTCAGGGCATCCGGCAGGCTGTTCCCTATGCCCACGGCGCTCACCACACGGCCTCCGGACGTGACGAGACAACCATCATCCGAAAGCTCGGTACCGCCGTGAAAAATCACAAAATCTTCAAGCTCCGAGGCTTTTTCCAGGCCTTCGATCTTCTTTCCCTTTTCAAACTGCCCGGGATAGCCCCCTGATGCCATAACCACATCCACAGCCCACCTCGACGGGCTCTTCCACGTGATTTCCGAGAGTCGGCCCTCGCAGCAGGCGAGAATCAATTCGGCAAAATCTCCTTCGAGTACGGGAAGTACGACCTGCGCCTCCGGGTCCCCGAAGCGGACATTATATTCTATGACACGTGGTTCTCCGTCGCTGTCTATCATCAGGCCCGCGTAAATGACGCCGCAGTAGGGAATTCCGTCCTTCTTCAGTCCCTCCACCGTTGGGGAGATTATGCGCCGGCATATTCTTTCAAGAAGTGCGCCGCCGACCCACGGGACCGGTGAATATGCGCCCATTCCTCCCGTGTTGGGGCCTTTGTCTCCGTCGAATGCCCTTTTGTGGTCCTGGCTGGGAGAGAGAAGCCTGTATGTTGTACCGTCTGTCAGCGCCAGTATGGTCAGTTCATTGCCTGCCAGACCGTCCTCGATGACGATCTTTTTTCCGGCTTCCCCGTGCCTGCCCCCTTCAAGCATGCCCCGTGCGGCATCAAGGGCTTCTTCCCTTGATTGCGTGACCACGACACCTTTTCCGGCAGCAAGACCGTCCGCCTTCACAACAAAGGGTGCATGCCTGGAGTCAAGAGCTCTCCGGGCCTCTTCCGCCGTAGTGCAGAGATCCCAACGGGCAGTGGGTATGCCGTGCCGGTCCATGAACTTTTTCGCGTGGGACTTGCTTCCCTCGAGGAGGGCCCCTTCAGGTCCGGGGCCGAACACGAGTATCCCGGCAGCCCTGAGCTCATCGGCAAGTCCTGCGGCAAGAGGCGCCTCGGGGCCTATCACGGCCATGCGGATATTTTCCCTGGTGATGAGAGGCAGAAGGGATCGGAGATCAGGATGCTTTACCGGATGTATGGCTGCAACATCCCTCATGCCCGGATTTCCGGGAGCCGCATGGACTGTTTCCACCGCCGCAGATTTCGAAAGGGCCCATGCAAGGGCATGTTCCCGTGCACCGCTCCCTACAACGAGTACGTTCATTTTCCGCGTCATGGACTGGCCCTCTCAGTGCCGGAAGGTGCGCCAGCCGCTTATGAACATTGAAATCCCGAGTTTTTCTGCAGCTTCACTGACTTCACCGTCCCTCACGGAACCGCCGGGCTGGATTATTGCAGCTATTCCGGCCTGCGCGGCAGCCTCGACACCGTCGGGGAAGGGGAAAAACGCGTCTGATCCCAGTACGGCCCCCTGTGCGCGGCCACCAGCCTGTTTCACGGCAAATTCCACTGCATGGAGCCTGCTGCAGAAGCCTCTGCCTATTCCCACAGCTTCACCATCCGTGACAATGGAGATCGCGTTGCTTTTTGAAAGTGCGGCTGCCTTCCAGGCAAAAATGAGATCATCCCAGAGGTCGGGGCGGGGACGTCCGACCCATTCGCCCTTTTCGGGGACCGGCAGCAGGGGCAGCGAGTCCTGCTGCACGAGGATACCGCTCCACGTGCCCGTGTACTGCAGCGTGGAAGCCCTTCCGCCCTTCCAGCGCAGGATCCTGAGCGACGGCTTCTTTTCCCTAAGGATCTCAAGGGTCCCATCGTCGAAGTCAGGCGCCACGAGAACTTCAGTGAATCGTTCAGTCATTTTTTCAAGCGTTGCGGCATCAACTTTTCTGGATATTCCCACAACTCCTCCGAAAGCGGAAACGGGGTCACAGCGGAATGCCTTCTCGTATGCTTCGAGCGGAACCGCTCCCCGTGCCATGCCGCAGGGAGTGGTGTGCTTTATGACGACGGCGCCGCAGCAGTCCTGGAGCATCGCACATCCCCGCATTGCACAGTCGGCATCGAGGATATTGTTGTATGAGAGGGGTTTCCCCGAGAGTTGCTCCCAGGGGAGGTTTGAGAGGGGAGGGAGATACAGGGAAGCCTGCTGGTGTGGATTTTCTCCGTACCGAAGGTCCTGTTTTTTTACCAGCACAAGGGGCATTTTGGCCGGGAGGTCGGGTGATGAATACCCGGTTGAGTGGCAAAGTCCTTCAGAGATCATACCGTCATAGATCGCAGTCGTCCTGAAAGCCTTGACGGCGAGCATCTCACGGGTCGGGAGCGTAACATCCCCCTCCGTCTTCAGTTCTTCCGCGACGATACCGTAGTCGGACGGATCGGCGAGCACGATAACCTGCCTGAAGTTCTTGGCCGCCGCACGGAGGAGGGACACTCCGCCGATATCTATATTCTCCAGCAGGTCATCGAGGGTGGAATTTTTCCTGGCGGTTTCTTCGAAGGGGTAAAGATTGCAGACTATCATATCGAGGAGGGGAATGGAGTATTCCCCTGTCTCTTTCATGTCGGCGGGGTTTTCCCGCCTCGCAAGGATGCCGCCGAAGATGAGCGGATGAAGGGTCTTTACCCGCCCTCCCAGGATATGGGGATACCCGGTAACGTCCGAGACTTCGGTAACGATAAGGCCCGCTTTTCGAAGATGGCTCGCCGTTCCCGAGCTGGAAAGAAGTTCCCAGCCAAGGGAAGCAAGTTCCCCGGCCAATTCTGTGATGCCTGTTTTATCATACACGGAGATAAGGACACGTTTTTTCTCCATGATGGTCATCTCCTTTCGGGGGATAGAGTGCCGGAAAAGAGCCCGGAGAGTGTTTTCCAGTAAAGAGCATGCTCTGCCCTGTGTATCCTTTTTTCAAGTGAGGCTATGTCATCTCCGGGATGTACCGGTACCGCCTTTTGGGCGAGTATGGGCCCCGAGTCGACCCCTTCGTCCACGAGGTGGACGGTGACACCGGTTATTTTGACGCCCCTTCTCCAGGCATCTCCGATGCCGTCTGTTCCCGGAAAAGACGGAAGAAGGGACGGGTGAATGTTGACGATCCTGTTTTTATGGGACCGTACAAATTCGGGAGAGAGAATGCGCATGAATCCCGCAAGGATTATCCATTCCGCACGGTATGACCGGCAGAGGCGTGTGATGGCCTCTTCTCCGGCAGATCTGCCCCCGGAACTATAGGGAAGGATATCCGTCGGGAACCCCATTTTTTCAGCCAGGGCGAGCCCGGGAGCATGAGGGACATCGCTCGCGACAAATGCCAGAACGGCCTTGAGCCTCTCATCAAGCACAGCACGGCCGATAGCCTTCATATTTGTGCCTCTGCCGGAGATGAGGACGGCGAATTTCGTCATGCAGTTATCTCTCCTGCGAAATATCCTTTCTCTCCCTCGGATTGAAGGAACCGGATGAATTCATCGGCGCTGCCTGCAGAAACGATGAATACGAACCCGATCCCGAGGTTGAACACTTTTCGCATCTCCTCTTCTTCGATACCCCTCTGAGACAGGATGTCAAAGACCGGGGGACGGGGCCATGCGTCGTACCTGAGAACGGGGGCGAGCCCGACAGGGACAACCCGCCGGATGTTGTCGAAAAGCCCTCCGCCGGTGATATGAGCCATGGCGCGGACCATTCCCGTCGCCGCCGCCTTCAGTGCAATTGAGACATAAAGCCTCGTGGGTTCGAGCAAACATTCTCCGAGGTTCCGGCCATTCAGCAGGGGAGGAGTATCAGTAAGTTTCCACGGGGATTCCGGCGAAAGCAGCGCTTTTCTGACAAGTGAAAATCCGTTGCTGTGAACCCCTGAGCTTGCTATGCCGATAATTTTGTCTCCCCTGTTCACACCGCTGCCGTCGATAATATCTCCTTCGTTGAGTATTCCCACGGCAAAACCTGCAAGGTCAAGTCCATCCTCGCCGTATACACCGGGCATTTCCGCCGTTTCTCCGCCGAGGAGGGCACATCCGGACTCCACACATGCCCTTGCGGCGCTTTCCACTATGGGAGTGAGCACGGCCGGATCCAGTTTTCCGCAGGCAATATAGTCAAGAAAAAAAAGCGGCCTGGCACCGCACGTGACAAGGTCGTTCACGTTCATAGCCACCAGGTCCTGACCTACACCGTCGAATTTGCCTGCAGCCCTGGCGACTTCTATCTTGGTCCCCACGCCGTCGCAGCAACCTGCGAGGATCATGCCGCCGGGAAGGCTGTAGAGCCCGCTGAAACCACCTATTCCGCCCCTTACATTAGGGTCCGCAGGCATGGAGCGGACAATGCCCTTTAACGTCTCCACCCACTGGTCGGCGAGGGGGATATTCACTCCCGCGCCCTTATAGTCCAGGCTCACTGTCTTCCTCCCCTTCCATGTAATTTCCGGAAAAACAGGCTGTGCACACTGTATCAGCCGGCAGGCCGATGGCATCGATCATGTCCTCTTCCGTTATATAGGCAAGAGAATCAGCGCCGACCTCCCGCTCAAGCTCTCTGAGATTCATTTTTGCCGCCGCCAGTTCCACCCTGGTCGGTGTATCAATGCCGTAATAGCAGGGAAAGCGCACCGGCGGGGAAGAGATGCGAACATGGACCTGGCTTGCACCACAGGCCTTGATCATGGATATCATCCTCTGACAGGTGGTCCCCCTGACGATTGAGTCGTCCACCACGACGACATTTTTCCCGGAGATGATTTCCTCTATGGGGTTCAGTTTTATCCGGACTCCAAGTTCACGAACCCTCTGGGTAGGTTCGATGAACGTCCTGCCCACATACCTGTTTCTCACAACAGTCTGTTCATAGGGGATGGTGCTTTCACCTGCGTATCCCATTGAAGCGATGGTACCGCTGTCGGGCATTCCGGTCACCAGGTGAGCCTGGGGGCAGGGAGCCCTTTTCGCGAGTTTTTTGCCGAGAGCCTTGCGGACCTCGTATACTGAACGACCGTCAATGACGCTGTCGGGACGTGCAAAATAAACGAATTCAAAGGCGCATCCGAAGCGCCGCTTCACATTTACCGGGATCCGTATCGTCTCGATCCCTCCCGGCCCGAAGATAACGACCTCCCCCGGCTCAACTTCCCGGACGATATGCGCTCCCACAAGGTTGAGAGCGCACGTTTCGGAGGACACATAATACACGTCGTCCCTCATGCCGATGACGAGTGGCCGGAAGCCCCACGGATCCCTTGCGGCAACAAGGTCCTTGCCTATTAACATGGCCAGGGAATAGGCGCCCCTGAGCCGGGTGAGGGAATCGACAAACGCGTCGAGGGGCTGCTTGTGAGGCTGGTGTGCAATGAGGTGGAGTATGACCTCGGTGTCCGTAGCGGAGTGGAATATTGCTCCCCTGTTTTCCAGGAAAAGCTTCAGCCCGGTAGCGTTCGTGAGGTTTCCGTTGTGGGCGACCGCGAGAGAGGATTTCGATGTACTTGCCGTAAGTGGCTGCGCGTTTGCGAGGTCGGGGCCGCCGGCAGTGGAATACCTGACGTGACCCACAGCGCATGAGGCAGGGATCTCTGCCAGTTTCGCCTGGTCCAGCGCCAGGTGGACCAGACCGCTTCCCTTGATGGAGGAAATTCTCCCTCCCTCGTTCACCCACGCAACTCCTGCAGCCTCCTGCCCGCGGTGCTGAAGTGCATAGAGGCCGAGATACACATCCTCAAGCACTTTTTTCCCGCGGGGTGAATACGCTCCAAAAATTCCGCACATTCACCGAATCCTCCATTTTTTCCTAAGCTCTTCCACTGTAAAGCTGAAAGCCCCTTCAACATCGAGGGTACTGCCTCCGACCCGGCCAAGGGGGATGCACGGGTATCCGTTCCAGATGACCTTGAACAGGGGGACTTTCCCCATGGGAACCGAATAAAGCGCCCGAGCTCCGCCTTCTCCGAAGAGGACCACGTCTTTTCTCGTGGGTATTGCCAAAGAAACAGCCGCCCCTTTCCCGCTCTCCGCTGAATCTTTTGCAAGGGCAGCAGCCAGGCCGCCGCCTGCGAGAGCCCTGCCGCTTGAAGCAGCTCCCGACCGTGCAGTCCTGAGGGCCCGCTGGATGAAATCCTTTTCGGCTTCTCCCCAGAATTCAAGGGGCCGGCCGGAAAGAGGCATTTCCCTCGAGCGGAGGTACCGGCTTCCGGCCAGGGAGGTGTTGCATGGGCCAACCATGAAGAGAACATCTCCTTCCTCCCAGTCTCCCGAGGGGAGGTACTCCCTGAACGAGGGGATGATACCCACCGTTCCCACAACCGGGGTCGGAAGGATGGCACCTTCCGGACTCTCGTTGTAAAGGCTCACGTTGCCCGACACGACGGGGCATTCAATTGCCTCGCAGCATGCTGCCATCCCTTTTACGCACTCTTCGAGGACCCAGTACTGTTCGGGGACCTCGGGGGAAGGAAAGTTGAGACAGTCTGTCAGCCCGAGAGGCTCCGCCCCGGCCACTGCCAGCGCCCGTGCCGTCCGGGCCACGGTTTCCGCTCCTCCCCGGAAAGGATCGAGGTAACATTTCCAGGGGTCGGCATCGAAGACCATGGCTATGAGCGACTCCCTGCCCTTGATCCTCAGCACGCTGACGGGATTTCCCGGGCCTTTTACGGTGTTTACCTGGACCATGGAATCATACTGATCGTATATCCACTGTTTCGGTGCAAGGGAGGGAAGGGTGAGCAGCCCTTCAAGGGCTTCGTTCCAGTCATCCGGCAGGGGGAGATCGTCCAGTTCGAGTTCCCGGCGTTTCTCCAGGTCCTCGGGTATTCTCGACGGCCAGTGTATCTGGGGACATCCGTCGCAGATGAGACTGGGGGGAAGGGAGGCGACCTCCTCGCCGTGAAATAGGATGGAGTAGCCGTCGCCTTCAAATGTTTCACCGATGACTGCACAGTCAAGCTCCCATTTTTCTGCAATGGACAGAATTTCATCGACTTTCCCGAGCTCCGCGATAAGGAGCATTCTTTCCTGGGACTCCGAGAGGGCTATCTCCCAGGGTTCCATGTCCTTTTCCCTGAGCGGGACCCTGTCAAAGTGAAGAGTCATTCCCACTCCGCTCTTGGCGGCGATTTCGCTCGACGATGAGGTGATGCCGGCTGCGCCCATGTCCTGCATGCTGACGATGAGCCCTTTTTCCTGGAGCTCAAGGCACGCTTCTATAAGCATTTTTTCCGCAAAGGGGTCACCTATCTGGATCGACGGTCTGCTTTCCTTCGAGTCGTCCGAAAGTTCAACAGAAGCGAAGGCAGCTCCGGCGATCCCGTCGCGCCCCGTTTTGGACCCGAGCAGAATGACGGCCTGTCCGGGACGGGCCGTTTGGGAACTCACTATCCGGTCGAGCTTTACAAGTCCCAGGCAGAATGCGTTCAGCAGGGGATTATCGTTGTACGAGGGGTCGTATACCGTCTTTCCTCCCACGGTGGGGACACCGACGGCATTTCCGTAGTCTCCCACTCCCCTGACGATTCCGGAGGAAAGGGCTGCAGTGCGGGGGTGAGCCGGATCCCCGAAAAAAAGACCGTCCATGGAGGCAACCGGCCTGGCTCCGAGGGCCAGTATGTCCCTGATGATGCCGCCGACGCCTGTGGCGGCTCCCTGGTAGGGCGCCACGGCGGAGGGGTGGTTGTGGCTTTCCGCCTTGAAGGCGGCGCCGAGTCCGTCACCGAGGTCGACTATGCCGGCGTTCTCACCGGGGCCCAGGACTACTTTCGGTCCCTTGTTGGGAAAAAGCCTGAGAAGCCGTTTCGTGGATTTATAGCTGCAGTGTTCCGACCACATGACTCCGAGTATGCGAAGTTCACATTCGTTTGGTTCCCTTCCGAGAACCGACGCAGCTGCCTCGAATTCTTCCTTGCGGATCCCGTACCTGCTGAAGTCCATGTTACCTTCCGCCTTTCTCAAGAAATGAAAGAATGGACTGCCAGAAGAGGCATCCGTCCTCACCACCGAGGAGTAATTCGCTTGCCCTCTCCGGATGGGGCATGAGCCCGAGGATGTTGCCTTCGGGGCTGATGATGCCGGCAATATTGTTGAGGGAACCGTTGGGGTTTGCGCTGTCATCGGGGGTTCCTTCCCTGGATGCATAGCGGAAAACGACGCCTCCCCTGTCCTCAAGCGCCTTCAGATCTTTCTCCGGCAACGAGTAAAGCCCGTCGCCGTGGGCAATGGGGAACTGGACGACCTGTCCCCCGGAATACCGGTTCGTGAACGGTGTGGCTGTATTTTCGACCCTGAGGGAGCAAGGCCTGCAGATGAAAGAAAGCGTTCTGTTGGGCAGAAGGACGCCCGGAAGGAGACGGGCCTCAGTGAGGACCTGGAATCCATTGCAGATGCCGAGAATGAGCCCGCCTTTTCGGCCGTGCCGGGCAACGCTTTTCATGACAGGGGACCGGGCGGCCATGGCTCCGCTCCGAAGGTAGTCTCCGTAGGAAAAACCGCCCGGTAGAATGACCAGGTCGGTCCCGGGAGGAAGATCATTTTCCCTGTGCCAGACTTCTGCAACTTCGGTACCGAGGGTGGTGCGGACAGCGTGAATGACATCCTGATCGCAGTTGCTTCCGGGAAAGATGACGACCGCAGTCTTCACTTATTCCCCCTCCACTTCAATACGGAACTGTTCTATGATTCCGTTCACGAGAAGGTCATCGCACATGGCGGATGCCTGTTCTCTTGCGGAAGCGGCGGTTTCGGACTCGATCCAGAGCTGGATATATTTTCCCACCTTTACGGACTGGAGCGAGGTATGCCCCAGAGACAGAAGGGAATGGGCCACGGCTTTCCCCTGTATGTCCAGGACCCCGTCCTTAAGCTGGATGAATACATGAACGTGGTGTACCATTATTGTTTCTCCCCGGAGGACGATATTCTCTTCCAAATTTCCTGATATGCCCCGAGTACATCACCAAGGTCCTTCCTGAACCTGTCCTTGTCGAGCCTGTTCTTTGTGTCCCTGTCCCAGAAACGGCATGTGTCCGGGGATATTTCATCGGCCAGGAGGAGGTTGCCTGAACTGTCAACTCCGAACTCGAGCTTGAAGTCCACGAGGATGATCCCCAGCCGGAGGAAATATTCACTGAGAAGAGAATTGACCTTGAGTGTGATTTCCTTTATTCTTAATAATTGCTCTTGAGTAGACCAGCCAAAAAGAAGGGCGTGATCTTCCGTTATTATGGGATCACCGAGCTCATCGTCCTTGAGATACAGTTCGACAAGGGGACGGGTCAGCGTTTTCCCCTCTTCGACCCCGAGCCGTTTGCACAGGGTGCCGGTAGTTATGTTCCTTACGACAACCTCTATGGGGACGATGGCGACCTTTTTGACGACCTGGTGAAGGTCATCAAGCAGCTCGACAAAATGCGTGGGAACGCCCATACCGGAAAGGTACCTGAAAAGGCTGGCGCTGATCAGATTGTTCAGCCTGCCCTTGCCCTCGATAGTGTCTTTTTTCAAAGCGTTGAACGCTGTCAGCGAATTTTTATATTCGACAACGTACAAATCGGGGTCTGCAGTGGTCCAGACTTTCTTGGCCTTGCCTTCATAAACAAAATCCTTTTTTTCCATGGGAGCACCTCCGGCAGATTGGATGTTTACATTATTCACCAACATTAAAAAAATGTCAATGTAAAATAACCCTTGCGGTGGGGGAGATGTACAGTGGATTGCCTTGAACAAAACCCTGTAAGTTCTGTTATTCTTGCAGGCGGATACGGTCGGAGGATGGGCGGAGAAAAGCTCTTTCTCGAGGTGAATTCCGTACCCCTTGTCACAAAGGTCATAAAAAGGGTCCTGTCTTTTTCCGGCGAGATCATTCTTTCCGTTGCACCCCGTCAGGCCGGATATATAGATAGTATTCTCTCAGGTATAATTTCCCCGTACGGCATCCGTATCGTAGAAGACGAACCGGGAAGTGACGGCCCCCTGGCAGGGATGTATTCCGGCCTGATGCAGTCGTCTTTTGACTGGAGCTTTATCTGTGCCTGTGACATGCCTTCCGTTTCAGATGCTGTCGTCAGGACGCTCTGGAGGTCGGGAACCCCGGGAACGTCGGTCATAGTGCCGAAAATAGGAGGGTACTGGGAACCGCTTCATGCGTTTTACCATAAGTCATGCCTTCCCGCCATGAGGAAGGCTCTCGAGAAGGGGGAGAGGAAAATTACCTCCTTTTTCAGCGATGTTACCCTGTCGGAGGCGGACGAACAGATTTTCGCCCATCTTCCGGGATTCAGGAGGTCGTTCGGCAACCTGAACAGCAGAAAGGACCTTTCGGAGAACTCCCATCTCTTCGAATGAGGAAAGTCGTAACATGGGGAAGGAGAACGCGATGGATCAGCAGCACATTCGGAATTTCTGCATTATCGCCCATATCGATCACGGGAAATCGACCCTTGCGGACAGACTGCTGGAGACCACCAGTACTGTGGGCCTGAGGGACATGAAGGAACAACTGCTCGATTCCCTGGATCTTGAACGGGAGCGGGGCATTACGATCAAGCTTGTGCCCGTAAAAATGAACTATACGGCAAAAAACGGCGAGGAATACGTGCTCAACCTCATCGACACACCCGGACACGTTGATTTCGGGTATGAGGTGTCGCGGTCGCTCGCCGCATGCGAGGGAGCGCTTCTTGTCGTGGATGCGACCCAGGGGGTCGAGGCACAGACGCTGGCAAACGCATATATGGCCGTTGACCAGGGACTCGAGATCATCCCTGTGATCAACAAGATCGACCTGCCTTCATCACGGCCGGATTACGTTATCCGTGAGATCGAGGACGTTGTGGGCCTTGACTGTGACAACGTCATCCTCGCAAGCGCGAAGGAAGGGAAGGGCATAGGGGAAATACTGGAGCGTGTGGTTGAAAAGGTTCCGCCTCCTTCCGGAGACAGGGAAGCGCCCCTTCAGGCCATGATTTTCGACTCAGTCTACGATAATTACAAGGGTGTGATTTGCTATATACGGGTAATTAACGGAAAAATACGCCCGGGGCAGAATATCCGTTTCACGGCCACGGGAGGAGTGTTCCCCGTGGAGGAGGTGGGTGTTTTCAGGCCGGGGTTCGAGCCCTGCGATGAACTGGCCGCAGGGGAAGTAGGGTACCTGGTCTCCAATATCAAGACTGTTGCCGAAGCTCACACAGGTGATACCATCACAGACAACGCCAGGCCCGCCCCGCCCCTTCCCGGCTACAGAAAGGTAAAACCCGTGGTCTTCTGCGGCTTTTATCCGGTGGAGCGTGATGAATACCCGCAGCTTAGGGAGGCCCTTGAAAAGCTGGTGCTGAACGATTCAGCCATAACCTTTGAACCGGAGACCTCCGTAGCGCTCGGGTTCGGGTTCAGGTGCGGTTTCCTCGGACTTCTTCACATGGATGTGGCCAAGGAGCGTCTCAGGCGAGAATTTGGTGTTGAACTGGTCGCAACGGCTCCGAACGTTGTGTACGAAATATCGACAAAGGATAACCGGGTTATCGAGGCACACCGGCCGTCGGATTTTCCCGAAATAGGAGAAATCGACGAGGTCCGGGAACCGGTAATAAAAATCTCCATATTTGTTCCGTCGGATTACGTAGGCAAGGTGATGAAGCTCTGCCAGGACAAAAGAGGAAATTATGTCTCAATGGATTACCTTGCCCCTGACAGGGTCCGCCTGGTGTACGAACTTCCCCTGGCCGAGTTTATCGTGGACTTCCATGACAAGCTCAAGTCCCTGACGAGAGGCTATGCGTCACTGGATTACGAGTTTATGGGCCTGAAGGCAGCAGATCTCGTGAGGGTCGATGTTCTCGTGAGCGGTGAGGCTGCCGACGCATTTTCGTTCATATGTCACCGGGATGCGGCGTTCTACCGGGGGCAATCAGCGGTGCGAAAGCTCAAGGAACTGATCCCGAACCAGATGTTCGAGGTCCCGATACAGGCTTCAATAGGCAAGAAGGTCATCGTCCGTCAGAATGTAAAGGCCCTGAGAAAAGATGTGCTCGCCAAGTGCTACGGAGGGGACATCTCCAGGAAGAGAAAACTCCTGGAGAAACAGAAAGAAGGAAAGAAGCGGATGAAACAGATCGGGCGTGTTTCCATACCGCAGGAAGCGTTTCTTGCCTTCCTTCAGGTGGAAGAGGATGAGGACAAGTAACGGCGTACCCGATGAAATAGCGGATGCCGCAGCACGGCTTTCCGGCCCCTTTTCCGTGTATGTGCATATTCCCTTCTGCCTGCGGAAGTGTCCCTATTGCTCATTCTACAGTATGCCGGTCGAGGAGCATGACAGAGATCGATATCTTGCCCTGGCGGAAAGAGAAATACGCCGTTTCGGAGAGCTTCTTCCCCGCGATAACTGCGCTGTTTCAACCGTCTATGTCGGCGGAGGAACTCCGACGCTTCTTTCCCCGGGTGAGTGGGATGTTCTTTTCGGCCTCCTGAAAGGGTTTCTGTCATTTTTTCCTTCCGCCGAGATCACGGCGGAGGCCAATCCTGAATCGTTCTCGGAAGGTCACACGGAGGTTTGGAAAAAATGGGGTGTGGCCCGGGTAAGCCTTGGAGTGCAGAGTTTTTCCGATGCCGACCTTCACTGGCTTGATCGGCCTCATGACGCCGATCGGGCTCGCTGGGCCCTGAAAAAAGCTGTAGCTGCAGGCTTTTCAGTGAGCGCGGATCTCATGTTCGGTCTCAGGGGACAAAACCTCAGGGGTTGGAAAAGCTCCGTTTCAGAAGCGATAGGGCTTGGTGTACACCATATCTCTTTGTACCAGCTGTCCATAGACGAAGGGTGCAGATGGAGCATGAATCCGCCGGAAGATCTTCCCGACGGCTATCCCATGTACAGGTGGAGCCAGTGGTACCTGCCGCAAAAAGGTTTCGATCAGTACGAGATCGCAAGTTTCGCGAAACCCGGACACCACTGCCGGCACAATCTGTCGTACTGGACGAATGCTCCTGTTCTGGCAATTGGTGCCGGGGCATGGGGATACCTTGGGAACATCAGGTACCGCAATGGAGGCACAATAAAAGAATACGGCGAGGCAGTTGAGAAGTACGGATGCGGCGCTGTCGCGACGGAGTCCCTGGAACCCGAAAAGGCCTTCAGGGAAGCCGCGGTATTGCTCCTTCGGACGAAATGGGGCATCTCCTTCCGGGATTATTCCGCGCAGTACGGCGAGGAAGCGCTCCGGTCAGTGATCCTGACCTTGAGAAACGAAGCGCCGCAAGACTGCATAGATTTCCGAGGCGACAGCCTGGCCCTCACCCGAAAGGGCATGAGGGTGGCAAATTCAATATGGAGCCTGATTATTTGAAAAGCGAAAGGGGAACCTTTATGGAGTACGGCATGATCCCATTCCCGGCGGATAAAACCGATATAGTGGAGGATATCCTTCTGGAACTGGCCCGGTTCACTCCTCCTCCCTCCTCAATAGGGTATCCGGTAGATGTTTCGGACTCCCTGCGGGCAGGACTCTCCTTCATGGAGGACCCGGACGGGGTGAACGGCCTGCTTACCGGACCGCTGCTCCCCCTGACAAGAGTATACGTTTCAATGAAGGACGGGGAGGGGAACATTCTTGTGGCAGCGGACTCGATGGCGGAAAGGATCCGGTGGATCAGTTCGCGGGGAGGGGCGATTGCCCGAAGACATTTTTCGGGAGGCGTCCTGAAATACTGCCCGGTCAAAGACTGGTCCCTTGTAGGAATAACCGCGCCCGGCTGGATGCTTCTTTTCGACGAAGACTCTCTGACCGCAGAGCAGGATGCCCTGGACAGCGACATCCACGTAGCCTACCTTCCGGCGGGAGAGAGCGTCATAAATTTCCTCTCCCCCGACAGAAGCACGGCTGAAACCCTGTCGCTGCTCACGGAATATCTGCTCTCATGTCTTCCCTTCAGGGAAGGGGAGGAGTGAGAACAGCTTTTCAGAACGTAAGCCGCTTCGACGCCGAGAGCAGGGCTTCGGTTATCTCAAACATGTTGGAGATGATCCCCGCCCCCACATCCTGGGTGATCCCGAAATGGTTGGTGCAAGTCCCGCACACAAGGATCCGCGTTCCCTTCTTCTGGAGAGCGATGAGGTGATCGCATGAGGACGTGTTTTTCAGGGCCAGCTTAACGCCTTCGTTCATAAGGGCAACCACTGAAGGAGGATTGGCTATCTGGGAAAGGGTTCCAAGAAATCCCTTCATAAGCACCTCGCCGAGTACGGCGTCTCCGTTTCCTATCTCTTTGCCGGTTATCAGGACAGCGGCATCCTGAAGTTTCTCAGCGGCTGCCGGGGAAACAGGCCGGGGAGATGTTTCCGTTCCCCCCTTTTCCGCATGGATGGTGATCGTCCCGTCCTCATCCATGATACGAACCCTGAAACCGTTCTTTTCGAGATAGCGCTGGACATTCGAAGCGGACACGGCATTGTCAAGATAAATTTCCAGTTCACGTTCACCCGCATCCACGTGAGTTTTCGTCATCATGACCGGCTGAGGGCAACTCTTCCCCCTGGCATCTATTCTGCCCATTTTTTCGCTTCCTCCTTGCTATATGGAGTAGTTGCAAAACCAGACGCTACTATAATATAGATTTTTTTAGGTGGCAAATATGAAGGGTGCTCTTTGTCCGCGGAAATTCATTATCATTTTCCATATTTTTCCTGCCATTTCGATCAGCTTAGGATTTCTTTTCCACGACGGGCAGGATGCGGGTATAATGGAACGGGTTGTGGCCGGTTCACCCGGAAACCACGGCCGATCAGGTTTTTTTATTACTGTGGAAAAAATGTGAAAGGTGATGGTTGTTCCATGAAACCTCAGCCCTCAGGCAAAGAAAAACTGCGTTCCCTTCCCTCAATGGACCTGCTTCTCTCCATTCCGGAGCTCGGGCCCTACTTTTCATCCCTCGGAAGAGAGACGGTGAAATCGGTCCTTTCTGAAACCCTGAAGGTGATGAGGGACAAGATCATAAACGGAGAGGATACCGTTCCCTCGCCGGAAGCGGTTTTCGCCCTTGCCTTCCCTGAGCTGAAGGCCAAAAAGACAGGAAGCCTCAGGCGGGTTGTTAATGCAACGGGCGTCGTGGTCCATACGAACCTCGGGAGATCCTGCCTTGCCCGGGAGGCTATGGACGCTGTCACGGCTGTCTCCGGAAGCTACAGCACGCTGGAATACGATCTGTCTGAAGGCAGGAGGGGACACCGGACCGATCACGTGGAATGGCTTATCAGGGTGATAACCGGCGCGGAATCGGGGCTCGTGGTCAACAACAACGCAGGTGCGGTCCTTCTGATGCTCGCGGCGCTCTGTTCGGGGAAAGATGTCATCGTATCAAGAGGGGAACTCGTGGAGATCGGAGGATCGTTCCGCATCCCCGAAATTATGGCCTTTTCAGGAGCAAATCTTGTGGAAGTCGGTGCTACGAACAGGACCCACCTGAAGGACTACAGAAACGCCATAACCGGGGACACGGCAGCTGTTCTGAAGGTTCATCCCTCCAACTTTCGCATGGAGGGATTCACGTCTTCGGTACCCCGGGAAGAACTGGCAATGCTGGCACGGGAAAGAGAGATCCTGTTCCTGGAAGACCTCGGAAGCGGGACCATGATCGACCTTGCACCCTTCGGCCTGAAAGGGGAGCCGACCGTATCGGACTGCATTCGCCAGGGAGTGGATGTGGTCACTTTTTCCGGGGATAAAATGCTGGGCGGCCCCCAGATAGGGGGCATTGCAGGAAAAAGTGAGATCATCAAAAAGCTCCGGACATTCCCGCTCCTACGGGCACTGCGGGTAGACAAGATGACGCTGGCGGCTTTTGAGGCCACCCTGAGACTGTACCTTTCTGACCGCCCGCTTGATATTCCCACCCTGTCAATGATCAGTGAGAAGCCGGAGGATCTTCGTAAAAAAGCGGCTTCACTTTCATTGAAATTGAAGAAAACTCTTCCCGGGGCATCCGTATCCGTTGTTGAAGCGGAAGATGCGGTAGGAGGAGGCGCTTTTCCTGCAGAAGTCCTTTCGGGGTGGGGAGTGGCAGTTTCCATGGAATCTCTCGGGAGCGCCGGAAATATTCTCGCCCTTCTCAGGGAATGCACCGTTCCGGTCATAGCCGGCGCCCGGGAGAACATGGCCGTCCTTCACGTTCGAACGCTCATTCAGGGTGATGAGGACATCATCTGCAGTGCGTTCCGTACTATCGCTGCAGGGAGGTGAGCGTTTTGGCAAATAAGGAAATTTCGCTCGTTCTTGGAACGGCGGGACACATAGACCACGGGAAAACAACACTCGTCAAGGCTATAACGGGAGTGGACTGCGACAGGCTGAGCGAGGAAAAGAAGCGGGGAATAACCATAGAGCTGGGATTCGCGCCCCTCGCAATGGAGGACGGCAGGGTAGTGAGCATCGTGGATGTTCCCGGGCATGAACGTTTCATCAGACAGATGGTCGCCGGAGCTTCTGGTATCGATGCGGTTATGCTCGTGGTGGCCGCGGATGAGGGGATCATGCCCCAGACCAGGGAACACCTGGAGATTTTGAAGCTGCTTGGTGTAAAAGACGGTATCGTTGTCGTGACGAAGTCGGATATGGTGGATGACGAGTTTCTTGAACTCGTCATTGAGGACGTGAGAGACTTTCTTCATGGAACGTTCCTGGAGGGAAAGGCTATTGTTCCTGTTTCTTCCTATACCGGGAAAAACATCCCCATGCTTCGTGAAGAACTGGCGAAACTTGTGGACAGGATCAGGCCGAGACCCAGAAAGGGACCATATTTTCTTCCAATCGACAGGGTATTCCCTGTTTCAGGTTTCGGTGCAGTGGTCACGGGGACCGCATACAGGGGTGAAATTTCATCCGGCCAGGAAGGGACCGTTCTTCCGGCCGGCAAAGAGTGCAGGATCAGGAGTGTGCAGGTTCACGGAACGGGAGTCCAGACTGCATGGGCGGGCCAGAGGGTTGCCGTAAATGTCGCCGGCATTTCATCCGAAGATTTGTCACGGGGAGATGTACTCTGCGCACGGGGTGTGTACGCGAGGACACGGTGTTTCGAATGCGAACTCCACCTCGTGGAAAATGCCAGTGAACCTGTTCAGCACTGGCAGCGCGTCAGGCTGCACATCGGGACGTCTGACGTGGTTGCACGAATCTCGCTTCTTGAAAGCCCTTTGCTTCAACCAGGAGAAACGGCAGCAGCCCAGGTAGTTGCGGAAGAGGACATCGTATGCCTTGTGGACCAGAGATTCGTTCTTCGAAGATACAGCCCGCTGGAGACCATTGCAGGAGGACGGGTCCTGTTTCCGTATGCCGCAAAACCCAGGGGAAAGTCAGCGAGACAGGCGTGCATCCAAAGGATCAGGGCCCTTTCCTCCCTCTCCTCACCGGAAGAACGTCTTCTTGCCCTTATCCGCTCTTTTTCCCGGATTGAACTTCCTGATGCGGCGCTTTTCATCCAGGAAACGCCTGCCGAAACCCTCCGTTTCGGTGAAAGGCTGCAGAAAAACGGGGATGCAGTTTTTCTCCAGGGGGAAAAAAAGCTCTTCCTTTCACGTGAGCGTTTTTCAAGTGAAACACGAGCCGTTGAAGAGTTTCTCAGTTCATACCACTCTTCCCATCCGTCGCGTAAAGGCGCCCCATCTGACCAGATTGCCCTGCAGGCACTGAAAGATCTAGATCCCAGGGCATCGAGGGCTTTTCTCGAGGCACTGTCAGAAAACGGGACGGTGGTCATGGACGAAGGGACTGTGCGGATGGCTGATTTTACCCCCAGGGATGACAAGGCCTTTGAAAAAAACTCGGAGGCTATTCTTGACTTCTGCCGGAAGAGGGACTTCCAGCCCCCTCTTCTCCGTGAAGCCATGGATGCCGCGGGACTGGACGAAAAGGCTTTTTCACTGCTGATCAAGGGAATGAGGGAGGCGGGGCTGGTCTCTATCGTATCAGATGAGTTTCTGTTTTCTTCGGAAATCGAGGAAAAGCTTCTGAAAATACTGCTTCAGGAAAAAGACGACATCACAATAGCGAAGGTACGTGACATTACCGGAAGCTCGCGCAAATTCATTCTGCCGCTTCTGGAGTACCTCGACGCCAGGGGGTATACGCGAAGGGCCGGAGACAGGAGGGTCCTTCTCGCGTCAAAGCTTCCGGCATCAATACGGGCTCAATCGCAGTAGGCTGTTTTTTTTGCCGCTTCACACAAAGCACTTCACGACAGGCACTACCCTAACATTTGATATTTATTGGTATTTATGGTAAGATTTATGAAATATTTGCAGTACTGGGAGTGAGGATTATGGCGGCGACAATTACATCCATTCGGGAACAGGTTGCATTGTACAAAGGGCTAAAAGTTCGGTACCGTACAGCCAAGGGCCGCCGCAAAGTTGAAGAACGCCAGGGCATTATTCTGGAGACCTATCCGAATCTTTTCACACTCTACGTTGAATCTCAGGATAGCAAGGTTTCATTCAGCTATGCGGAGCTCTTGACGCGTGAGGTGGAGCTGGAGCTTCTTTCCGGAAACAGGAATTAAAGCGTTTTTCCGCGCCCGAGAAAATGCCGCCCCGGCACTTAGGTGACGGGGCGCTTTTTTTATTCGGGACAAAGGGGGATATCCATGTCTTTTTTCATCAGGTCAAACGCAAAAATCAACATAAGCCTTCGGGTGGTCGGGAAGCGTACTGATGGCTACCACGAGTTGAGGTCGCTTTTTTTTCTCCTTTCTTCAATGGAATCATTGACAATAACACCTCAATATGATCATAATGTCAATGATATTGTGGAGGTTTCCGGGGAGAACGTCCCTGGAAGAAACATCCTGGAGGATGTGATAGCCCTCGCGGGGAAAAGAGCGGATATTCCGGCTCTCAGGATCCGGCTTGAAAAGAGCATCCCCCCGGGGAGCGGAATGGGCGGAGGAAGCGGAAACGCGGCAGCGCTGGTTTACTGGATCAATTCCATGTGGAGCGATCTGACGATACGGGGAGAGGAAATAGGGTCCGATGTTCCCTTTTTTCTCTGTGGTTCTTCATGGGCGATCGTCAGGGGAAGAGGCGAAAAGGTATTTCCTCTTTTTTCCCCTCCTCCTTCACCAAAAGTGCTTGTTGCCGTTCCGGAGTGGCAGACGCCTACCGGGGAAGCGTATTCTCTTCTTGATACGTTCCGCGGTGGAGAATACCCTCTGTCGGAAAAAGGGGCGGAGGCGGAGATCGATTCCCTTATCGCCAGGCTCAGGGATGAGAAGAATGTAGGGCTCCTTCCGAACGATTTTGCACCTGTCCTTCTGAAGGCTCATCCTGAATACGAGCGAGTTTTCGACTTTTTTAAAGCCAGCGGAGCATTCGGCTGGGGGATCACTGGCAGCGGCAGTGCAGCTTTTGGACTTTTTTCAAAAAGTATGAACCTCTCTGATTCGTTTCGTGAAATGTCGGGATTGAAGTGGATCCGGAAAATTTTCTGTGTGGAGTGATGAAAGATGAAAGGACAGCGAACTGAAAGATTAATACGTACGGCATCAAGGTTCCTGACATGTCCGTCGAAACAGCTTTCCCTGACGTCTCTGGCCGAGGACTTCCTCGTTTCCAAGACCGTTATCAGCGATGACGTTTCCATAATCGACGAAGCCCTTACGAGAGAAGGATTGGGTGGAATCAGCGTGGACAGAGGAAGGACAGGAGGAGCTTCCTTCGTCCCGCGGATCGCTGCTTCAGTGAAGGATTCCCTTCTCAAGGAAATCATGGAGATCCTGAACAGCGAGGACAGATTTCTTCCGGGCGGACTCGTATATTACAGTGATATCCTTTTCAATCCCCATTACGCGCTCAGGTTGGGATACGCAATGGCTTCACTGTTCAACGATACCCGTCCCGACGTGGTCATGACTTCTGAAGTGAAGGGGATTCCCCTCGCCATCTTTACAGCCCACGCAATGGGCATTCCACTTGCGGTCTGCCGTTTCAGAAACAGGGCCAGTGACGGTTCTGCCGTGACTGTTCACTATCCGACGAAAAACGGGGAAGTGAAGGCTATGTACATGGGCACGAAGCAGCTGAACAAGGGGAAAAGGGTGCTCATCGTGGACGATTTCATGAGAGGCGGGAGCACTGTCTCCGGTATGCTCCTCGTAGCCAAGGAATTCGGTGCGGAAGTGGCGGGGACGGGTATCTTCATGGTGTCATCCGATCCTGAGGTGAAAGTGGTCTCCTCCTATAAGGCCCTTCTTCGCCTGGACGGTGTTGAAAAACGCCAGCCCATGGTGACGCTCTGGGAATAGTACGGAAACGCAGAAAGTTTGACGATATCCGGGTCCTGATATACAATCCCTCTGACGGAAGGAGGTGACCAGATCTTTCATGCGCGTGTCTATCAATAAGGAAGAATGCATTGGCTGCGGTGTTTGTGCCCAGGTGTGCCCCGAGGTATTTTCAATGGATGAAGACGCCGGGATATCCAAGGTTATCCGTCCAGAAGGCGGGGAATGCGCACAAGAAGCTGCCGAAAGCTGCCCTGTCGGGTGCATTGTGATAGAGGAGTAATCGGCGAACTCTTGCGAAAAATGGTCTGCGCCTTGCCTTTTTCAGGGACTTCGGCGTATAATTGGCAACGCTTCTTTCCGGGCCTATAGCTCAAGTGGTTAGAGCCACCGGCTCATAACCGGAAGGTTCCTGGTTCGAGTCCAGGTAGGCCCACCACTAAAATCGCCGTTTCCTTCCGGGGAAACGGTTTTTTTATTT
>CAYTQC010000004.1:0-46003 GCA_964439735.1 uncultured Synergistaceae bacterium
TGCTCAGGATGACAGACCAATCAATCCCAGATTTTTCGTCTCCTGCGGCTCCTCAGGATGACGGTTTTTTTTCAGGACTTCATATTCCGTATGCCGTCGAGGATGATCTTCTGCTCGGCGGACGCGACAATGTTCCTGGTGTATCCGAGTGCGTCAGGGTTGACGCTGATGCTGTCCACACCCATGCGGACCAGGTGCTCGGCGAAGTCGGGGAATACGGAGGGGCCTTCGCCGCAGATGGAGCACGGTATGCCTGCGTTTCGTGCGGCCCTGACTGTCAGGGCGATCGCCTCGAGGACCGAGGGGTGCCGCTCGTCGAAGTAGCCCATGGAACCGAGCTTGGCGGAGTCGCGATCGACGCCGAGTATGAGCTGGGTAAGGTCGTTGCTGCCGATGGTGAATCCGTCGCAGATGCGGGCGAACTGGTCAGCCTGCAGTACGACAGAAGGAACTTCGACCATGAGCCAGATCTTGAACGACGGGGCGGAGAAGAGTCCCTCGGAGTCGAGGATGGCCCGGACGTTCTCCATTTCCTTGAGCGTCCTCACAAAGGGTATGATGACCGACAGGTTGGTGAGGCCGAAATCGTCCCGGACTTTTTTCACAGCCCTGCATTCAAGCCGGAATCCCTGTTCGTAGTCAGGCGACACGTACCTCGAGGCTCCGCGCCACCCGAGCATGGGGTTGGATTCGACGGGCTCGAGGCCTTCGCCGCCCTTGAGCTTTCGGAAGTCGTTTGTCCGGAAGTCGCTGAACCTCATGAGGACAGGGCGCGGCGAGAATCCGCCCGCTACGGCGGCCAGCCCTTCTGCGAGCTTGTCAACGAAGATGCTTTCCTGCTTCGTGCGGACAAGGTGCATGGGGTGAATGCCGATGTCCCCTGTAAAGATGAATTCGGTCCTGAGAAGGCCTACCCCGTCTGCGGGAAGATGGGCGCACCGCTCCACCGATGCGGGACCTTCGAGGTTGAGGAATATCTTGGTGGCGGTAACGCTCTGGGCAGGAGCTGCCTTTGCGGGGGCACCGGCCGGAGTGAGATCCTTCGCGGAGGAAACGGCGGCCGAAGATGCGGCAGCCGGCTCAAACCGTGGCGCGGCGTGCTCTTCCCCCTGGAATACGACGCCCCTGGTGGCGTCCACGATGACGTACTGCCCCTCGGTGAGTATCTGTGTCGCTTCGCCTGCTCCGACGATGCAGGGAATGCCAAGTTCACGGGAGAGTATGGCGGCGTGGCAGGTCCGCCCTCCTTCATCGGTGACCACCGCCCCGGCTTTTCGAAGGGCGGGGATCATGTCAGGAGTGGTCATGGTGGCGACAAGGATGTCGCCCTCGGAAATCTTCACCGCTTCAGCGGATCCGGGGACCAGGACGACCTTTCCTTCGGCGAGACCCGGAGAAGCGGCAAGTCCCCTGCAGAGGAGCTTTCGTTCCGGGGTTCCGCCAGGTGCTTTTGATTGTGCTTTTTTCCCGGTTTGCGGCATGATCTCAGGTCCTTTCTTAAAGGTTGCCGCGCCGGGAGATTCCGGCGCGGCTGCTGTTTTCCTCTACTTCAGCCTGCCCATGGCGGCGTGAGCCGCAGAGATGCGCGCTACGGGGACCCTGAAGGGTGAGCAGCTGACGTAGTTGAGCCCTGCTGTGTGACAGAAGGCGATGCTGGAGGGGTTGCCTCCGTGCTCACCGCAGATGCCTATTGAAAGATTCGGGTTGACTTTCCGTCCCTTTTCAACGGCAATCTCCATGAGGGCGCCGACGCCATCCCTGTCGAGTTCGTGGAAGGGGTTGACGGGGAGGATGCCCTTGTCCTCGTAATGGCCGAGGAACTTGCCCTCGGCGTCGTCCCGGGAGTAGCCGAAGGTCGTCTGGGTGAGGTCGTTGGTGCCGAAGCTGAAGAACTCGGCGTACTCGGCGATCTGGTCGGCGACCAGCGCGGCATGGGGAACTTCGATCATTGTCCCCACGAGGTAATTGAACTTCCTGCCGGATTTCTCCATGTAGTCTTTGGCTATTTCGTCGATCTGCTTCCTGAAGAACTCCATCTCGGTTTTCACACCCACGAGAGGGATCATGATCTCGGGGTGGATCTCGATGCCTTCGTCCACAAGGCGAAGCACGGCCTCGAATATGGCGCTTGCCTGCATGGCAGAGATTTCTGGGTAGACGATCCCCAGGCGGCATCCGCGGAAGCCGAGCATGGGGTTGGACTCCTTGAGAGCCTCGACCTTGGCCATAACCTTGCGGACCTTGTCGGCGGCAGCGGTATTCTCGTTTCCGTCGGCTGCCAGCTCGGCAAGCTCTTCTTCGAGATCCCTCTCCTTGGGCATAAACTCATGGAGAGGCGGGTCAAGAAGGCGGATGATGACCGGGAGTCCGTGCATTTCCTTCAGGATCCCGTAGAAGTCCTCGACCTGCATGACTTTGAGCTCCTCGAGTGCTTCGAGGCGCTCCTCGTAGGTGTCCGCCACAACGAGGCGCTGCATGACTGGAAGGCGGTCGGCGGCCATGAACATGTGCTCGGTTCTGCACAGGCCGATTCCCTTTGCCCCGAATGCCCGTGCACGCTTCGCGTCCTCGGGGGTGTCGCCGTTCGCCCAGACCTGCAGGCGGGCAAATTCGTCGGACCAGGAAAGGACTGTCCGGAAATCGTCACTGAAGGATGCCTCCATGAGAGGAGCGCCGCCCACGAGGACACGGCCTGTGCTGCCGTCAACGGTGATGGTGTCGCCCTTGCGGATGACCTTGTCTCCCCTGGTGATGGTCTCCTTGTTGAGGTCGATGGTGATTTCCTCGCATCCGCTGACGCAGGGTTTCCCGAGACCGCGTGCGACGACGGCCGCGTGGCTGGTCATGCCGCCGCGGCTGGTGACGATGGCTTCAGCGGCGAAGAGACCGTGGATGTCGTCAGGGCATGTCTCGGGCCTTGCGAGGATGACTTTCTGCCCTCCCTTTGCCATTTCAACGGCATCGTCGGCATCGAAGCAGACTACGCCGACACCTGCGCCGGGGGATGCGGGGAGGCCCTTCGCAAGGACTTCGTTTTCGGCAGTGGGGTCGACCTGTCGGTGAAGGAGCATCTCCACCTGCTCGGGGGTGACTCTGCCGACGGCTGTCTTCTTGTCGATGAGCCCTTCGGCGACCATATCCACTGCGATTTTCACCGCGGCGCCGGCAGAGCGCTTGCCGTTCCTGGTCTGGAGGATGTACAGCTTGTTCCGCTCGATGGTGAATTCGATGTCCTGCATGTCCTTGTAGGCTTTTTCGAGGTTCGTGGTGATCTCGAAGAGTTCGTCGTAGACAGCGGGCATCGCTGTCTTCATCCGGGCTATGGGCAGGGGTGTCCGGATGCCGGCCACCACGTCTTCGCCCTGGGCGTTGACGAGGAATTCACCGTACAGCTCTTTTGTGCCGTCGGATGGGTTGCGGGTGAAACAGACGCCCGTGCCGCAGTCGTCGCCGAGGTTTCCGTAGACCATGGAGACGATGTTGACTGCTGTCCCGAGTGTATGGGGGATCTTATGGAGCTTGCGGTAGGTGACGGCCCGGGGATTGCCCCAGCTTTTGAAAACGGCCTCCACGGCGTTGCGGAGCTGCTGCCATGGGTCCGAGGGGAATTCGAAACCGGCCTTCTGCTTGAAGATCTCCTTGAAGCGCGCCACGACCTCCACGAGTTTGCCGGCCGGGATCTCGTTGTCGAATGTCACCCCGAGGGAACTCTTGACGTGCTCGAGGACTTCCTCGAATGCATCTCCGTTCACTCCGTGGACGACGTTCCCGTACATCTGGATGAAGCGCCTGAAGCTGTCGAAGGCGAAGCGCCTGTCATCGGCAGCCCGGGCAAGGGATTCAACGGACTCGTCGTTGAGCCCGAGGTTGAGGACCGTGTCCATCATTCCGGGCATGGAAATGGGGGCGCCGGAACGGACAGATACAAGAAGGGGGTTGCTGCCGGAGCCGAATGTCTTTCCGGTTTTCTTCTCAAGATCCTTCATTGAACTGACCACTTTGTCCCAGATCGAGTCGAGGAACGCGGGGTCTTCTCCGTATTTGAGGCATGCCTCTGTGGTCAGGATGAATCCCTGGGGGACGGGGAGCTTGTACTGCACCATCTGTGCAAGGTTGGCTCCTTTTCCGCCGAGAAGGTTTTTCATTTCGGCGTTGCCTTCTTCGAAACTGTACACGTATTTCACTTCGTTCATCTCTTTAGTGCACCTCCATGTCAAGATTGCGTCTGATCCATATTCTGCAGCAGAGCCAGTATTTCATTCGCGGTTTCCTCTATGGCTCTCGTTGTTACATCGAAAACTACAATTCCAAGATTCTCCATTATACACGAAGCGTAAGAAATTTCACGGGATATCCGATCATTTTGAACATACAAACTTTCTCCGGGAGCGAGGCCCATCATGGACATCCTTCGGCTGCGTATTTCGCCGAGGGATCCGGGTGACCTGGTGAGCCCTATGATCCGGCACGGCGGAATGCGCATCAGTTGGGGAGGAAGGTCCATTTCGGGCACGAGGGGAACATTGGCGGCCTTTACTCCCCTGTTCGCCAGGTAGACACACAGAGGGGACTTGCCGGTGCGGGAGACCCCGACGATCACCACGTCCGCCTCCTTGAGGATGGACGGGTTGCCGCCGTCGTCTGCGGCAATGGTATATTCCATTGCCCGGATGCGCTTGAAATATTCCCGGTCCATGGGATGGAGCAGCTTCGGGTCTTCCTTGGGTTCTCTGCCCGAGGCCTGTTCGATCCCTGAGAGCAAGGGGGAAAAGACATCGAACTGTTCGATGCCGATCATGCGGCACTGGTCGCTGATAAAGGACCGGAGCCTGCCGCTGAGGAAGCAGTGGATGACCACGGCATCCTCTCTGCGCGCCTGCCGGAGCACGGACCTGAGCTTTTCCTCTTCGAGGATCGCCCTGTACCGTGTTATCTCGACGCCTTTTTTCCCGAAGCGGCGGGTTATCCACGAAGCAGCTGCTTCCGCCTCCTCGGAGAGGTAATCGGAAAGAACGAAAAGATCGAGAGTTTCCTCCGCCTGCCGGTGTTCATCCCGTGCGTCGAAGTTGGCCACCCTCCCTCAGCGTGACCTCAGGACGTCGAGGATCTCCTGGGCTGTTTCTTCGACGGCCCTGTCAGTCACGTCGTATATTCGTGCTCCAAGAGATTTCAGGTAGCCGACAGCCGCCCGGATCTCCCTTTCGACCCGCTCCCTGCTGGCATAGGCCGACGCCGACGGCTCGAGACCGAGGAGCCGGAGGCGCTCCTGCCGTATCTGGATGAGCCTCTCAGCTGAAATTATGAGGCCCACCAGCTTTGAGGACGGTACATCCTTTATGGCCTCGGGAGGATCCACTTCGGGGATGAGAGGTATGTTCGCGGCCTTGAAGCCCTTGTTTGCGATGTACATGGACAGCGGGGTTTTCCCCGTGCGGGAGACGCCGAGGATGACCACGTCGGCCTCCGGGAGGGACTCGATGCCCCGCCCGTCGTCGCACTGGATGGCGAACTCCACCGCCTTGATCTTCTTGAAGTAATCCTCGTCCAGTTTCCGGAGAAGGCCGGGAGACTGGAGGGGGGGCCTTTCCAGGCGCTTTTCCAGGGCATCGACAATGGGACCCAGGAGGTCGACGCACGGAACTCCGGCCCGGGCGCTTTTCTGTGCCAGTGCGGAGCGGGTCTGCCTGTCGACGAGGGTACAGATGATGATGGACGGCTCGGTCAACGCCCTGGAGACGATCTCGTCGATCCTGCCCGGCCCTTCGACGTACCGGTACCGTATTATTTTGGAGAAATCCGTGTCGAACTGGCTTATGGCCGCCAGGGCCACGTGTTCGGCCGTTTCGCCGGTTGAATCGGAAACGATTAAAAGATTCAGGGTTTCCATAGCTTCCCGCCCTCCCCGGTCCAGTTTTTCTGCAGGCATTTCCGCCGCCGTCTATGCTCCCTTGAGGACTCCCACGTCCCCCACCTTGAGGAACAGTCCACTGCACATTCCAAGGAGCGCGATCCTGTTTGCCCTGACCCTGTCGTCAGGGTCCATGACGAGCACATCGTTGAAGAAACGTGTGACGTGGGGCGAAAGTTCTGCAAGATTCCCGGCAAGTGCGTTCCAGTCCTGCTTCGCGAGGGAGTCATCCACGAGGGGGATTATCCCCGTGATCTCTTTGAAGAGGTCTTTTTCCGCATCCTTCGAGAAAAGTGACGGATCCACTTCGCCCGCACTCTCACTGCCGCTCCTGGCAAGGATGTTCCTGACCCGCACCGCGGCAGTGACCAGGTCCGTAAACCACGTGCTGCCCTGTATCTTCGAGAAGACCTCGAGGAACCGGAGGACCTGGAGGGGCCTGTGGCCTGTCACCGATATGGCGAGGGAGGCGAGTTCGTGACCGTAGCCTTTTTCCTTGACCTGGACAAGAAGCCTCTGGGAGAAGAATGCGAGCACCTTCCCGAGGACATCGTCCTGTCCGGAGGCAGTGCCGGCGGACCGGGCAAACAGGCGGGACATGTCCACGTCGATACGGAGGCCCCATATGATTTCATTGATGCACCGTGCCGCGCGCCGGAGCCCGTAGGCGTCCTGGGACCCGGTGGGTTCGAGGCCTGCCTTGTGGCAGTTCACGATAATAAAGGCCCGTTCGGACAACCCGAGAAGGGCTCCGGGGATGTCGCCCGGAAGTTCGCTGCCCGCAGCCTTAGGCAGGTACTGGTCGTAGATGGCCTTGGCCACGCGCTCAGGTTCGCCGTTGCGGAGCGCGTACTCCCTGCCCATGACGCCCTGCAGCTCGGGGAACTCGTAGACCATGCTGGTGACGAGATCCGCCTTTGCCAGGAACGCCGCCCTGTCGACGACGGGAATAAGTTCCTTCATGTCCATTTCCGTGCACAGCCAGAGGGCAAGTTCCCGGATGGCGGCGACTTTTTCGTAGAGCGTACCGAGCTTTTCCTGGTAGACGATGTTCTTGAGCTTGTCCACGTTTGCCGCGAGAGGATTTTTCAGGTCTTCGGCCCAGAAGAAGGCGGCGTCTTCGAGGCGTGCCCGCAGCACGCGCTCGTTGCCTTCCCGGACAACTTCCATGTTCGAGGCGAGGTTGTTGCTGACTCCCACGAAAAAGGGAACGAGCTTTCCGTTTCTGCCCCGCACGGAGAAGTATTTCTGGTTCTTCTTCATGGATGTGGTGAGGACTTCCTCGGGAATGTCGAGATATTTCCTGTTGAAAGCCCCGAAGAATGGCACGGGGTATTCCACGAGGTAGAGGTTCTCGTTGATTATCTCCGGGTCGAGTTCCACTGATCCGTCCAGGTCTTTCTCGAGGGATGCGATGCCTGCAAGCATTTTCTGCCGCCGCTTGTCCTGGTCGAGGATAACGTAGTTATCGTAGAGTTTGTCCATGAACCCGGAGGCATCGTCAATGACGATTTTCCGGGCGCCCATGAATCTGTGCCCCGTGGTGGTATTGCCGCTTTGTATGCCGCCGTATTGGAAGGGAATGATTTCCCTGTCGGCCATGGCCAGGATCCACCTGATGGGGCGGGCAAACCGCACGGTGGGATCGTCCCAGAACATGTTCTTGGGGAAGACAAGCTTCCGGATGAGCGCCGGGAGAAGCTCTGCGAGGATGTCAAGAGTTTTGCCCCCGGGCTCGGAGACTTCGGCGCAGGCATAGCGTACGCCGTCAACCTCGGTGGGGACGAGCCGGTCTATGGAGACTCCCTTGCTTTTTGCGAATCCCTGGGCTGCGCGGGTAGGATTTCCGTTGGCGTCGAATGCCGCGGACCAGGCAGGCCCCTTGAAGGTGCTGACGAGGTCTTTTTGGAGGTCTTCCGTGTCCCTCACCGCGAGGGCTATACGCCTGGGGGTGGCAAAGGCGGAAAGGCTTTTGAAGGGTATGCGGGCAGCGGCAAGATCGTTCCGGGCCGTCTTCTCGAGGGTATCGAGGATGTCGGGCAGAAAGCGTGACGGGATTTCTTCCGTTCCTATTTCAAGCAGTATGTTCTTGATCACCATGATTTCACCTCGTGGCCTCAGGGCCGAATTTTCCCCGGAAGGGCAGGCCCATGTCGCGCCTCTGGGCGGCATACGCAGCGCAGCATTTCCCGGCGAGCACGCGGATCCTGCCGATGTAGCCCGTACGCTCGGTGACGCTGATGGCGTTCCGTGCGTCGAGCAGGTTGAATGTGTGGGAGCATTTGAGGACGTAGTCGTACGCCGGGAGGACATACCCTTTTTCGAGGATCCTGGCGGCTTCAGCCTCGTACATGCCGAAGAGTTTGAAGAGCATGGGCGTGTCGGCTATTTCAAAGTTGTAGTGGGAATACTCCACTTCCCCCTTGTGATGGACGTCTCCATAGGTCACGTTGTCCACCCACTGGAGGTCGTAGACGTTCTCCACTTTCTGGACGAACATGGCTATGCGCTCTATTCCGTAGGTTATCTCGGCGGGGACAAGGTCCATGTCGATGCCGCCGACCTGCTGGAAGTAGGTGAACTGGGTGACTTCCATTCCGTCGAGCCAGACCTCCCACCCCAGGCCCCAGGCCCCCACTGTAGGTGATTCCCAGTCGTCCTCCACGAAGCGGATATCGTGGGCCGCGGGTTCGATTCCGAGGGCGGCGAGGCTCTGGAGGTAGAGGCCGATGATGTTCGAGGGTGCGGGTTTTATGATGACCTGGTACTGGTAGTAGTGCTGGAGGCGGTTCGGGTTTTCCCCGTACCTGCCGTCAGTCGGTCGCCTGGAAGGCTCCACGTAGGCGACCCTCCACGGCTCGGGGCCGAGTGCCCGGAGGCACGTGGCAGGGTTCATGGTGCCCGCGCCGACCTCTATGTCATAGGGTTGCTGGACGACACATCCCTGTTCCGCCCAGAACCGTTCGAGCCGAAAGATGATTTCCTGGAAATTCACGTCATACCCCTCCTTGATTTCAATACCTGCGCTTCATCGGGACATTCGCCCCGGTTATTTCATAAAGTCAAAAAAGGCCTTCATTCTTCTGCATCCGTCCTTCCAGAGACCCGGATCTTCCATGGAGGCGGGGAAGAATTCCTTCATCCGTGCCGTCGGACACTCCTCCGCCAGGTGCAGCATCTCACGACGCGCCGAGGGGAGGAATGCTCCGTTCGATCCGCCGGCGCACCGGGAACAGGAAAGGCCTTCGGCAGTCCAGTACGCGTCCCCGAGGACGGCGCCGCACGAGGCACAGGATCCGAGGGACGGGGCAAGGCCCCAGCTCCCCAGCCATTTCCTCAGGAAGCGCCACTCGGCGGCTTCCGGCAGGACTCCCTCTTTCAGAAGCACAGAGGACCAGTAAAAGGGACCGAGGATCTCGTCGCAGGGATGGCCCGGAACGAGATGGAGGCACAGAAGCCGGTCCCATTCGAGAAGGGTCCGTATCTTTCCGGCCGAGGCGCGGAGGCTCCAGAAGTCCTCCTTCACGTCCACCGACTTAAGATAAAACCTTCTTGTCCCTTTGTAAAGGCTGAAGTTTCCCCATACGAGGGGTTCGACGCTGCCGCCGAACCTGACCCGTCCCCGGGAGGCTCCCGGTACCGAGACCCATACTGGGCCGAGAGACCTGAGCAGCAGGTAGAGGGAGACGTTTCCTTCAGGGTCGGCGTTCCGGCGCAGTACAACCCCCGACTGCGAGACGAAGCCCTGGGGGGTGTTTTCGCTCACGGGGACTGTTCTTTGATGCCGAGCCTCTTCAGATCCGTCTCGGACCTGCGCCAGTCCGCACGGACCTTGACCCAGAGGTCGAGAAAGACCCTGTGGCCTGTGAGCGCCTCTATTTCGAGGCGGGCAAGCCTTCCGATTTCCTTGAGGCGGGAACCCTTGTCGCCTATGACGATCCGCTTCTGCCCCTCACGTTCCACGCATATGGTGGCCCGGATGAAAAGGACCGCCCGTTCGGGGTACTCGTCGGGGCTCTTGTACTCCTCTATCTCCACGGCGGCGCTGTGGGGGACCTCCTCGTGGGTGAGCCTGAGGACTTTTTCCCTGATGATCTCGGAGGCTATGAACTTTTCGGGCCGGTCTATGAAGATGTCCTCATCATAGAAGGGAGGTCCCTCGGGAAGGAACTTCCGGACGAGGGAGACGAATTCGTCGATTCCCTCCCCGGTTCGCGCGGAGACGGCCGAGACGCCTGCCGGTTCAAGGGCGTCGCCGTACACTGCCCGTGCGTTTTCGACGAAGTTTTTGCCCCTGACGGCGTCGCACTTGTTCACCACGAGGATGACCGGTGTGGTTGATTTCCGGAGGCATTCAATGATCTCACGGTCTTCCGGACCGATGGACCTGTCGCCGGCCTCCACAACGTAGCAGATAAGGTTGGCGTCGTTCATGGAGGCGACTGCGGCATCGACTATGGTCCTGCCGAGGGTGTGCTTCGGCAGGTGAATGCCGGGTGTGTCGGTGAAGACGATCTGGAAGCCGTCGCCGTTGTAGACGCACCGGATGACGTTGCGGGTGGTCTGGGGCTTGTCGGATACGATGGAGGCCTTGTACCGGATGAGCCGGTTGACAAGTGACGATTTTCCCACGTTGGGACGCCCTGCGAGGATAACGACGCCTGCGCGGAATGAGGGTGTGCCTTCAGCGCCTGTCATGATCTGTTCTCCCTGTCCAGGAGGAACGGCGCCGGAAAGAGCGCAGCGAGGCTTACGACAGCCGGAGTTCCGCCTTCGTCGAGAACGAGAAGGAGCTCGGGATTGAACTCGGCGAGGAACTGCCTGCATGCCCCGCAGGGAAGACAGGGAACACCGTCCCGCCCGGCTATGGCGACTGCGAGGGGATGCGTTTCCCCCGCCGAGACCATGGCGGCGGCGGCGGAGCGCTCCGCGCAGAGGGACAGACCGTAGGATCCGTTCTCCACGTTGCAGCCTGTGAAGAATCCGGTCCTTCCGCGTACCAGTATCGCCGCACCCACGAAAAACCCGGAGTACGGGGCATAGGCCTTTTCCCGCGCCTTCTGCGCCGCGCCAAGGAGGCGTGCGGCGGGAGGATAGTCTGCGGGCCATGACGCGCGGAAGGGGGAAAGGGGAATCATTCTCCGCCCTCCGGGAAGAAGAACCCCTGTTCCTTCGGCCGGAGCCTGAGGAGCTTGATCCGGTGATCCTCCACCTCGAGTACCTCGATCTCCCAGAGCCTTCCGCCGGAGGGCGAAGTGTAGAGTATCTTTTCCCCCGGAGAGGGAAAGTCTCCCGAAATGGAGAGCACAAGGCCGCCGAGGCTCTCGGCATCCTCCGATTCGAAGGACGACTCGAGGAAATCGCTGAGGTCTTCAAGGCCGAGATGGCCCTGGACGAGATATGACCCGTCCTCCTCGGGCGTGAGCGTCGGCTTTTCCTTGTCGTATTCGTCCTGGATCTCTCCGACGATCTCTTCAAGAAGGTCTTCCAGGGTCGCGATGCCTGCGACACCGCCGTATTCGTCCACCACGATGGCCATATGGACGTGGCGTCCCTTCATGGTGTTGAAGAGCTCCACCACCCGCATGCTTTCGGGGACGAACAGGGCTTCCCGCATTATTTCGGAGACGGGCAGGGAGAGATTGCCTGCCATGAGCGAGGGGATGGTGTCCTTGACATAGAGGATCCCCACGATGTCGTCGGGACTTTCCCCGTACACGGGAACGCGGCTGTGGCCGTGCTCCTGGAAGATCTCCATGGCTTCCTTGACGGTGGAGTCGGATGCCACGGCGTCCATGTCGGTCCGGGGGACCATGATCTCGTAGACCCTGGTCTCCTCGAAGGAGATGATCCCGTGGATCATCCGGCGCTCCACTTCCTCGAGGGCGCCGGACTCTTCGCCGATGTTCACCATCTGCTCGAACTCTTCCCTGGTGACGAAGGGATGGCGGGCCTTGAGATCCACCTTGAAGAGCACGCCGAGCCCGCGGACTATCCAGAGCATGATCCACAGGAAGGGTGCGAACAGGATGTCGAGCATTCTGAGCAGTGGGAGGGAAAAGACGAGCATGGCATCGGACTTAATGATGGCGACGCTCTTCGGGAATATCTCCCCGAATATGACGATGAGTGCAGTCGTTGCGGGGACAGCGACTATGACCCCCCTGGCCCCGAAGGCCCCTATGGCCAGCGACGTGGCGACAGCGCTCGCGGCTATGTTGACGAGGTTGTTGGCTATGAGGACGATGGTGAGCACGCGCTGTATGTCACGGAGGAGCCAGTTGAAGAATACCCTCAGGTAGGGATACCGCTCCATGAGAGCGAGTATCTTTCCTCTTCCGGAGGAGGTGATCGCCGTCTCGGAGGCGCTGAAAAACGCTGAGAGCAGCAGGAGTACCGCGAAGATCAGAAAGCTTTCCGCGAAAATCATGTTCACTGCCCTCTCACCCCGCCTTCGCCGCCGGAAGCGGCCGCCAGCAGAGCATCCCGTATCTTTTCCTGGGCGGTTTCCATCGCGGTGCGCCGCTCATCGGTGTCGTGGTCCCAGGCAAGGAGATGAAGGAATCCGTGGGCGAGCATGAGTGCCATCTCCCGGAGGAAATCTTCCTCCGATGAAACGGTTTTTCTCACGTACCCGGGACAGATGAGGATGTCTCCCAGGGGAAGGACCGGAAGCATACGGTCAGGACGGAATTCGCCCTCCTCCTCCCAGAGGGGGAAGGAGAGGACATCGGTGGGCTCGTCGAGCCCCCTGTGCCTGCTGTTCTGTTCTTCCATTTCCCCGGGCGTGAGGAGAGAGACGGATATTTCGACAGTGCCGGGCATGCCTCCTTCAGGTACGGGAAGTTCCCGGAGAGCGGCCTCGAAAACGCCGCCCGCTGCGGAAAGAATGTCCCCGAAGGGAGTGCTACTTGCGGGATCGGCGTCTTCGCTGTTATCGAGACGCAAGTGAACCTTCAATTGATTCTTCCTCCTGTTTTTTGAGTTTCTGCAGCAGCTGCTCCTTGTCTTTTTCCTGGATCTCCTTTACCTTCCGGGTATGGTACATGGACTGGAAGGCGGTAAGAAGCGTCTGCTTTATGAGTGCCAGGTCCTTCAGCGTAAAGTCCACGTCGTCGAGCTGCCCCTCAGACATCTTCGTCTCCACCACTCCTTCGATGGTCTTCTGGAGGTCGGGTATGGACGTGGATGCCCGCATCTCCGCGCGGACCGCGGCCTCGACGGAGTCGACCAGCATGAGAAGGCCGGTCTCGCGTGACCTCGGCCGGGGGCCCGGGTAGCAGAACTGGTCCCTGGGTATTTCGAGCCCCATGCTCTTCGCTTTCCTGTAGAAATAGGAGAGGCACGTGGTGCCGTGGTGCTCTTTTATGAACTCACGGATCTTCTGGGGCAGGTGGTACTCTTCGGCGAGCTCGAGCCCCTCCCGGATGTGGGCGATGATGATGAGTGCGGAGAGGGACGGCTTGATCTCGTCATGGATATTTGCGTTTCCCATCTGGTTTTCCACGAAAAACTGGGGTCTCCTGAGTTTTCCGATATCGTGGAAATAGGCCCCGGCCTTGAGAAGGTTTGAATTCATCCCGAGCTTGTCCGCTACCGACTCTGCGAGTGTTCCGAGCATGAGGGCGTGATGATATGTGCCCGGGGCTTCTATCTGGAGCTTCTTGAGGAGCGGGTTGGAGGGGTGGCTCAGCTCCATGAGGCGCAGCGGCGAGAGGACGTCGAAGCTGTTCTCGAGCAGGGGAAGGACGGCGATGACCACCGTGCTCCACCCGGCAGTGCCGACGACGAGATACATGAGCAGCTGGGGATATATGCCGAGGTCGAAAGCCCACCTGATGAAGAGGCTGACCGCCCCCTGGAGCAGGCCGAGCAGGAAGAGCTGCCTCCAGAAATGGCTGCGGGAATTGACGTCGACGAGCAGGCGGAATCCGGCAATGGAACAGATAAGGCCCATAAGCGCGACGAGGACAACGTGAAGGGCGGAGAGGCCGGTTACCACTATTCCTCCGAGAATGCTCCCGCCGAGGACCACCTGGAACGCCAGGAGGGACGGAAGGGTGAGATATGCGCATCCGGAAAGGAAGAGGCTTCCCATGCCCTGGACGTTGAACAGCGACGAGAAGTATTCCACGACCCAGCTGAGCCCTACGACGAAGGAGATGTAGAGCCAGGGGATCCTGTCGCCGGATGACGGCCTGAAACCCGACTGGAGCCTTATCCAGAGAGGCCAGAACGGAAGTGCGAGAAGGGCGAAGAGGATCTGCTTCCAGGGGAAAGTGACCTGGGAATATCCCTGGAGCTTGAGTATCCGCGCAACCTGGGGCGTGACCATCTGCCCCTTCTCCACCAGGAGGTCTCCGGGGGAAACGGACCGCTCAAGGGGCTTGAGGGATTCGGCAAGGTCCTCCCGAAGGGTCGCGGTCAGGTCTTCGTCCACCCTGGTCAGGGGCTGCAGGATCTCGTCGAGGATCTGGAAGATGATGTTGTTCTCCTCCATGGGGAGGGAAAGCTTTTCTATCTCTTTCCAGATGATCTCGGAAGTCACCCCGGTAAGAGCCGATTCTGCGCCGGAATTCTTGAGGAATTCATTGGCGAGGAGAGCGGATTCCCGGAGCATTTTATACCTGGACTCCTCGGGCAGGGCCTTCAGAAGGTCGGACAGTCCCTGCGAGATGGCGAGGGACGAGGTGTCTCCCTTTGCCATGGTCTCGATCTTTGAGATGAGCAGTTCCACGGCGGAACCGTCACGCACGAGAACGCCGGCCACGGTTTCGCCCACCCGTGACCTGAGGACGCTTGTTCCCTCCTCGTCCACGAAATTCATGGGATAGAGGGCGAAATACGACCGGGGGGATGGTTCACCGGGCAGGAAGCCCGTCATCCTGTCGTTGATGACCCACCTCACGAAAAGGATGGAGAGAGCGAAGGTCACAAGGATAAGAACTCCGGACGCGCGGAAAAACGGAAATTTCTCCGCGAAAAAGCCCGGGATCCCCTTTTTCCCCGAGGGGGATGCCCCCTTATACACTTGATTCCCGCTGCTGTTCATAGCGTTCGTATGCCTTCACCACCTGCTGGACTATTTCGTGGCGCACCACGTCTGAGTGGGTGAGGTAGAAAAAATCAATGCCGTCGATCCCTTCAAGGATTTCCCTGACCTGCTTCAGGCCGGACTTCTTCCCCGAGGGAAGGTCGATCTGGGTAACGTCTCCGGTTATGACCGCTTTTGAGCCGAAGCCGAGACGGGTGAGGAACATCTTCATCTGCTCGGGCGTGGTGTTCTGGGCTTCGTCGAGGATGATGAAGCTGTCGTTGAGCGTTCGTCCCCTCATGTAGGCAAGGGGGGCAATTTCGATAACCCCCTTGTCCACGTACCTGAGAAACCGCTCGGGGGAGAGAAGATCGTAGAATGCGTCGTAGAGCGGACGGACATAGGGTTCCACTTTCTCCCGCAGGTCGCCGGGAAGGTAGCCCAGGCTTTCGCCGGCCTCCACTGCGGGCCGGACAAGGACGATGCGGCTTATGGCGGCAGCCTTGAGAAGCGCGACCGCATGGCAGACGGCGAGATACGTCTTGCCCGTTCCCGCGGGGCCTATGGCGAAGACGATATGGTTGCTCCTCACTGCCTGAAGGTATTTTCTCTGTCCCTCGGTCTTGGCCCGGATGGGCTTTCCCCTTGCAGTCATGCAGATAACCTCGGAGAAGAGGGGGGCGAGGTCCACCTCCCCCTTCTCCGCTATCATGTCCATGGCGTACCGGATATCGGCAAGGACCAGGGAATGCCCTTTCGAGGCGATCCTGTGGAGCTGTTCAAGAAGGGAATAGACCATGTCAACCACCGGGCCGTCAGGGCCGCGGACAGCGACCCTGTTCCCGCGGACTATCAGGCTGACGGGATACCGTTCTTCGATGGCGGCCAGGTTTTCATCGTCCTTCCCGGCGAACCGGGACATGGAATCGATGTCCGGAAAATCGATCTCACGGATGACCGGCCCCGTTCCGACGGTGCTGTTTCCCTCGACTGTATTCATGAATTCGGTCTGATCCCGCCTTTCGTCTATACGGGATATCCGGCGCCGTCAACGAGTTCGGCGACTCCCACGTCCACTTTCATTTCGCGGGCGAACTTTTTCATAAGGAAGTCCTTCGCCACGGCCGGGAACAGGACATAGCTGAGCACGTCCTCGGGCTGAAGGATCCAGGGCTCCACGGCCTTTGCAGCAGCCTCGAGCTCGGGGGCGATATTTTCCGCCGGCCTGCAGGTGATGGGCGTCTCGTCGCCGATGACCTTCTTCTGGATCACCGGATCGAGTTCTGCGGGAGGCTTGCCGTACTGGCCGAGGAAGTAGCTCCTGACTTCCTTGGGGACGATCTTCCAGCGCTCGCCGACCAGGACGTTGAGCGTGGCCTGGGTGCCGACGATCTGGCTGGTTGGGGTGACGAGAGGAGGATAGCCCATTTCCTTCCGGACCCGGGGCACTTCGTCCAGCACTTCGGGGAGCCTGTGAAGGGCGTTCTGGTCCTTGAGCTGGCTGACCAGGTTGGAGTACATGCCTCCCGGGATCTGGTACATGAGTACGTTAATGTCGACTCCGCCCAGGTCGATGAAGATCTTGGAGTATTTTTCCCTGACCTTTTTGAAGTGAGTGGCGATGGGGACAAGTTTCTGCAGGTCAATGCCGCTCTCGAACTCCCCGCCCTTCATTCCGGCCACCATTGACTCGATGGGAGGCTGGCTGGTGCCCTGGGCAAACGGGGAGATGGCGCAGTCGACCACGTCCGCACCTGCCTCGAGGCCCGCGAAGTATGCCATGGAGGCCATTCCGCTCGTGTAGTGGGAGTGGATCTGCACGGGAAGCCCGGTCTCTTTCTTGATGGTCCGGACGAGAGCGGATGTCTCTACGGGGCTGATGATGCCTGCCATGTCCTTGATGCAGATGGAGTCTGCTCCCATGGATTTCATGTCCCGGGAAAGCTTTGCGAACGCGTCCAGGGAATGGACCGGGGAAAGTGTGAAGGAGAAGGCGAGCTGAAGATGGGCCCCTTCCTTTTTGATCTGGTCAGCGGCGACTTCCATGTTCCTGAGGTCATTGAGGGCATCGAATACCCGGATGATGTCAAGGCCGTTGCCTACAGCGCGCTTCACGAATTCGCGCACAGTGTCGTCTGCGTAGTGACGGTATCCCACCACGTTCTGGCCGCGCAGGAGCATCTGGAGCTTCGTTTTTTTGAAGAGTTTCCTGAGGGTGCGGAGCCTCTCCCAGGGGTCTTCGTCGAGGAAGCGCATGCACGTGTCAAAGGTTGCCCCTCCCCAGACCTCCATGGAGTGGAATCCCACGTCGTCCATCATCTCTGCTATGGGGGCCATGTCCACGATGCTCATGCGGGTGGCCATAAGGGACTGGTGCCCGTCGCGAAGGCTGGTGTCCGTTATTCCTACTTTTCTCGGTTCCTTTTTCTGCACAGTCACCGGCTGCACTTCGGGGGCCTTCTGTTCGGCAGGTTCGACAGGTCCGGCCGGAGCGGCCGAGGGCATACTCTTATTCTTGTTGTGGTTGCTCATAGAATAGTCTCCTCCGTTTGGTTTTATAATTGATGAAGCTGCTTCAGCTGCATTGGTACCGTTCTTTCAATCCGCCGTGAGACAGGCTGTTTTCGCCTTCTCCCACAGGCTGTCCAGTTCTTCCGGTGTGTATGAGCCCCAGGGCCGTTCACTTTCGGAAACCAGCTGCTCCACTTTCCGGAAACGGGCGGTGAACTTCCTGTTCGCCCGTCCCAGTGCCGAGTCGGGATTCACGCCCAGATGGCGGGCGAGATTCACCACCGCAAAGAGCAGGTCTCCCACTTCGTCCTCGATATTTTCGGGAGATGCTGAGAGTACAGCCTCCCGAATCTCGTCCATTTCCTCCTCCACTTTACCATAAAGGGGAGCAGGATCGTTTTTCGGCCAGTCGAACCCCACATGGGCGGCTTTTCCCTGGATCCGGAAAGCTTTCGCAAGGGGAGGAAGACCGTCGGGAACCCCGGCCAGAAGGGACGTGTCCTTCTTTTTCCTGTTCTCTTTTTCTTCCGTTTTTATCTGCTCCCAGTTCCTGAGAACATCAGTGCTCGTGGCGGCGTCGGCATCGGCAAACACGTGAGGATGCCTCCGAACGAGCTTTTCCACCAGGCCGCAGATAACGTCCTCTACTGAGAACCGGCCTTCTTCAGCGGCGATCTGGGAAAGAAATACGACCTGGAGCAGGACGTCACCGCACTCTTCCTTTATGTCGGCGAGGTCCGCCCTGGTAACAGCGTCCACCAGCTCGTAGGCTTCCTCGACGATATAGGCCCGAAGGCTCTCCATGGTCTGCTCGCGATCCCATGGACATCCGCCGGGAGCCCGAAGGCGTTTCATCACGTCGACCAGCTCCCCGAATGCCCTGCCGCTTTTCTCGTTCATTCACCGCACCTGCTTTCTGTGGCGGAGCGCCTGGAGTATCCCCGCGAGCCCCGCCGCCCCGCCCGGGCCGACAAGCCTGTCTCCCGAGGCTATCCATGAGCGCGTTCCCTTCAGCCCGTCGAAAACAGGACCGTCCGCTTTGAGGATCGTCTCCCTTTTCCCGCACTCCACCGACACGATACCATAGATTCCGCCCCGTGACCGGAGTAAAGATACTGAAAAAAGATTCCTCAGGCTCTCGGGCAGCGGACCGAACCGGTCCTGTACTTCCTTTTCCAGGCTGTGAAGTTCTTCGTACCCGTCGATCCTCAGCAGGCGCCGGTAGAGGGCGATGCGTATGGATTCCTGGGGTATGTATGACGCAGGAACCAGGCAGGGGATATCGACAGAGACTTCAGCAGAGGACGGAAGCGCACCCCTCATGCCTGCTATTTCTTCCTCAAGCATGGAGTAATACAGGAAGGAGTCAGCCTTTCCCCTGCCGCTTCCATGCTGGGACGTTCCGAGAAGCTCTCCGCTCCCCCGTATGCGGAGATCCTCCAGCGCAAGATCGTACCCCGCCCCTTCATCGTTGAGCGCCGTGATTGCGTCGAGGCGCTCGAGGGTTTCTTTCGCCAGGGGCTGCCCCTCGGGATAGAGAAAATACGCGAATGACGTCTCTTCCCTGCGCCCTACACGGCCCCTTAACTGGTACATCTGGGCGAGGCCGAGCTCCTGGCAGTCCTCTACAATGAGGGTGTTCGCGCCGGGTATGTCGAGACCGCTCTCGATTATTGTCGTGCAGAGAAGGATCTCAAGTTTTCTATTATAGAAGTTCATCATGGTCTCTTCAAGTTCGTTTTCCTTCATTCTTCCATGGGCCACCCCCAGGGCGGCCGAGGGGAAGAGTTTTCTCAGAAACGCTGCTCTTTCATCGAGCCGTGAAATGCGGTTCGAGACGTAGAATACCTGCCCTCCGCGCTCGAGCTCCCGCGCTATGGCCGTCCTGACGATGGACGTGTTCCAGGGCCCCGCCGCCGTGAGGACGGGGATCCTGTTCCGGGGCGGTTCGTTGAGGACGGAAATGCTGCGCATTCCCTTGAGGGAGAGGGCGAGCGTTCTTGGTATGGGTGTGGCGGAGAGCATGAGGACATCTATGTTTTCCCTGCCCTCCTTGAGTTTTTCCTTGGACAGCACTCCGAAGCGATGCTCTTCGTCGATGACGATGAGCCCGAGGTCGTGAAATGCCACGTCCTTCTGGAGCATCCGTGACGTACCGATGAGGATGTCGGTCTTTCCCGAGGCGACGCCGGCAAGCACCTGCTGCTGTTCGGAGCGCCCGGCGAAGCGCGACAGGAGCGCCACGTTCACGGGGAAGCCCGTCAGCCTGGCGATAAAGGACATGTAGTGCTGCTGGGCGAGAATGGTCGTTGGTACGAGTACGGCGGCCTGTTTTCCTCCCTGTACCGCCCGAAAGGCGGCACGGACGGCCACCTCGGTTTTTCCGTAGCCCACATCGCCCACAAGAAGCCTGTCCATGGGGGAAGTGCTCTCCATGTCTGCGAGGACCTCCGAAATTGCGGTGAGCTGATCCCTGGTTTCAACGTGGGGAAAGGCCTCCTCGAACTCCCGGAAAAGGCTGTCCCCGGGAGGGAAGGCATACCCCCTGACCAGTTCCCGCCTGGCGTAAAGCTCAACCAGTTTCCTGATGTCCTTCTGCACCCGTTCACGGGTCCGCCTGACTGCGTTTTTCCACTTTGTTCCCCTAAGGGAATCGAGCCTGACGTTTTCCTCCATGTGGTCAGGGAGAGGGGTTATCTTGTGGAGATGGAGCACCGGCAGGAAGAGGCGCTGCCCGTCAGCGAATTCGAGTATGAGGCTGTCCATCACTTCCCCGGAGATGGAGACCTCCTCGGAGCCGCGGAAGACACAGAGTCCGTATTCGTCATGGACGAGAAGCTGCCCTTCCGAAAGACGGTCGTTCCATTCTCTCGGAGGGGCGGCAAGGAGCCCCCTGGCCGGGATGTTTTCTGAGATACCGGCAAGCTCGAGGTCGGATATGAAGGCGACCCGTTCACCGGGGTCAAGGAATCCCCTGGAGAGGGCTCCCTCCACGGTGAGGGGGAGGTCCTCACCTGAAAACGAGAGGACGCGCCTGTTCCTGGTGACGAGGCAGACCCTGTAGCCGTCCTTTTTCCATGCGCTGCAGGTCCAGCGGAATTTTTCGAGGTTCCCCCGAAAGGGTGGGATTTCCTCCAGGGTCAGGCGGCTTTCCGAGAACGAGACGGAGGCAGTGATCCTGATCCGCGGGCGGGAGGCAAGCCGGAGAAAGACATCCTGCCACGACGACGGGAGCGGCTCGCTTCTTCCTTCCGCTTCAGCGATGTCTTTCCAGAGCATGGAGTAGGATTCTGCAGAGACCTCGATCCTCGAGGGCTCGAAAAAAGCGGAAACGCTTCCCTCGGGCAGGAAATCGAAGAGGCTGGCCTGCTTTGACGCGCTGAGGGAATGGATGTCCGTTTCCTGAAGTATGCCGACGCTCATCTGGGTTCGGGGAGAGAAGCTGCGGATGCTTTCGACGGTGTCGTCAAAAAATTCGAACCTGAGGGGGTGCGCGTAGGCCGGGTCGAAGATGTCAAGTATGTAGCCCCGAAAGACGAACTGTCCGGGAGCCCAGACTATGTCCGATCTCACGTAGCCTGCATGCACCAGCCAGTCGAGAAGGTTCTTCCGGCTGTAGTCCCTGCCCGGTAAGATGCGGATGTCCCTGCTTCCCCTGAACACGGGAGCGAGAAGGGACCCACCGCTTGCGGCCAGGAGTCCGCCCTCGCGCTTCCATCCGGCAAGGGTCTCGCCTCGCTGGACGGGAAGTGCCCTGTCGGTCATTCCGCCCGGGGTGAGGGGTATCTCCTGGAGCAGCCGTACCGGTTCTTCGGGAAAGAGCGTCTCCCAGTCGGAACAGAAAATGCCCGCCTGCTTCTGGTCGGGGAAGACGAGGAGCGCCGGGTGTTCAGGGTTCCGGAAAGCCCAGCACCTTGCAGCTCCGTCAAGCGGAAGGTGCAGGGCAGCTCCGCCTGTCCAGAGCTGCGTGTCCAGGTCCCAAATTCTGTTCCGCCGGGATGTTCCCGTTTTTTCCATTTTTTTCTCCGTTTCGGCAAAAAAAGAGACGGCCTGTAGCCCGCCGCCTCTCAGACAGTTCCGTTTATTATATTCATTGCCCGGTCCGGGCCTTCGGAACACCAGGCTTCGACTCCCCCGGCCGCCTCGTCGAGGAGGCCGGGAAGCCCGTCCCGCTCAGCACGGGAAAAGGCACCGAGGACCCATGAGACCATGCCTTTTTCATCGGGTACGGATCCCACTCCGATCCTCAGCCTGCAGATTTCGAGCGTCCCGGCTGTCCCCAGGATGGAGAGCATCCCCTTGTGGCCCCCCGCAGACCCTTTTTTCCTGAGCCTGAGCCTTCCGAAGGGCAGGGCGACGTCGTCGTACACCACGAGGACGTCTTCCTCCCAGGAAAGGCCGAAATAGTCTACGGCTTCCCTGAGGGCCCTTCCGCTGAGGTTCATGTACGTGAGTGGTTTGAGGAGAAGAAGCTTTTCGCCTTCCCTGAAAACCGACCACGCCATGGAAGCGAACTGCATGCGGGGTGTGCCGCAGGAGTACCTGTCCACAAGATGGTCCACCAGGAGCCAGCCCGCGTTGTGCCTTGAGAAAACATACTCAGGCCCGGGATTTCCCAGTCCGGCGATCAGCTTCAAACGGCGCTACTCCTCCTCTTCGGCTTCCTTGGCCTTGCCCTTTGCGACTACTTCTACTTCCTTCTCCTCAGCTGCCGCCGCTTCCTCTTCCTCGGACACGCCTCTGGGCACAACGACAGCGACTATGACCTCGTCGGGATCGGCAAGGACCTCAACACCTTCGGGGAGGGTAAGGTCTCTCACGTGGAACTGTGCACCCAGGCCCAGGGAAGAGACATCGACGTGGAACGAGTCGGGGATCTGCGTGGGAAGGACTTGAACCGGCACTTCCCTGAGAAGCATGTCGATGACTCCGCCGAGCTTGACTCCCTTGCATTCGTCGCGGCCCTTCATCTCGATGGGAACGTTGACGGTGAGCTTGTGCCCCTTGACGAGCTGGAGGAAATCTATGTGCAGAAGCCTGCCGGTGATATGGTCCTTCTGCACTTCCCGCATGAGGCACATCTCCTGTTTGCCCCCGGGAAGGGTGAGGTTCAGGGTCTGGGTCTCCCAGTATCCTGAATTGGCGATCTTCGCAATATCAGATGTTTTGACCTTTGCGGGCACCGACTCCCTGTAATCCTGACCGTAGACCACACACGGGGTGTACGCGGGCCTCATTTTTTTGCAGGCCTCCTTGCCCTTTTCTGCGCGTGCTTCAAGAACTACCTGTACCATTTCCGACATAACCGACACATCCTCCTTAAATTGCGATCCCCTCTGCGAAAACCGGAAAAGGCCTGTTTTCCCTAATCAAACAGGCTGCTTACGGAACGGTCGCTGTGGACCCTCAGTATGGCTTCCGCGAAAAGGGGGGCTATTGACAATTGAATGATTTTATCCGATTTTTTGCTCTCAGGCAATGGTATGGTGTCAGTAAGTATCACCTGATCGATCTTCGACTGCTCGAGGCGGTCGATCGCGGGCCCTGACAGGACCCCGTGGGTCGCACAGGCGAAAACCTGCACGGCTCCCCGGTCCTTTATCAGCGCCGCGGCGTTGCAGATGGTTCCGGCGGTGTCGATGATGTCATCAACAAGGACAGCCGTTTTTCCCCTTACGTCGCCGATGATGTCCATTACCTCGCAGAGGTTGGCCACCTCGTGGGATCTCCTCTTGTCGACGATGGCGAGGTCTGCCTTGAGGCTGCCTGCAAATTTCCTCGCACGGACGACTCCGCCGACGTCCGGAGAGACGACGACGAGGGAACCGCAGGTCTGCGACGAGGGCGCGATGGCGTCCCTGAAGTAGCTTGCAAGGAGGGGCATGCCCGTGAGATGGTCAACGGGGATGTCGAAAAATCCCTGTATCTGTCCGGCATGGAGGTCTGCGGAGATGACTCTGTCCGCTCCCGTTCCTGCAAGCAGGTTTGCCATGAGCTTGGCCGATATGGGATCCCTTGGTTTCGTCTTTCTGTCCTGCCTGGCATACCCGAAGTATGGTATGACCACGTTTATCCTGTAGGCAGAGGCGCGCTTGAGCGCGTCCAGCATGATGAGAAGCTCCACGAGATTCTCATTCACCGGGTTGCACGTGGGCTGGACGACAAAGACGTCCGCCCCCCTGACGCTCTCCTCGATGGAAAGACCGATCTCCCCGTCCGAGAACCTGAAGTGCTTGGCGGTGGCCAGCTCAATTCCAAGTTCAGAACAAATTCTGCGCGCAAATGCCGGGTGAGCCGTGCCCGAAAATATCTTCAGTTCCCTTTTTGCTGTCCCCATCAATTCCGGTCTCCCCCTTCATTCGCCGATTTTCTTTTCCTCTGTGCCCATCCTTCTATATTCTTCTGCCGGGCCCTTCCCACCGCAAGGGCGCCTTCAGGGACGTTCTGTGTGATCACCGATCCGGCGCCGGTGCTGGCTTCGTCCCCCAGAGTTACCGGGGCGACAAACATGGTGTCGCTTCCGACAAAACACCTGTTGCCGATGACCGTGGGATTTTTCTTTTCACCGTCGTAATTGCAGGTTATGGTTCCGGCGCCGATATTTGTGCCCTCGCCTATGACCGCGTCGCCGAGATAGGAGAGGTGAGGCGCCTTGCTCCCCTTTCCGAGAACGGATTTCTTGATTTCAACGAACTTTCCTCCCTGGGCGCCTTCCTCGAGGCATGCACCGTCACGGATGACGATGAACGGCCCGGCCTTCGAACTCTTCTGGAGGATGCTGCCGCTGAGGACCGCGTGACTGACCACCTGGACGTCCTCTTCAAGGTCCATGTCCCGGAGGATGGAAAAACCCCCGATCCTGCATCCGCGCTTGATGGAGGTTTCGCCCCAGATCTGGACGAAGGGATCGACGGACACGTCCTCGCCTATGGAGACCTTCGGGCCTATCCAGACTGAGGAAGGGTCCATCATCCTGACACCGGAAGCGAGGTGACCTTCGACTATTTCGCTCCTGACCAGAGAGACCACATCGGCGAGCTGGCGGGGAGTGTTTATGCCCCGGAACTCGTTTTCATCACCGGCAAGCGTGGCCCGTACGTTCATTCCGGAACGGATCATCATGGATATGATATCGGGGAGGTAGTATTCTCCCTGGGAGTTTTCGTTGTCGAGCCTGTAAATATGGGGAAGAAGGGAGGAGATCCTGAAAATGTAAATACCGCTGTTGACCTCTGAGAAAAGCTTCTGTTCCTCCGACGCGTCCTTTTCCTCTACGATGGACATTCCGTCCCCTGCCCGGACGACCCTGCCGTAGCCGAAGGGGTTGGATGCGTGAAAGCTTATGAAAGAGCAGTCCGCCCCTGATGTTTTGTGATCTGACACGAGCTCCGCAAGAGTTCCGCTCCTGAGGAGGGGGACATCCCCCGGAAGGATGAGCAGATGGTCGAGACCGGCCCACCATTCCTTGGCTATCTGGACCGCGTGCCCCGTTCCAAGCTGTTCGTGCTGCCAGATGGGGACCGTACTGCCCCATTCGCCGGAAAGGTAATCCCTGACCATTTCACCCTTGTGCCCGACAACCACGGCAACCGAGCTGATCTGCCCGCCCGGGGCGTCTTTAAGCTTTTCCAGCGCCCGAAGCACGTAGTACAGGATCGGCTGGTCAAGGACCGGGAGCAGAACCTTCGGCAGGGCACTCTTCATCCTGGTTCCTTTTCCCGCTGCCAGAACAAGTGCTCCTGTGACTCCTTCAGAGCCTGACAAGTGAATCAACACCTTTTCCGAGAATTTTTATGAGACAAAAAAAGGGAGCCGCTTCAGGTCCCCTCCCTATGGTCATCTGGCTGGGGTGGCTGGATTCGAACCAGCGATGGCGGATCCAAAGTCCGCTGCCTTGCCGCTTGGCTACACCCCAATGTCAGCAACCACAATATAGTAACAGAGGTTCATGGGCTGTCAAGAATCAAGACAGAAATACCGAAATACGAACGGCCTCATTGTACTCCAAAATGGTATTTTTTTCTCCGCCGGCCGGCCGCAGATCAGACCAGGATCATCCGGCAGATGGAATACAGGGGGAAGGAGGAGGCCATGAGAATGGGCATGAAGAAGCGGTATTCCCTGTAGGTACTGCCGAGACTGCACCCGATGCATTCGTTTGAGAGGATCTGGCACAGATGGAGGGGCGAGAAATAATAGCCGATGAAGGACCAGATATAAATGAACCAGACATAGAGAAGCATTTCGTTCGAACTGATCTGCAGGGGCGCCACGAGCGGAAGCAGCAGGGTCATGGGGACGAGGCTGAGCCCTGTGATCACCCCGAAAAGGACTGCGAACACCGCCACTGCTCCCAGTATGGCCGCGTTTGAGCCCGCGGCGAAGAAACCGTTGAGGAGGATCTGCATCTCACCGAAGGAATTGATGATGTTCCTGAAAAAGTAGATCCCGATCATCATGAGCGTGATCTTCGTGTTGAAGCTCCTCCGGATGTTCGCAGGGAACTCCTTCCTGTCCGAGAGAAGAAAGGTGATCCCGATGCAGAGAAGAACGGAGATGTGGAGAGGAAGGCCGAACGCGGCGTTGAACACTACGATCATGTAGATGGGCGAAAAGTTCAGCAGGAGGGCGCCGAGGGCTTTTTTCCGCTCTCCCGGAGCCGGGGAGGGAAGGATGTAACCTGGTGCATTCCGCAGGTACAGGAACCAGGCGGATGACGCCATTACTGCCACGAAAAGGAGGTTCAGCCCGATGAGCGCGTACGTATCTATCTCCGGCACGATCCCCTGGGTTATGATGATGTTGGCTGAGAACGGGAGGACAAACATGGAGATATGCCTGAATGCAAGGTTGACCACTGAACGCACCGGGGGCTCGAGCTGAAGGTCTTTTCCTATGGAGTCGGCAAAGGGCGCCGAGATGGCAGCCCCTCCGGGCACCTGCATGATGCCCATGAAGGCGGGGATCAGGACCATCAGGAGTTTTTGGCCCGTTATGATCTTCTTCAGAGAATCCACGATCCTGTCCACAATGGAGTATTTCCGCAGAAGGCCGCACATGATGCTCACAAGGGCCACGACGAGTATGGCCCTGACCGCGGACGGAGTTGTGAATACTTCCGTAAAGGCGGCAATGACGGACCGGACATCAAGCCCTCCCGAAAACCCGACGGCCGTTCCCGTGATGAGCATGGCAGGCCCGAAGCCGACCTTCTTTTTCATGAGGAGCGGCAGAAGGACAACTGCCAAAAGGACCGATATGATCTGTCTCAATGCTCTCACCCGCTTTTTGAAGAAAATACGGCGGCGTCCGGGAAGAAAAGCAGTTATCGCCCGAGGTCGTTTTCCGGCGCCTGCAGTGTTCCGATCCGCTGCGGTTTTTCACCCGTGTCTTTTGCATTGTATGCCAGGTGTCCCCTTTTCTGCAACCCGGAAAATACCTGCGGTGCACCGCAGGGGAAAATGTTAGAATGGATGATATAAAGCGGCCTGAAAGGGACCGGAAACACCGGAAAGGTGGGAAAGGAGCAGGACTGCTTTGGGAGACGTCGCCGATTTTTCTTTCCTGAAAAGCCTTTGGCCTTTTCTTCTGCTTTTCATCCTTTCAATTGTTTTTCTGCATATCCTCAGGTCCGGGGGGAAGCAGCGGCCTTTCTATATTGTCCTGTCGTTTTTTTTCCTTCTGTCCGCCCTTCTCTTTCTTTTGATGGGGCGGCCCTTCGCCGCCCTGTCCGTTCTGCTCTTTCCGGCGGCGCTCCGGGGGATCCTGAGGGGCAGAATACGATGAGGACCACAAAGAAGGGCGGCGGGAAAAAATGAGAGCGGCTGCATTCGTCCTGTTCGCTTTCTTTTTGTATTTTCCCTACGCCTGGTGCGCACTGAGGAAAGAACCGAGGGAGAAGTACGGCCTCCTCTGGAGAGCAGACAGGAGGGCGCTTTTTGAGACGGCGCTTTTTTCGGCCGCGACACTGCTCCCCCTTACAGCAGTCTCACTGCTTTTTTTCAGCGGGCGCCTTTATCCCCCACCCCTGCGCCTTGTGCCGGCGGCTGTGCTCTCGGGGCTTGCCGCTGCTGTGGCCGAGGAGACGTTCTTCCGGGGTTGGGTCCAGACGCTTCTTTCAGCGAGAGTTTCATCCTTCTGGACCATCGTTCTGGCATCGGGGCTTTTCGGTCTTGCCCACCTGGCGTCCCCCTTCGCCCCCTTCGCGCTGCTGGCGTTTTTTCCCGGGCTGGTCATGGGGGTGCTGAGGAAAAGGCACGGGTCCGTTCTTCCGGCTATTTTGTACCATTGGGCCGGGAACATCTGGTCCATATGGTTTTATCCGCATTTCTAATTTGCTGCAGAGAGGAGCGATTCAAATGAGATCGTTTTTTCGGAGGCCTGTTCTGTGCGCCGCGGCTGCCGTAATTCTTTTCGGTTCGGCTGCGGCGGCCGAGCCGGTTTTCACAGTATATGTTCCCGTGACCTCCGGTGCAGAGGCACGGGCGGTCCTAGCCGACGGAAGGGAATTTTCCCTCGGTACGGTCAGGGATATTCCCACCTCCACCCGCTGGCCTGGGTACACCGCATCGAAATGGGCGGTCCCGGGAACAGTGGCGGCTTCAGCAGTGAATGCGGTACACCTGACGCTGTCGGTGGAAAAAGATGCGGGAAGGACCATGAGCATCCTGCCGCTCCATACAGTTGCTCCCGCTGCAGGAGCAAAAGCGTTCCTGACCCTTGACGTGCCTGCGGGGACAGGCTTTTTCGGCGGATGGGCGCCTCCCGTGGGGACACCGGTGAAGGTCCGGAAAACGGACGGGAGAACGCTGTCCCTAGCGGAAAACGGCCTGCCGTCTGCCGGTGATGTGATGATATTCGAGGTCAGCGAAGCCGAGAGGCCGTACATCGTGGACACGGAGAACCGGCCGGGAGGCCGGGTGATCGGCTGGTACCCGTCAGGTCCGAAGGTTCTTGCGAGAGTCATACGCCCTGTGAAGGGTTCGGGGCGGTTCGGCGGGACCGAGTTCCAGGGGACGGGTAGGGTCCGGGCGAACCATTCGGGAGTCATCGATGTGAGTACCGCGCCGAGGGGGGTGGTCGGCGGTTTCCAGGTACTTCCCTTCCTGCACTCGAAGTCGAAAGAGATGGGCGGGGCATGGCAGCTGACCCAGTGGCTCATCATCGCTTCAGAGAATGAAATCCCCCTTCCGGGGACCGCCCCGCTCTTTGCCGGGAACCTTCTTCCGGGAAGCCAGCTCTCAGACGCACTCTGGGACATGTGGTCCACGTACGGCAGGAAACCCCTGGCACTGTGCAGGATCGACGGAGGCCCCTGGCAGAAGTTTCCCGGGGGGGCCGGGAGGCAGGACCACGTGTTCGACCGAGTGACGCACATCCGCATCTATAGTCCCTTCACACGGGAGCCGCTTTCAGAGTAAATATGCTTCCGGACCAGGATGAGGAATGAAAATAAGGGCCCGGGAGGAATTCCCGGGCCCCTTTCATTTTTCCTGCCGCTTCCCTACTCCACGGTGACGCTTTTGGCGAGGTTCCGGGGCTGGTCTATGTGGCAGCCGAGGAACCGGGCAAAGAAGTAGGAAAAAAGCTGCAGCGGCGCGACGGTAAGGAAGGGCGTGAACTGGTCGAGGGTGCGGGGGACATAGAAAATATGGTCCGCCGTACCTTCGAGGGAGTCGTCACCCTCCGTAGCGATGGCGATGACAGGAGATTTCCTGGCCTTCGCCTCGAGTATGTTGGAAAATGTTTTTTCGTGCAGGGCATCCTTCGGGGAAATCACGACCACGGGAACCCTGGGGTCGAGGAGGGCTATGGGGCCGTGCTTCATTTCTCCGGCCGCATAGGCCTCGGCATGGACATAGGAGATCTCCTTCAGCTTGAGTGCCCCTTCAAGGGCGACGGGGAAGGATATTCCCCTCCCGAGGAAGAGAAAGTCACGGGCCTCGTTGTAGAGCATGGCCATTTCCTGGAGGGTTTCCTGCCTCTGAAGCACCGATTCCAGCTTGTAGGGAAGGGCGAGGAGCTCGTCGCAGAAGGTTTTTTCCTGTTCGGGGGTTACCTTTCCCTGCATCTTGCCCAGGTGAATGGCGAGAAGATAGAGGACGGCCAGCTGCCCCATGAAGGTCTTGGTGGCAGCGACGCCGATCTCGGGGCCGGCTTTGAGCTGGAGTATGTCATCGACTTCCCTGGCTATCGTGGAGCCGATGACGTTGGTCACCGCAAGGCACCGGGCTCCCCGCGCCTTAGCGATCCGCTCGGCCGCGAGGGTGTCGGCGGTTTCTCCCGACTGGGAAACGAAGACGGCGAGGGTATCGGGACCTATGGGTATGTTCCGATAGCGGTATTCCGAGGCGACATCGACCCGTATGTCGAAGTCTGCTATCTCCTCGAGGAACCGTTCAGCAACGAGGGCCGCATAGTATGAAGTACCGCAGGCGACGATGTGGAGCCTCTTCCACGACGCCACATCCCCTTTCGTCCAGGGAAGCTCCGCGGAGAGGTCGACACGGCCTTCATGGAGGCGCTTCGCCATTGAGTTCCGGAGCACGGCGCCCTGTTCGTTGATCTCCTTGAGCATGAAGTGGGGATAGCCGCCCTTGTCCACCATGGTCACGTCCCAGTCGATATGGACAGGCGGCTTCTGCCTCGGCTCGCCTTTGCAGTTCCAGAACTTTGCCCGGTTCCTCGAAAGCTCGGCAATATCCCCGTCATCCATGTAGATCACGTCCTGGGTGTAGGGAAGGATGGCCGGGACATCGGAGGCGCAGAGGGTCTCGCCGTTTTCCGAAGTTCCCACCACGAGGGGGGACCCTTTGCGGACACAGTAGATTTTTCCGGGGCAGTCTTTCACCATGATGACGAGTGCAAAAGAACCGCGAAGGCGCTCGTAGAGGTCCACGAGGGCTTCGATCATGTCACCGCGCTCCCTGTAGAGGTGAGAGAGGAGTTCAGCGACCACTTCGGTGTCAGTCTCGGACTTGTAATCTCCGGAACACTCTCCGGACAGTTCTTTTCTGAGCTCCCTGTAGTTCTCCACTATTCCGTTGTGAACGAGCACAAGTGTCGAGGAGAGGTCAGAGTGGGGATGGGCGTTCAGTTCCGTCACGCCGCCATGGGTCGCCCACCTGGTGTGACCGATCCCCTGGCTGCCCGATACGGGCGTTTCTGAAAGGATTTTCTCAAGGTCGGAAACTTTTCCGACACCCTTGACGATATGGAGTTCGGGAGCATCCATGAGGGCAACTCCTGCAGAGTCGTATCCGCGGTACTCAAGACTACGCAATCCATTTATAAGAACGTCAGCGACGTTCTTATCACCTATATATCCTACTATTCCACACATTACCTGCATACACCGCCTTATATCCACACAGGAAACTGTTCCCCTGTTTGTCCCGGAAATTTCTTCCCGGTTTTGAAGGAGAGCTTTGCGGGCCGGTTTCCGCAGCCCCGGAGGCATCCGCCGAACATTCGATTCTCCTCCGACCTCGTCCGCCGGGCAGCGAGCCCCGGCGCAGGCGCTTCCTTTTCCGCTGGTTTCAGGATTTCTGTTCCGTCTGCTCCACTGCCCTGAGCACCACCTCCCGCAATTCAGGAAACTGCATGGCAAGCTGTACGTTTGCCGAGAGCCAGCCCGGCTGGGTTCCGCAGTCAAACCTCTTCCCCTTGAACACAAGCCCCCACACCGGTTCCCGACCCAGCAGGGTCCGGATACCGTCGGTGAGCTGTATTTCCCCTCCGGCACCTGCCTGCTGGCCGTACAGGATGGGGAATATGGACGGTGAAAGAATATATCTTCCCATTATAGCAAGATTGCTGGGAGCTTTCCCGGGAGCAGGTTTTTCCACCATGTCCCGTATCCTGTAGACCCCCGGCTCAACTTCTTCCGCCGCCACGATGCCGTAGCGGGATGTCTCTTCGGGAGAAACCTGCTCAAGGGCGACCACGCTTCCCCCCCTTTCCTCGTGGACAGCTATGAGCTGGGCGAGGACCGAGGGGCGGGCGATCATGACGTCATCCGGAAGGATGACGCCGAAATACTCGTTGCGGCAGACCGGCTCTCCGCAGAGTACGGCGTGCCCGAGGCCGAGGGGTCGGTGCTGCCTCAGGTAAATAAAGTCTGCCAGCTGTGAAAGGGAGATGACTTCATCGTAGAGGGTGGTCTTGTTCCTGGCCTTGAGGATCTCTTCAAGTTCGAAGGAACGGTCGAAGTAGTCCTCTATTGATTTCTTGGAGCGACCGGTGATCATGACCATCTCGCGGCATCCGGCAGCCAGGGCTTCCTCAACGCCGTAGGCGATGATGGGCCGGTCAACCAGGGGGAGCATCTCCTTGGCGATTTCCTTGGTGGCGGGAAGGAACCTGGTTCCAAGGCCGGCAACGGGAAAAAGGCATTTTGTTATGGATGAGCGCATGAGGTCTACTTCCTTTCTCACCGGGTATATTCTATCTGCAGCGTTCACGGATAACGTTTACGAGGATTTCCGAAACGTTTTCCATTATCCTGCGGTCTTTTGCCTCCACGAGAATGCGCATAAGCGGCTCGGTACCGGAGGGACGGATCAGGACCCTGCCGAGACCGCCGAGAAGCGGCTGCACCTCCAGAGAGATTTCATCTATGGCATCCCTGTTCAGCTTCTTCTCGCGGGAAATCTCCACATTTCTGAGGATCTGGGGATATGGGGCAAACCTGTCGGCCAGGGTGTCAATGTCCTCGCCGAGGGCGGTGCATGCCTTCAGAAAGTGGAGCCCCGTGCAGATGCCGTCGCCTGTATTGACCAGGGGCGAGATGATCACGTGGCCTGACTGTTCCCCCCCGAGCTTTGAGCCCGAGGTGTTCATGGTCTCCATGACATACCTGTCGCCCACGGGACACCTGTGGACGGGGATGTTCTCTTTTCCGAGGTGTTCCTCGAGAGCCATGTTGCTCATGACCGTGGCGACGACCCCGGAGCCGATATTCCCTGTGGCGGCGAGCCAGCGGCCGAGGATCCAGAGCATGATGTCGCCGTCAATGAGCCTTCCCCTGCCGTCTGCGAAGAGGACCCTGTCGGCGTCTCCATCGTATGCGATACCCACGGGGAGACCTTTTTCCTGCACCACCGAGGAGAGATAGGACATTTTCATGACCCCTACCCCCTCGTTTATGTTGAGGCCGTCAGGGGTGTTCCCCACGAAGTGCCACCTGCCGCCCAGCCTTGTGAATACGGCGGGAGCGACAGCTGATGCGGCCCCGTGGGCACAGTCGGCGACCCCTTCGGGAAGGAAGGGGAACTGGTCCCCCCAGAGCGAGGCCAGCCATTGCCCGTACTCCTCCGTCATTCCTTCGGCATGCCTGAGTATCCCGATGGATGCCCCGGTGGGACGCCAGTCGTCTGTGAGGTTATCCCCCATATATTCCTCGATGGTGGCCTCCGTCTCATCAGAGAGCTTGAAGCCCGAGCAGTCGAGGAACTTGATCCCGTTATACTCCGCAGGGTTGTGGGAAGCGCTGATGACCGCACCGCCGTGCATGCCCATTTTCTTTACGGCGAAGCTTACCCCGGGTGTAGGGATAATACCGAGCAAGAATACCTCCGCACCTGCGGACGTCATGCCTGCGGCAAGGGCTGCCTCGAGCATCTGCCCCGACCGGCGCGTATCCCTGCCGATGGCTATGCGGGGTCTCGGTACTCCCCGTTCCGTGAGGAACAGAACGTAGGAGCGCCCGAGGCGCAGCGCCATCTCGGGAGTCATATCCCCCCTGTTCGCCACATCACGAACACCATCGGTGCCGAAAAGGCAGCGGACTCTATCGGGGTTGCCTGTCATGATGCCTCACCATCCCAGCGATCAAATTATTCACTGTAGTTCTGCCGTTACCGTAATATTGGGCGGGTCGACTTTTAGAACTTTCAGTTTCCCCTCGGTCTTGTTCCGTATTCTCACAGGAACAGTCAGACGCCTGGACACAATGTTCGTCACGTTGACAAACGGCTGGATGAGCAGTTCCTTCTCGTCCAGGGAGTTCACCTCGGAGGGTATCCCCTCCACTGTCACGTTCACCGAAGGAGGTTCCACCTTCCACCGGGGATATACGCTCCGGCCCTCTACCGAAACGTTCAGGCTCGAGAGGAGCCTGGTCACGGTGAAGGGGTTGAGCAGCACGCTGACCCTCACTGAGGACGCTCCAACGAGCTTTACCATGGGATCTTCTGGATTTCTCAGCGGTATTACCATGTTCAGCTCTTTCGAAATGTCCGTTATGTCGATTGTCTCCGTATCCACCTTGGTGACCGCATTGATCTTCGCGAGGGGGCCCTCTATTTCCACCACTCCCGGCTCGACGACGACAGCCTTGAGCCGGAAATCATCCGTGGGCTTCCCGATGATCCTCGCGTTCACCGGCACTTTTTTCTTCGGCACGCCTTCAGCCAGTATCGCCCGTAATTTGACATTTTTCGGCTCGTAGGAGACCTCGTCCTCAAAGGAGTCGGACTTTACGATCTCCACGGGAAGTGTCAGCTCCCCTCCCGCCTTGAGTTCCTCAAGGGTGGGATTGATACGCACCGAGCCGATCTTCGCCAGGTCCTTTTCGCTTCCCTTGACACTTACATCCTTCGGGATGATCTCGACCATGTCGAGATACAGTCCCGGGGGCAGCTCTTTTCCCAGCGAGACTTCGACGGGAATAAGGCGGTCGATATAGCGCATGAGTTCGATGTCCACATGAGTCGGGATCACTTCGACCAGCTTGACATCCTTGGGGGCGATGACCCTGACGGCCAGCCTGTATTTTCCCACACTGAGCCCCCTTGCGTCCACCTCGCAGACCACCGATTCAGGGGAAATTGATGAAAGGATACCCGGCGCCCCCGAAAGGATCACTTCCACTTCCTTCAGCGGGCTCTTCAGCGTAGTCTGGGGCGGCACGTTCAGGTATTCAAGAACAGCCATGATGCTTCTCGTGGTTTCCGTCGTCCTGCTGCCGGAAACGTAAAACCAGAAGGTAAACGCTATGACAACGGAAATGATCTTGAGAAACAGCGGAGATGAAATCAGGTCATCCGTTTTCTGGGGATCTGCCATGGTGGGCCGGTGTCGCCTCCTTCACTCAGGGATCAGGTCCACAGGGTCCTGATGTCTTCCTGAAGACGGTCAAGTATGGATTTCTGCTCCTCTTCATCTCCTCCGAAGTAATGAAGAAGGAGTTTCTGGACCTGGGAATCCTTGAGGTTTTTCGATAAATGGCCGTTGATGGCCAGGGAGACTTCCCCTCTTTCCTCAGAGACAACCAGTGCAATGGCATCTGAAACTTCCGTCACTCCGATGGCCGCCCGATGACGGGTGCCCAGCCACCTGGAAATGTCGGTGTTATCAGTCAGGGGCAGGTAGCAGCTTGCCGCTATGATTTTGTCCCTGTCCATGATCACGGCTCCGTCATGGAGAGGAGTTCCGTACCAGAAAATGGAGATGAGAAGCTCCTGGGAAATTTCCGCGTTTATCCTGGTGGCGCTCCGCCAGAAGTCCTTAAGGCCGGTACCGCGCTCGAGGACGATGATCGCCCCTATCTTCTGGCTCTTGAGGTAGCCGATGGCACGGCCCACCGTCTCGCTGAGCAGCTCGGCTTTTTTCACCGATTTCTTCCTCTGCCAGAGGCTTCCTCCGCGGCCGAGCTCTTCGAGCATCTTCCTGAGCTCCGGCTGAAAGACGATAGGGATAGCGATGACGAGCACCCCGAGCATTTTGCCGAGAAACCACGAGAGGGTGCGCAGGTCAAAGACACGCGCCAGAGCCGTAAGGCCGCCCATTATGAAAAGCCCCTTCACGAGCTGCATGGCCCTCGTGCCGACGATGAGCACAAGAAGCTTGTAGATTATATAGGAAATAATAAAGATGTCGATGGCGTCCTGCCACCGAAAGAATTCAAGCATCCATCCGCTCCGTGTTGAGGTATGATCCGTTCCATTCCATAATACTATACCACTTCCAGGGAAACATATGGAGATGTGGCAAGTGCGAGCATGGCGCCGTAATCCGGAAAGAAAGCGACCGTGCTGCCTACTGCAAGTCCTCCGCCTGCTTCCTCCACGTCCAGGATCATGTGGTCGCTGGATCCCCCGAGTATGATGATTCCGCTGTTTTCGGGGGTCAGTCCTTCTATCCGCACATCCTGCCTGCCGACGGCTGCGATTGCCCTCAGGCGCTCGCCCCTGTCCCGGAACTCGGGAATGTTCCCGAAGGCATCCGCGCCGGTAGGGCCCACGGGAACCGAGGGTTTCCTCTTCAGTTCGACGATTTCAGCCTCGAGGCGCATGGTATCCCTTCGGAGCCACGGTATCGCCCGCATGGACGTGGCATCGCTTCCGAGCAGTATGGCTTCGCCGATCCTGAGGTTGTTGATCCTCTTCGGGACGGCATTCTGCTCGAGCAGGAGCAGCGAGGAGGTCGCTCCCCCGGAAAAGGTTTCGAGGGGATATCCCAGTTCCCTTTCAAGTTCCGTTCCGATGGAGATGAGCTGCTCAAGCTTGGAGGCGGTAGGCAGGGTACCCCCGTAGCAGCCGAAATTTACCCCTACCCCGCGGCACCGTATGCGGGGAGACAGTGCAAGGGCGGAGGCCATTTCTTCCGTCTGCCCCATCCAGATCCCTTCCCTGAGGTCGCCGAGGTCTATCATGACTATGACCTCACGGGTCTTGCCGAGAAAGGCGCATTCCCGCTGGAGGGCGCGTACCGCCTCTGGTTCGCTTACAAGGGTACAATCAGCTTCCGCCGCCACGAGAGGGAGTTCGCTGAGCATGGGGATGCGGAGCAGAAGGAGGGGAAGGCCGGTGCCCATTCTTCTCAGCGCGGTTATGTTTTTCATGCGGCTGTCGGCGAGTTCCGCGCATCCCCCTGATACCAGTGCGGACGCGATTTCGGGAAGAGCGCACATGCCCTTCGTGACGCCTGAAACTGTAATTCCGGCCAGTGCGCATTTTTGAACTGCCCTGGCGGTGTTCTCCTCCACCGCCTTTATATCGACAACAAGCCGGGGGGCCTGAACAGTCATGTTATCCTCCTCTCATTTTCCGGAGCAGCGACATGTCCCCGGCGTATCCGGAACCTCCCTGGGGGGTTTCCAGTATGCAGGGAACCTCCTCCCACAGGGGGTCGTTGAGCACAAAGGAAAAGGGGGCGTACCCGAGCTCTCCTTCCCCTATGTGGGCATGGCGGTCAAGGCGGCGTCCCATGGGATGGGAGCTGTCGTTGAAATGCCAGCAGCGGACCCTGTCCAGCCCCACTGCCTGGTCTATCTGCCCCATAAGCCGACCGTAGGCAGGCTCCGTCCGCATATCGAATCCCGCCGAGAACATGTGGCATGTATCGAGGCAGAGCCCAAGCCGGGGATGCCAGTCGAGCAGTTCGAAGATGCGCGTGAAATCCCGGAAATCCGCACCGAGGTGGTTTCCCTGGCCTGACATGGTTTCGAGCAGGATGTTGACCCGTTTATGGCCGGTCCTGTCAAGCACGGTGCCGAGCCTTGCCGCGACAAGCCTGAGAGCATCATCGACAGGATTTCCCCTTGACGAACCCGGGTGAAGCACGAGGTCGTCAATTCCGAGGATGTCACACCTCTCGATCTCGTCTTCGAGGGCAACAAGGCTTTTTTCCCCCGTGGCGTCGGTCGCCGCGAGATTGATGAGATAGGATGCGTGGACGACCACGTCTGTTACGGAGCTTTCGCTCCAGGCCCGGAAGAACCTCTCGGCCCTGGTCTGGGAGATGGGTGCGCTTCTCCACTGGAGCTGGTTTTTCGTAAAAATCTGTATAGCTTCGCAGGACAGGTCCTCTCCGCGGCTGAAGGCCTGCTCCACTCCCCCGGATATGGAAACGTGGGCGCCGATCCTGGCCATCAGGGATTCCCGCCTTTCCAGGCTTGGAGCACACGGAACAGGATCCGGCCCGTTACGCCCCAGATCCTCCACCCGTTCGGGAGGAAGTATTCGGGGTAACAGTGTTTCTTTCCGTCTATGACCACCGTCTGCATCACCGGATCTGGTGAAAGGTCCTCGATGGCGATAGTGACCGAACCTTCAATTTCCCCGGAGGAAAGGACAAGATCACTGTCCGGATCGATACCCCTGACAATTCCGGCTACAGGAACGACGGCTACGCCGCTGACCACTGCGTATTCCACGGGAAGGACGGAAAGGGGCTCCACCAGTTGAGCCCGGATCGCCGTTTCCTCCTCTGTCTCCCTGAGGGCAGTATCCAGCGGGGAAACGTCTCCCGGCTCACGCATGCCTCCGGGGAAGCAGACTTCCCCGGCGTGATGCCTGAGATCAGGGGACCTCCTGAGAAACAGGAGCCTGAGACCGCTTCCAGCCGGAAAAAACGGGACAAGTACCGCACTTTTTCCTTTGCCGGAAGTTTCAAGCCCCTCCCATGAGGGCAGAAACCCTGTTCCGAATTTTTCCCGAAGGGCGGAGTCCGCCCCGGTCATGGTTTTCCCTGCGCCCGTCATACTGTGAGCTTGACCCGTCCGTGATAGATCAGGCCCCTGTATCCGTCGATGGTGACAACCATTCCGTCGCTGAGCAGCGAGAGGGCTTTTTCGGCGTTCACCACGCATGGAATGCCCAGCTCAAGGGATACGATGGCAGCATGGGAAGTGAGCCCTCCCTCTTCGGCCACTATGGCCGATGCCCTCTTCATGGCGGGGATATATTCACGGTCGGTGGAACCCACCACCAGAACTGCCCCGCTGGTCATTTTCTCGAGGGCTTCCGCCGCGCTTCTCGCCGTGCACACGGTGCCCCTGGCCTCGCGCTTCAGAAGGGAAAGGCCCTTGAGGAGAATGTTCCCGGCGATATGCACCTGAAGCATGTTCGTGGTCCCGGCCGCACCGAGGGGAACACCCGCCGTCACCACTACAAGGTCCCCTTCCCGGATCTGCCCGGCCGAGATGCATGAGGCGATGGCGGAATCAACGGCGGTGTTCTGGTCCTTCATCTCTTCCTTCATGAGGGGAATGACGCCCCAGTACAGGGCAAGTTCCCTCCACGTCCTGACCGAAGGGGTTGCGCCGAGGATGGGACAGGGTGGCCTGTGTTTGCTCACCATCTGCGCGGTGCTGCCGCTCTGGGTCATGGAGATGATGGCTGCCGCCTTCATCTGCCGTGCCACGAGGACGGAGGCGCTGCTCACCGCATCGGGCACTCCCATGGTGCGCGAAATGCTGTGAAGGGGACGTTCCCAGAGCTCTATCTCCGATTCTGCCCTTGAGACGATCTGCTTCATTGTCTGGACGGACCGGAGAGGATATGCGCCCTTGGCGGTCTCGCCCGAGAGCATGACGGCATCGGCACCATCAAGGACAGCGTTCGCCACGTCGCTGGCCTCGGCCCTCGTGGGACGGGGGTTGCGTATCATGGAATCGAGCATCTGCGTAGCCACGATGACCGCCTTGCCCTTGACCCTGCAGATGTCGATGATCCGCTTCTGCTGAAGGGGAACGTCCTCGGTGGGAATCTCCACTCCCAGGTCGCCCCTGGCGATCATGACGCCGTCCACAACGTCGGTGATCTCCTCGATGTTCCGGACTGCATGCCGTGTCTCTATCTTTGCGATGACCTTCATGGAGCCTCCGGACTGCTCCATTATCCTCCGGACATCCATGATGTCTCCCCTGTTTTTCACGAACGAGACGGCGATGTACTCCATCTGGTTGTCGATTCCCCACCGTATGTCTTCAATGTCCTTTTCCGAAAGGGCGGGGAGGGAAATCTCGGCCCCCGGGATGTTGACGCCCTTGGTGTCGCTGAGGAGTCCCCCGACGATGACCCTGCAGGCCACGCCGGTTCCCGAGACTTCCTCCACCCTGAGGTGGAGCGTTCCGTCGTCAATGAAAATCTCCTGGCCGGGGACGACTTCGCGGGGAAGGGCCTCGTAGTTGACGAAGACCCGGGATGCAGTCCCGGTCAGGGGGACGGTTGTCAGGGTGAGAATGGAGCCCTGTTCAAGGCTGACGGTACCTCCCTCCACCCGGCCTGTCCTGATCTCCGGGCCCTTGGTGTCGAGGAGGCAGGCTATGGGGACCTTCAGGTCCTTTTCAACCCGCCGTATGAGTTTCAGCATTTCCAGGTGACCTTCATAAGCCCCGTGGCTGAAGTTGAATCGTGCGACGTTCATGCCTGCCTTGGCCATCTCGACCAGAGTCTCGTATTTCGAACATGCCGGCCCTATTGTGCAGACTATTTTTACTTTCGTCATTTTCTGCTCCCCTTTCTCCCCCGCTTTTCCGGGAAGGCCCTCATTTGCCCTGCCACAGATTCTACCCTATCTGGAACATTTCGCCCGGCAGAACTTCGGCGAGCGCACTGCCGACAGGAGCCCCCGGATCTATTTTTATATCCTGGAGAAGCATGACCACTGAATCGGCATCATTCTTCAGCTCGAAGAGAACCGGAGATTTCCCCGGAAATGCCTTCAGTGCCCTGAAGAATTCCTTCATCCTGACCTCCTTCAGGCAGTGGGCGAAGACGGATACGCGTACATATGGAGGAGTTCCCCTTTCCTCCATCTCTCCGAGGGAGAGGACTGATTTTGCTATGAGGCTGACTTCGCCGCGCTCCTCCGGAAACCCCTGGACGAAGCATATCTGTCCCGGGGAAAGCCTGCCCCTGAGAGAAGCCCATGTCCTGGGGAAACAGACGGCCTCGACCCTGGCCTCTCCGTCCTCGATTTCTATCAGTCCCATGGGGTCGCCGTTTTTCGTCATTTTTTCCTTCACGGAGAGGATCATTCCGCCCACGAAGGGGGGGATGCGTCTGCTCCTCCATTTTTTAAGGTCGCAGATCCTGCAGTTGCTGAGGGACCTGACCTTTTCCTCGTGCTGCTCGAAGGGATGGCCGGATATGTAGATACCGGTGGCCTCCTTCTCGAGTTCAAGCCGTTCGTAGAGGGAAAAATCCCCGACATCCGGAAGGTCCGGCCCGGTATCGTCCTCCTGTTCGGGGAGCAGTTCGAACAGGGAACATTGATTGCCGTCGGTGCATTTTTTGGAGGCCGCCGAGACGAGGTCGGGCAGCCCTTCGAGAAGTTGACGCCTGTTGCTGCATATACTGTCGAAGGCTCCGGCCCGTATGAGGTTTTCCACAACAGACTTGTTGACCACCCGCAGATCAACACGGCAGAGGAAATCCCAGAGGGAGGAGAAAGGACCTCCGCTGTCCCTTGCGGCAAGGATAGCCTCAACGGCGGTATGCCCCGACTTCGACACGGCGCCGAACCCGAATCGGACCACGTCCCCGATGGGCGTGAAGTTCGCCATGGAGGTGTTCACTTCCGGGGGAAGAACCTTGATCCCCGATGTCCTGACCTCACGCACGTATTCGGCGAGGACTTCTTTTTTGGCGCCTATCTGGCTCGAGAGGTAGGCAGCCATGAACTCGGGCCTGAAATTGGCCTTGAGCCAGGCGGTCTGGTAGGTGATGAGGGCGTAGGCGGCGCTGTGTGACTTGTTGAAGCCGTACCCCGCAAACTCCTGGATGATGTCGAAGATCTCCTCGGCCTTCTTTCCGTCGATGCCGCGCTCCTTTGCCCCGGAGACGAACTTCGCCCGCTGCTGCTCCATCACGTCCGCCTTCTTCTTTCCCATAGCGCGCCTGAGCAGGTCGGCCTCACCGAGGGAGTATCCCGCGAGGATGGCGGCGCACTGCATGACCTGCTCCTGGTAGAGCACGACTCCGTATGTTTCGCGGAGAACTTCCTCCAGGAGCGGGTGAAGGTATTCCACCTTCGCCCTGCCGTGCTTGCACTGAATGTACTGGTCCACCATTCCGCTGCCCAGGGGGCCCGGGCGGTACATGGCAAGGACGGCGATAACGTCCTCGAAGCAGTCGACCCGAAGTTTTTTGAGAAGCTGCCGCATTCCCGACGATTCGAGCTGGAAGATCCCGAGGGTGTCGGCGTTCTGAAGGATCTCGTAGGTTTTGGGGTCGTCCAGGGGGATTTTCTCCATGTCCGGTATTTCTTTTCCCCCGAGGCCGATGTTCTTCAGTGCCTCCTCGATTACGGAGAGGGTGCGGAGACCGAGAAAGTCCATTTTCACGAGCCCGAGCTTTTCTATGGGCTCCATGGGGTACTGGGTGACGATCTGACCGTCGCCGATCCTCCGGACCGGGACGATGTCTGTAACGGGCATGGGCGTGATGACCACACCTGCGGCGTGCTGGGAGCAGTGCCGTGCCAGTCCCTCGATTTTCGCGGCCATATCGAGAACCCGTTCAGTCATTTTATCGGCTTTTTTCATTGCGGCCAGGTCTGGGGACTGTTCCAGGGCGTCTGCTATGGAACTGACCCCGAAGGGGATCTGGCGGGTTATGGCTATCACGTCCCGGACAGGCATACCGAGAACTCGTCCCACGTCGGTGACGGCGGCCCGGCTTTTCATCCTTCCGAATGTGACGATCTGGGATACCCTGTCGGAGCCGTAATGCTCGGAAATATAGTGAAGAAGGTCATCCCGACCCTTGTCGGATACGTCCGTATCGATATCGGGCATGCTTATCCGTTCGGGGTTGAGAAACCGCTCGAAGAGGAGGTTGTACCGGATGGGGTCCAGTTCGGTGATCCTCAGGCTCCATGCCACAACGGACCCAGCGGCCGATCCCCTTCCGGGCCCGACGGGTATGCCCCGCTTCTTCGCAGCCTTTATGATGCCCGCCACGATGAGGAAATATCCGGCAAAGCCCATGGAATTGATGACGCCGAGCTCGTACTCGAGGCGTTGGGCATATTGCCCGGAAACGGCCCCGCCGAGCCGCTCGTTCAGCCCCTGCCTGGCGTCTTTCTCGAGGTTGCTCTCGAGGGTCTCACCCTCGGGAAGCTGCAGGTTGGGGAGCTTGTAATCCCTGTCGCCGAGGGGAAGGCGCACGCTGCACCTTTCGGCTATGGCCACCGTGTTGTCAAGAGCGTCGGGGAGCTCGGCCCCGAAGAGAGCTTCCATTTCCTCCGGAGACCGGAGGTAGAAATCGTTGGATGAGAAGGACATGCGGTTTTCGTCCTCCAGGCTGCTTCTCGTCTGGACGCAGAGCAGGATCTCATGCCATTCGTAATCTTCCCTGGAAAGGTAATGGGCGTCGTTGGTTGCGATAAGGGGGAAGTCATGCTCCCTGGCCATTTTTACTATGGCCCTGTTCACCACCGCCTGTTCAGGGATCGCGTTGTACATCACCTCGAGGAAGAAGTTTTCCCTGCCCATGATGTCCCGGTAGAGGACAGCCCGTTCGAGGGCCTCTTTTTCCCTTCCCTGGAGTATGAGCGTGGGGATCTCCCCCGCAAGGCAGGCTGACGAGGCAATAAGCCCGGACTTGTACTTTGCCAGGAGGGTGTGGTCGATCCTCGGCTTGCCGTAGAACCCGTCTGTGTTGGCGATGGAGGTGAGCTTCACAAGGTTGTGGTATCCCTCATCGTTCTCGGCGAGAAGAAGAAGGTGGTGGTTTCTGTTCCTCTTGTCCCTGGACGTATACCCTTCGGGGTCTACGTAGGCCTCGCAGCCGATGATAGGCTTCACTCCCGCGGATGTGCATTTATCGTAAAACTCCACGGCGCCGTACATGGCGCCATGATCAGTCATTGCCACGGCTGGCATTCCATATTCCACGGCACGTGCCGCGAGTTCACCGCACCGTATGGCGCCGTCGAGAAGGCTGTATTCTGTATGGACATGAAGATGGACGAATTGTCGGGCCATTATCGAAACTCCTTGGGTTCTATTCTGTGACCGCTGTGAGTATCTGATTCCGGGCGTTATTGTTCCCCCGGAGCGAGGTCTTCGGGAGGAATTTCCTCCTCGTGCTGTTCACGCTTCACCAGGACGACTTCCCCGCCGCCCCATTTCAGGACTTCTTCCACAAGCCCCCGGAAGGGGATGGCGCCATCTTCCCCGTCTTCTTCCGGGGAAGCAGCCGGGCGGATTTCAGGAGCCCTCTGGGGCGCCGTTCCGCCTTCACCGGCCGGAGGCGGCGATTCTTCCCCGTTGTGCTCTTCGGGAACCCGGAACAGGGGAATATTGGGTTTTTCCGTCTGCCACTGCTCTTCATCCGTTTCTGTACCGCATCCGCCGGCCGAACAGGGGCGGAGTTCGTCTCCGCTGCGGAGGACGACGGACACGTCCTTTCCGAAGTACTCCTCCGCCCTCGTCAGGAGGGAGTAGGCGTTTCGTTCGGTGGAGAGGACTTCAAAGCAGTACGGCTCGTTTCCTGGGAAGGAGACGGTTATCCTGCGGTCTTCTATTTCAATTTCAGTGCCGGCAAGTGCGCAGTACAAAAGAAGGTCTTTCCGGAAGAGAAGTTTTTCGAAGCCGGGCCAGTTTTCAGGGGCGAGGGGCATTTCTTCCGGAGGTACCCCGCCGGTGTTCTCAGGAACCGAATCCGCGGCGGAAACGGGAGCCGGAGCCGCCGGCCCGGAAGCGGCATCGGCAGGGGGAAGAAAGCGCCGTTTCTCCGCAGGCTTCTTTTCCCGGGGTTTCCGCTCTTCCTCTTCCTCTGTGGGCCGTCCGGGACGAGGTTGCGAAACTGCAGGAGCCGCTGCGGATGAGGGGACCCCGCCTGCAAGAAGCTCAACAGCCTTCGCGGAGAGGAGACCGGAAAGGACATCGGAACGGAGTCCCATGCGGACCTGGGGGATAATGCGGGAACAGTAGGCCATCATGCCTGACAGTTCACCGGTGCTCCACCGCGGTTCCTCGGCAGCGAGGAAACCTGTCTCGTTTTCCGAGAGCGAAAGGGACGCAAGGGCCTCCCTGCCCCACTTTTTCAGGACCCAGAGGTTCCGGAAGATGAGGAATACCCCCTCGACGACTCTCTGGGCCGAGGCTCCCTTCATGAACATCTCCTCGAGACGGAGGAACGGTGACGCAGAGCCCTCCTTCAGTGAGGAAACCCAGTGCTCGAGATCCGCCATTGTTCCGCCGCCCAGGAGGTGGGCCACTGCGGATGCCGTAAGTTCGCCGCTTCCGAGCGAAAGGGCCTGCTCCATCATGGAGAGCGCGTCCCGCAGGGCTCCGTCGGACTGCCGGGCTATTTCCCGTACAGCTTCTTCCTCCCATTTCACCTTTTCCCTTTCCGCGACTTCTATCAGCCTGGCGCGGATATCCGGGACGCTGATCCTCCTGAAGGGGATGTGCTGGCACCTGGAACGTATGGTTGCAGGAACTTTCGAGGGTTCCGTGGTGGCGAGGATGAACGCGACGAAGGACGGGGGTTCCTCGAGAGTCTTCAGCAGGGCGTTGAATGCGGAAATAGAGAGCATGTGCACTTCGTCGATGATGTAGACCTTCCACCTTGAGGAGAACGGGGAGAGGGATACGTGGGCCTTCAGTTCCCTGATCTCCTCGACCCCGTTGTTGGAAGCACCGTCGATCTCGACGACGTCGAGACTTTCCCCTGAAGTGATGGAGGTGCAGCAGGCGCATTCGCCGCACGGTTCGTATCCGTCCTTCAGGGCCGTGCAGTTGAGTGCCTTGGCGAGAAGCCTGGCCAGGGATGTCTTTCCGCATCCCCTGGGTCCGGAGAAGAGGTACGCATGGCCTACCTGCTGCCTCTGGAGCGCCTTTTTCAGGACGTCCACAGCCATATCCTGCCCTGCCACTTCGTCGAAGGTGCGGGGCCTGTACCGCCTGTAGAGGGATATCGTCATGGAGGATGCCTCCCCTTTTCCTGGTGATCCGGTGTCCCTGCCGCCGGGAATACAAAACCTTTTTCCGGAGAACGGGAATCCGGAAAAGCGAAAGAACCCCTGTTATTCTACATCAAAAAATCAGTGGAGGTATTTTGCCCCCTGGTGTTTCTGACGGGCTTCCCCGAGAGATGCGACGAGGGCCGTTCTCATGGTGTCGAGAGGCTCGGAGCCTTCCGGCAGAGGTTCGCGCACTATGACCGACGGGCCGATCCGGAGCGCGTTTTTCCCGCCGATGGAAATAACCTGTATTTCATAGGGGGGAGTCTCCATCTGGAGAAACTCGTCGATTTTTTCGGCGGCGCCGGCGAGGAGCTTTTCACTGCCCGGTTTCCGGGGAAGGGACCAGATCTTCGTTTCATCCACGAAGAGGCAGATGGTTCCGTCATCTTTTTCCCTTATGGAGGGGCGGAGAAGATGAAGTGCCTTTTTCCGCCTGATGGGGACACCGGCGTCACTCGCCTCCCGGACGATGTATTCCACTCTTTCGGTCAGCTCGGGATGGGTCATGAACACTCCCGGGTCAACATAGGGACGCTTGAGCTGGTCGTGTATCATGGCCTCAAGGCACGTGACCATGGCTGAAGCGGGATAGCCCGCTCCGATGAGGATCTTCAGCCCCTCCTTGTCAGCCTCTCTTTCGAGGTCCCTGCTGTAGGAGTTGGTAACCGCCACCTGGGCGAGGCTCGTGAGGATCATCGGCCCCGCACTCCCCTGGGAGGCGATAAGCAGGACGAGCGCCGCAAGGGATATTCTGGACGAGCGGGCGGCCTGGATCATCACATGGCGTTTGTCGGCATGAATGAGTTCATGGGCGAGGATGGCCGCGATTTCAGCATCGGACCTGA
>CAYTQC010000005.1:0-42345 GCA_964439735.1 uncultured Synergistaceae bacterium
TTGTCCGAACACCGTCGGATGCCTTCTGGAAATCATTCAGCCATTTTTTCCGTGCAGAGCCGTAGCTCCCTTCATCGGAAAACTGACCCCTTTGGGGTTCGGAGGCCGCAAAATTATCCCGTACCTTGCCCAGTTCGGTCAGCATCTCCTCCTCGAGGGATGCCCCGAGTGCCTGTCCGCTGAAGGAGAAGAGATAAAGGGCAAGGAGGGTGAACAGGGAGAAAAGAAAGAAAAATTTGCCGGAATGCCGGTATTTGGCCGTCTTCAATTTCTTCACTTCCCTTCGGTCCATTCTTCAAGAACTGACCGCGCATAAGAGGCCTTTTCCGTGTCCCGGGAAAATGCTTCCGCCGCCAACCTCATGGTTTCCCCCGCTTCCGTCATCTTTTCCATACCGTGAAGGATCACAGCCATTGTAAAAAGGACGGCTCCACTTTTGTCGTGTGATGAAAGGTAATTCCGAAAGAACTGCTCACCCCTCGGAAGAGTGTTTTCGAGAAAATAGGCGGCACCGAGGAGGGATGCCGTCCGAAAGTCCAGCAGTGCGGGTTTTTCGGAAACCGCCCGTTCAAGGTTGTTTATCGCGGAACCGAAGGACCTGTCCTGGTGCTGCAGGATTCCCAGAAGAAGCCGTGCTTCGGAGTATGAGGGGTCAAGCTCAAGCGTCCTTTCGGCCGCCTCCTCCGAAAGCTGCCGTGTGAACGAATTAGGGCCGAAAGCAGCATAGACCTGGGCTACAAGGAAAATAAAGTCAGGTTCATCGGGAAAAAGTTCTGCTGCGGACATTGCATTGGCCAGGGCAAGGTAGAGACGATCATCCTTTCCTTGTCCTGAAGGCGGCAGGTTTTCGCCGGACTTCAGGGAATCCAGTATTGAAGAGGCTTCCCGTGCCCGCAGTATGGCGAGGGTAAGCACGTTCAGCTCATCCGGGTTTTCTCCGGCCGATTCAACCGCCTTTTCTTCCCCGGGCGGGAGAGGAACCTCCAGGTCAAGGCTTTCAAACTCCTCGGGTTCTTCCTCAGAGGCAAATACGTCTCCCGCGGCGGCAAAAATATCGCTGTCCCGTCCGCTGAAAAAATCGGATGCGTCATCTTCCGGAATTTCTTCCTCCAGAACGAATTCTTCTTCCACGGTCACTGTCTCGTCGGCCGCCTGGAGCGGCATGACAAAGAGCAGCAGCGCCGCAAGAACTGACATAGTCAAATGCATTTCGACCACCTCGCTTTCTAGGGAAAAAAATTTTTTATTAAAAACGTCAGAAAAAAGAGAACAGTGAAAAATAGTTGGCCCATTATATAGCAGACCCGGGAACCTATACAGGCCCCCGGGTCCGGATATGTGCCGAATTCAGCTGCTTGTTCTATTTTTTCCGAGGTTCTATCGCCGATGCGTTGTTTCTCAGGCGAAGAAGGCGCCTGTCAGTAGGAGGGTGGGAGTTGAAGCCGTTCGGTGATGTTTTGTAGCCGGCTGATTTCATTTTCTCCATGGCGCTGACAAGTCCCCAGGGGCTGTATCCTGCCGCTGAAGAAATCCGAATTCCGTAATCGTCCGCTTCCACTTCCTGTTCTCTGCTGAAGCCTGATTCAGCCAGGGTTATGCCGATGCCCCCCGCGATCTCACCTGCAGCGTTTCCGTCAAGGGCGCTGAAGAGAAGACCCCATAAAAAATTTCTGCTGACAGAGCTTTTGTAGTGACCCAACTGGATGTGTCCCGCTTCGTGGGCCATGATCCCCGCAATTTCATCCTCACGGTCGAGTATGACCATAAGTCCTGAAGTAACGTGAACCGAGTGGTTACCGGGGGAAAACTTCACCCATGCATTGGGTTCCTTTTTATTCTCAAAATTGACAGGCTTATAGTCTATTCCTGCCTCCGATGAAACACGTTTCCATGCCCTGGTCACAGTGTTCTCGTCTATGGCTGCCTCAGAAAAACCGACCGGTGCAGCAAGGAAAAGAAAAAGGGGCAAAAGAATGAACAGTATTTTTCTCATTTTCTGTTCCTCCTTCCTTGAGTGAAGAAAAACTGATCATAAGTGTACAGTTAATTCTTCCTCAATCCTTCTCTGCGGAAAAGGGGAAAATTACGTATAATAGCCGTTATTGCCGGAGGTGGTGAAATAATGCTTATTTGTACTGTTTGCGGAAAAGAATGCAGCGAACGGGACCTCCCCTGGAGGTGCAGCTGCGGGGGACCGCTGTCTCCTGTTTTTGAAGGGGCGGAGCCGATGAACAGGCACAGGGTGAACCCGTCGGAACCGGGGATGTGGAGATACGCCTCTTCCCTTCCTCCCGGCCCCGGCTTCGAAAGAATCACGATGGGGGAAGGGTGGACTCCCCTGGTAAGACAGAATTGGGGAGGAACCGAAGTTTATCTGAAACTGGATTATACGTGTCCCACAGGATCCTACAAAGACAGGGGAATGGCATACCTGGTAAGTATCATTCACAGCCTGGGAGTCCGCGAAGTGATAGAGGACTCATCGGGGAATGCAGGTGCATCGATGGCGGCCTACAGCGCCAGGGCCGGGATAAAGTGCCGCGTGTTTGTCCCCGAATATACGTCAGCCGGGAAATGTGTTCAGATCACATCATCAGGGGCAGAACTCGTGAGGATACCGGGGACTCGTGAGGATACCACGAGGGCTGCCGAAAAGGCAGCGGAATCAACATATTATGCAAGCCATAACTGGAGTCCGTGGTTCGCTCACGGCGTGAAAACCTTCGCCTTCGAGATTTGGGAGCAGCTTGGTTTTGAGGCGCCGGACGTGCTCCTGCTCCCTGCGGGACAGGGGAGCCTTGTGATAGGTTGTTACCTTGCTTTCAGCGAACTCCTGGAGAGCGGTGAAATACAACAACTTCCGAAACTCTATGCACTTCAGCCTGAAAATTGCGCTCCCCTCGTAAAGGCTTTCGAAAAAGATTCTCCCTTTCCTGAAAGGATACACAAGAAAGAAACCATAGCCGAGGGCATCAGCTCGGCTGAGCCGGTCAGGGGAAGGGAAGTATTGATGGCTGTACGGAAAAGCGGGGGAGCGGTCCTTTCTTTTTCGGAACAGGAGATCTGGGGCGGTTTCCTGAAACTGAGCCGTTTGGGCTTTTACGTGGAACCCACAAGTGCGATTGCTGCCGCCGCTGCTGACAGGCTTTCCCGTGCAGGGACACTCCGTCCGGGCATGAAAACAGCCGCTGTACTCACTGGCTCCGGACTCAAAGCCGGGGATAAAATCCTGTCGCTGTTGTCCGATCCTCCACGGTAATAATAACCGCAAAAGAGAATGGGAGTTGTCCGGAATTGCGGGTTTTTACCGGATAATCAATCCGGTTTTCCCTGTATAATGCCTGAAATCGGAAAGGAGGGATGAGAGTGCGAAAACGGAGTATGTTTTTTCTTCTCATCATAATATCTGTGTTTTTTGTTTTTACAGCTTCCACTCCAGCTTATGCCCGGACAATGGAAGAACTTTTCTCCGCGAGGGACTGGAAAGGTATGGATGAATTGCTGGCGGTGAAGGGTGATTCGCTGTCTCCGAGAGAGCAGTCGTTGGCTGCCAATGCTCTGTGGTTCCGCTCCAGGTGGGCTGATGCGCTGGTACTGCTCAATAAAAGTGCCCCGCACTGGCCTTCCGGAGTCAGGCCCTACGGCACACTCATGACTATCCTTGCCCTTGAGCGAACCGGAAACAGTGACAGCGCAAGAAAGACCGCAGCTGAATTGCTCCCGTCAGCCCCAAACGATATAGGATACTACGTGGCCTATGCGCTTTACCGCCTTGCCGACGAGAAGGATATTGAGAACAGAAAAAAATACCTTCGGAAAATGTACAGTCTCGCGGAAAATACATCCCAGCAATCGACCGCCCTTACTCTTCTGCTGAAACTTCCCGGCGATAAAACGGCGTATGCCCTTAACCTCCTGAATATTCATCCCAGGAACAGTGCCGCTCTCCGGGAGCTTGAATCAATCAAGAAACCCTGGAAGACTGACGTGAACTTCGCTGTCGGTTACGCCGCCTACCTGAGGGGCGCCTATTCGAAGGCTGTACCGCTGCTCAAGGCCGTCCCCCTTGACTCGAGAAACGGGAGAAAAGCCAGGTACTACCGTGCTTACTCACTCTACAGCCTGAAAAAGTACGGTGAAGCACTTGAACTCTGGAGCTATCTCGCAAGAAACGGCACGTCCTACGCCGAATCGTCCATACGGAGGATTTCCATTCTTGCCGGGCGGGCTCAGAAAGACAGGGCTCTGAGGGTCCTGAGGGAAGTGGCCGGGGACCGGAAGGAGAGCGCCGTCAAGGCCCGTGCGTATTATTCTCTGTCAACCCACTCTTCCGGAAAAGAACAGAGGGAGTACGAGGAAAAGGTCATTGCCCTTGCCCCGGATTCTTCCTTCACCGTAAGGATACTCTGGAACAGGGGATGGATTCGCTGGAGGGACAACGATATCGCGGGAGCGGTAAGAGAATGGGAGAAGAGTATTTCTCCGTCCATGGACAGTTCCTGGCGCCCGAGGGTACTCTACTGGATCGCAAAAGGATACGGCAGGCTGAACGTTCAAGGAAAGAGAGAGGCTGCCCTTCAGTCCATCCTGAAAAATTACCCGCTTTCAATTTACGCCTTCCTCAGCGGGGGCGGTACACTTGATATTGTTCCGGCAGTTCCGCCTGCTTTTGCATCCGGAACTCCTTCAGAGCTAGAAAAATGGGGGTTTGTTACCTATGCACGGCGTACCCTCACTGCTGGAGGAGACACGAAGTCCATCTTCAGGGCAGCGCTTCTGGCAGAATGGTCGGATGATCATATTGCCGCTTTCTCTGCCGCACGAAGACTGACTTCCGAGATAAGCCGTGGGCCGACATTTTTCAGGAAAGGCCTGGAGTTCATTTATCCCCGCCCGTTCTTGAAAGAAGTACGAAGTGCAGCGGAACGATTCAACATCGAGGAGAATCTGGTCTGGGCCATAATGCGTCAGGAAAGCGCCTTCGACCCGAATGCAACGAGTTGGGTCGGCGCTTCAGGCCTGATGCAGCTTATGCCCGGGACGGCCAGGGCCGAAGCCAAAGCACTTGAGATGAAAAAGTACAACATTTACGATCCCCGGGACAATATCATCCTGGGTACGTCGCACATTGCGCGGCTTTTAAAATCATTCGGGAGCACGGAGCAGGCTGTGGCGGCCTATAATGCGGGAGGGGGAAACGCAAGAAGATGGCTTGCCGGAAGAAACGGCCCTCTTCCCCTCGACGAGTGGATCGAAATGGTGCGGTTCGAAGAAACAAACGGATATGTTCAGAAAGTCATGGCTAATCTTCATGTCTACAGGGAACTGTACGGTACGTCCGAAAAAACTGAAGGAGGACCTTCTTCCGCCGGAACGATTCCCGAAGATGAGGACATTCCGCAGCGGACGGATGAACCGGACCCTGAAGAAGGTGCTGACGACGCTCCCTTTATTCCTGACGACGGAGGGAAATAAAGAACGGGCGGCTTCCTGCAGCGAAGCCGCCCGTTCATTTTACTCCCGTTCATGCTATTTTCCGGTTTCTCCCAGGCGGTATGAAGCCGGCAGTTCCTTCAGTTCTTTCATTGCTGATTCGAAATGACCCCATTCCAGCAGGAGTTCACCGTCTCCTCCTGTTTTCAGGTGCTGTCTTACCGCAAGCATGGATGCCTTTCTGCACACAAAGGCGATCTCGCCGCCCGTCCTCCCGTCAGTGAGCCGTGCAAGGGTTTCAAGCCTGACCTCCGCCGAAAGAGGTTTCTTCCTGAGATGTATCTCGAATATTTTCTCCCGGGCTGCAGCGTCCGGCCTGGGAAGCTCAAGGATGAGATCGAACCTGCCGCTTGAAAGGAGGGACGGGTCAACAAGATCGAGACGGTTTGTCGTCGCAAGAATCACGACGCCTTTCAGCTCCTCGATGCCGCTCATTTCCGCCAGGAACTGGCTTATCACCCTTTCGGTGAAGCCGGCGCCTGTTCCCGTATCCTTTCCCCTCACCGGAACAAGAGATTCGATCTCGTCGAAGTAGAGGATTGAAGGGGAGGCCTGTTTTGCCGTTCTGAAGACGTCACGTATGGCACGTTCGCTTTCTCCGACGTACTTCGACATGAGTGAGGGGCCCTTTACAGAAATGAAGTTGACGCCGCTCTCTTTTGCAAGTGCCTTTGCGAGAAGCGTCTTCCCCGTGCCCGATACCCCGTGGAGCATTATGCCCCTGGGAGGGGTTATGTCGAATCTTTCGAAGATATCGCCGTGCTGCAGCGGCCACTGAACGGCGTCTCTCAGCTCTTCCTTGATGTTCTCAAGCCCTCCGATGTCCCTCCACGAAACATCGGGAACCTCGACGAACACCTCACGTATTGCCGAGGGTTCAACCTCCTTGAATGCTTCAAGGAAATGGTCCATCCTCACGTCCATGGCAAGGAGCTTGTCGTATGGTATTTCCTCCATCTCCATATCGATCTCCGGAAGCAGTTCACGAAGGCTCGCCATTGCGGCCTCCTTTGCGAGAGCCTCAAGGTCTGCTCCCACGTATCCGTGGGTCATTTCTGCGATCTTCTTCAGGTCCACATCTGCCGCAAGGGGCATCCCCCTGGTATGGATGGTAAGAATCTCGTGGCGTCCTTTGCGGTCCGGAATCGGTATTGAGATCTCCCTGTCGAACCGTCCGGGTCTCCGGAGAGCAGGATCCAGGGTGTTGGGAATGTTTGTCGCCCCGATGACCACGATCTGCCCCCTGGACTCAAGACCGTCCATGAGTGCCAGGAGTTGGGCCACAACCCTTCGTTCAACCTGTTTTTCCCCTCCCATGTCCTCCCGCTTGGGGGCAATGGCGTCGATTTCGTCAATAAAGATTATGGATGGTGCATGGGCCTGTGCATCCTCGAAGACATTCCGCAGCCGTTCTTCGCTTTCTCCGTAGAACTTGCCTATGACCTCGGGGCCGGAGATGTGAGTGAAATACACGTCGGTTTCTGCAGCCACAGCCCTGGCGATAACCGTCTTTCCTGTTCCCGGGGGGCCGTACAGGAGCACGCCTTTCGGGGGCTGGACACCAAGCCTGTCGAAGACCTGGGGAAAGCGGAGGGGCAGTTCGATCATCTCCCGGATCCTCTGGATCTGAGGCCCGAGACCGCCTATGTCCTCGTATGAGACCTTTGCTTTTTTCTCCCCTTCCGGCTGCTTTTCAACATTGACATAGGTCGATTTGCTGATTATGACCGTTCCATCGGGAGTGGTGTCCACCACCCTGAAATCGCATATCCTGGTTCCGAACAGGTTTGTCCGAAGCCGGTCATCTTTTCTGACAGGCATTCCCTCCAGTAATGACCGCATATAGACTGCGTCGCGCTCCTTTTCCAGGAGAGCGGTGGATGTAAGCGGACGAAGGGTGATGCTTCCCGCAAAGTGGTGATCCGCCTTCCGGACTGCGACACGGTCGTCGATGCCGACCTGGGCATTGTCGCGTATGATGCCGTCTATCTGCAGAAAACCTCTGCCGCCTCCCTCTGCAAGGCTTGAATCGCATGAGAGCAGCCGGGCAACAGTAACGCCCTTGCCCTCGATCTCAATGATCTGTCCTTCCGAAATACCGAGTTCATTCATATCCGCAGGGGCCATTCTGGCAATGCAGCGCCCCACATCCTTCGGCATTGCTTCTTTTACTTTAAACATGGGAAAACCTCTTTTCCGTGGTGTTAAAAAACCGGGAATTGCTGAATCACGGGTATGCTACCACAAAAAAGCCCCTTCCGACAAAGGGAAGGGGCACAGTGCTCAGAAAAGACTGTCAGCGGGCAACCGCGGGCTCAATACGGCCGGGATAGGCTTCAAGCCCAACCTTCAGGATATTCATAGCCTTCACGAGATCTTCGTTTTTCAGCACGTAGGCAAGCCTGAATTCCTGCTTTCCAAGTCCCGGTGTGGCGTAGAAACCTTCTCCTCCGGCAGCCATGAGGGTTTCTCCGTTCACGTCGAAATTCTGAAGCATCCAGATGATAAATTTCTCCGCGTCGTCAACGGGGAGCTTCACCATGACGTAGAACGCTCCCTTCGGCTCCGCGCAGATCACGCCGGGCATTTCCTTGAGGGCCTTGTAAAGCGTGTTTCTCCTGGACTGGTACTCCTTGTTCACTTCTTCAAGGTAGGATTTCGGCGTGCTGTACAGGGCTGTTGCACCGACCTGCTCAAGGGTGGGAACGCAGAGACGCCCCTGGGCGAGCTTCAGAACCTGTGCCATGAAATCCCTGTTTCTGCACCCGATGCAGCCTATGCGTGCGCCGCATGCACTGTAGCGCTTTGAGACCGAGTCCACGATGATCACACGGTCTGCGATATCGGGAAGATGGCCGAAACTTGTGTATTTCAGCCCGTCGTAGACGAATTCCCTGTAAACTTCGTCTGCCACTATATAGAGATCATGCTTCAGTGCCAGCGACGCGAGCATATCCATCTCTTCCCTGGTGTAAATCGTGCCCGTCGGGTTCCCCGGGTTTGCCACAAGTATGCCCTTTGTTTTCGGGGTGATGAGCGATTCGATCTCTTCTCTGGAGGGAAGGTGGAACCCTTCTTCGGCTTTGGTTGTAATGGGCTGGACTTTCACGTTCACTGCGCCTGAAAAGGCGTTATAATTGGCGTAGAATGGTTCCGGGATAAGAACTTCGTCACCCGGGTCGCACATGGCCATGAAGGCGAACATGAGGGCTTCGCTGCCGCCGTTGGTTACGATAAGGTCTTCTCTCTCCAGGGGAATGTTGAAGTTTTTGTAGTAGGCACTCATGGCGTCGCGGAGGTCATTGTTTCCCTGGGAGGTTGCGTAGGCGATCACTTCCTGGGAAAATCCCCTGATAGCTTCAAGAAAGGAAGGCGGTGTCTTGATATCAGGCTGACCTATGTTGAGGGGATAGATCTTTTTACCCTTTGCCCGTGCTTCCTCGGCGTAGGGCAGCAACCGACGGACGGGCGACGACTGGAGCGCGCGGACTCTTTCGGAAAACTTCACCTGTATTACCCCCTTGTCAAAAATGGATGGACCTTTGATGAAAATGATATCATAAAATCCATTGGTTTTTGCAGAAAAAAACGAGTACTCCCTACAAATTTGCAAAAAATGCTTCCCGGAGGTGGATTGTTCTTATGAAAAGACTGGAGCTTCTGCAGCGGCTTTCCCATGACAACGGCAAAAAAATGATCCTGCTCGTTATGGACGGAATCGGCGGTCTTCCGGGTCCGAACGGAAAGACCGAACTGGAGGCGGCTTTCACCCCCAACCTTGACGCTCTTGCAGCGAAAAGCGAACTCGGACTTCTCGATATGGTGGATGTGGGAATAACTCCAGGGAGCGGACCAGGTCACCTGTCGCTTTTCGGTTATGATCCCCTGGAGTTTTCCATAGGAAGGGGAATACTTGAAGCCATGGGCGTCGGGGCCCTGGTAGGCCCCGGAGATGTATGTGCCAGAGGCAATTTCTGTACCCGTTCGGAGGGTGATATCATCATTGACAGAAGGGCCGGCCGCATTGCCACCGAAAAAAGCGCCCTGGTTGTGCAGAAGCTCTCAGATGCCATTCGGGAGATAGACGATGTGAAAATCACGTTTTATCCCGGAAAGGAGCACCGGTTCGTGGCGGTCTTTTCCGGACCGGGCCTTTCTGAAGATGTCGCCGATGCTGATCCGCAGCAGGAAGGCGCCCTGATGCGCTGGGCGGTCCCGCTTTCCGCGGACGGGGAAAAAATGGCGGAGGTCGCAAATAAATTCATAAGAAGAGTGAGCGAGGTACTGGAGGGCGAATCTCCTGCAAACGGATGCCTTCTCAGGGGTTTTTCCTCGGCTCCCGATATTCCGCTTATGCCGGACGTTTACAAAATGAAGCCTGTTGCGGTTGCCACCTACCCTATGTACAAGGGGCTGGCAAAACTTGTCGGCATGACGGTCGTCAATGCGGGAGAAACCCTGGAAGAGCTTTTCGGCACCGTCGGCAGACTCTGGAATGACTATGATTATTTTTACGTCCATGTGAAGTATACCGACAGCAGGGGAGAGGACGGTGACTTCGAGGGCAAGAGGAAGGTCGTTGAAACCGTCGACGGCATTCTTCCTAAATTGCTCGCCCTTTTGCCGGACGTGCTGGCCGTGACCGGAGACCACAGCACACCAAGTGTCATGAGCGCCCACTCGTGGCATCCCGTCCCCTTCATGCTGTTCAGCCCCTTCGCAAGGACAGGTGATTCGAAAGCATTCAGCGAGAGAGAATGCCGGGTAGGTGCTTCCGGAAGGATAGAGGGGAAAAAGCTTCTCGGACTTATGCTTGCACACGCCGGACGGCTTGAAAAATACGGCGCGTAGCAATGATTTATCCCGGTCGTGAGGTGATTGTGTGGAAGAACAGCGTATAAGCAGGACGGGTGAAATCAGGCGTCTTTCAAAGGATGACAGGTTCAAGGTTCTCGGGGTTATTTCGAAGGCGTCTGTGCGCAAGGATAAAAACGGCAGGAATTACTGGGATATTGCCGTTATGGACGAAGAGGGAATTCTCGAAGGCAAAATCTGGGGGAATTCAAAGTGGTGGGACAAAAGCGGGGACGGGCAGATTGAAATTTCTGACCCTGTTTCCTCGGAGCTTTTTCGGGAAATGACCGGTAAGACCCTGGGGCTTGCCGGACAGGTTACAGAATTTAAGGGGCAGGCACAGTACAACTTCAACAGTGTCTATTACATGAACCAGGAGAAGTTTCCGCCGCACAGTTTTGTGCAGCGTTCTCCCTTCGATGCCGATATACTTGAAAAAGAGTTCATGGATCTTGTGGAAGCTTGTGACGGACCTGTCGGCGATTTTCTGCAGTTTGTTTTCTTTGAAAAAGGAATCTGGGAAAAATTCAAGGACTGGCCTGCGGCTGTATCTCATCACCATGCCTATGTGGGAGGTCTTCTCGAACATACCGTTGCCGTTGCCCGTACCGCACGGTCGCTTGCTGAAACCTACGCGCATTCGGGGTACGAGGTAAACATTCCCGTGGCGATAGCGGGAGCACTTCTTCACGATCTCGGAAAAATGGACTCCTACCGTCTTTCCCCGGCACCCGAGATGACTGTGGCGGGTACGGTGATAGACCATATCGTTCTCGGATACAGCGCGTACGCCTCGCTGGCCGGTGAATATAACCTTGACGAGAGGCTCTTTGCAGCCATAGGGCATATCCTTGTGAGTCACCACGGCTGCAGAGAGTTCGGTTCACCTGTCCTGCCGGCGACACCTGAGGCTATGGTTGTCAGTGCTGCTGACGAACTGGACTTCAGGCTCTTCTGCTGGAAGAACGCCGTTGACCAGATGGAGGACGGCAAAGAGATCTCGGACTATAACTTCTCAGCCCAGAGACGGTTTTGGAAATGGGAGCAGGGGAATGGCGCATAAACTGATCGTTTCTCATTCCGACGACGGCAGACGTCTCGATAAAGTGATCCGTTCCACCTGGCCCGGGCTGCCCCTCAGCGTGGTTATGAAGGACATACGAACGGGTTCGGTCAGGCTTGACGGTAAAAAGGCGTCATGTGATGTGAGGGTTTCCGAAGGCCAGGAAATCTATGTGCCATGGGAAAGCCCCAGGGAGGCGGCAGGAGAATACCGATACCGGAGGACTCTTCCCGTACTTTTCAGGGACACCAGGATATGGGCGGTGAACAAACCGGAAAACCTCCTTGTACAGCCTGACAGGAAAGACCAGGACAATGTCCTTGATCGTGTGAAGTACATGCTTCACCTTGAAGAGGCGGAAGAACGGGCTTATGCGGTGCACCGGCTGGACAGGAACACGACGGGGGTGCTTCTTGTGGCTCTTTCAGGCGTATCCCTGCGGATACTCCAGGACGCTTTTCGAGAAAGAAAAATCCGGAAAACCTATCTTGCGGTGATATCCGGACTGCCCGAAAAGGAAGGGGAGATACGGTCTCCTCTGCTGAAAGACCCTTCGTCCAACAATGTACGGGTAGATCCCCGGGGAAAAGAGGCCGTTACGAGATACCGCCTTCTTTCCGGGTCCGGTGATGTCTCGCTTGTGGAAATAGACCTTGTTACCGGACGGTCACACCAGGCAAGGGTACATATGGCGTCCATAGGATGCCCTATAATAGGGGATATCCGGTACGGAAGCGAGGAAATCAACGGGAGATGGAGGAAAAAAGGAATCAGGAGACCTCAGCTGCACAGTTTCCGTGTTGTTTTTTCCGGGCTCGACGGAGAGCTTGAAGATTTATCCGGGCTTACGATCACTGCCCCTCCTGCTGACGACATGAAGGGCCTGATGTCGGAAAGAGGCTGGAAACCACCCCGATGAAATCCGGCCGGTTTTTTGAGAAAGGAGAGATACGAATGGAGCTGAAAATTTCAGCCGAACAGAAGATTATGGATAAACTGCGGAAAAAGGGAGAATGGCATGCCATTCACAGGACATTAGGTATCGGGTGAAGTGCGCGGAAAGTCCTCCGGGTTGAGGACGGCGCGCCTTCGGCAAAGACCGAATACAAAAAGATCGAACAGGATGGTGTGGTGCTCTGGGTGCCTGCCTACATAAAATTTAAGAAAAACCTTGTTGAGATCGTTCAGGCGGGGTTTCTCTGGTCCGCTTTTCTGATGGTGACAAGCATGGACGAAGAGGATCCCACTGTCTGCGGGAGCTGCGGGTCATGCAGGTGAATTGTTATATTTTGTCCTGGGTATTTAGAACTATTTTGAGATATTGATGCTCATTTCATGTTCCTCCAGGCAAAAAAATGTTATGATATTCACGGTCTCAAACGGCGACAGCCGTAATTATACAGGAGGTGTGTTTAATGGCCGTAGTAAAGCGTACTTCCTCAAACGTCCTTCTTGACACCGCACTCAAAAATTTCTACGCAGCGGCGGAGGAAATGGGGCTCGAAGAGGGGCTCATCGATATCCTCAGCCACTCGGAGCGCCGGACATGCGTTTCCATTCCGGTGGAAATGGATGACGGTTCAGTGAAGGTGTTCGACGGGTACAGGGTGCTTCATTCCTCCGCGATCGGACCGGGCAAAGGCGGAGTCCGCTTCCATCCGGAAGTGAACCTCGACGAATGCGAAGCTCTTGGAATGATGATGACCTGGAAATGCTCCCTCGCCGGTATCCCTTACGGCGGTGGCAAGGGCGGCGTTTCCTGCGAGCCTCTCGAGCTGTCCAAGAAGGAGAAGGAACGTATAGCCAGGACCTGGGCCGCCCGCATGGCTCCTGTAATCGGTGCCTGGACCGACGTACCCGCGCCGGACGTGAATACCGGCGGGCCGGAAATGGTCTGGTTCATGGACACGATCAGCAAGATGAAGAACCAGCTCGAGCCCGCTATTTTCACCGGAAAGCCCATCCCCCTGTGGGGATCCAAGGGCCGTACGGCAGCAACCGGCTACGGTGTCGCTACCTGTGCACTCGAGCTTCTCAAGAACCTCGGCAAGTCTCCTTTAGGCGCCACTGTCGCCATCCAGGGATTCGGCAACGTAGGAACCTATGCCGCTCTGACCATGATCGACGCCGGTTCGAAAGTAGTAGGAATAAGCGATATCACCGGTACATACTATGCTCCCAACGGGCTTGATATTCAAAAAGCATTTGATCATGTGAGCAACCATCCCAAACGTCTTCTTGAAGGCTTCACATGCGACGGCTGCCAGAAGCTCGATCTTCCCGAAGTTCTCTATCTTGACTGCGACATTCTTATCCCCGCTGCCCTTGAAGGCGTCATCAACGGGAAGAATGCCGACAAGGTCAAGGCAAAGTACATTGTGGAAGCGGCCAACGGTCCCATTACCCCTGAAGGCGACGCTATCCTCGACGGGAAGGGAATTCTTGTCGTCCCCGATTTCCTTGCCAACTCCGGCGGAGTTATCGGCTCCTACTTTGAGTGGGCACAGGACCTCGGCGGATTCTTCTGGTCGGAGGAAGAGTACAACGAGCGGCTTATCCGCATCATGAAGGACAACTTCCAGAGGGTATGGTCCTATGCAAAGGAAAAGAACGTGAAGATGCGCCGTGCGGCATTCATGGCAGCTATCCAGAGAGTTGCGGATGCAGTCAGAATGAGAGGCGTGTTCCTGTAAATTTTCCTGGACTGAATACCGTTACTCAAAGGCCGGAGAAATCCGGCCTTTTTCTTTTAAAGCAGAACAATCTGAATAAAAAAATATGTTGACTTCATATATGTATCCTGTGTTAGAATATTCTATGTAATGGATGTTCAAGCTGCCGGGGAATTCCGTGACGTGCTGAACAACACAGGAGGTGGGGAAGAGATGAATCCCAGGGAAATGTTCTTGCAGCAGCTGGAGCAGGCGGTACCGTTTCTTACAGTGGAGCCTGAATTCGTGGAGATACTCAGGTACCCGAGAGAAGTGCTCGAGCTGTCCCTCCCCTTGAAGCTTGATGGAGGGGGAATCAGGGTTTTCAGTGCCTGGAGAAGCCATCATAACAACGCCCTCGGGCCCTACAAGGGCGGTGTGCGCTATCACGTGGAGGTAAACAGGGATGAAGTTGTCGCCCTCTCCTCCTGGATGACAATCAAGTGTTCCATTGCAGATCTTCCCTATGGAGGCGGCAAGGGCGGAATTTCCGTGGATGTGAGGGAATTATCCCGTAATGAGCTTGAAAACCTGAGCCGTTTGTATGCTTTCGGAATATCCCGTTTTGTTGGTACCGATTATGATATACCTGCACCCGATGTGTATACCAACCCTCAGGTAATGGCATGGTTTCTTGATACTTTCGAAAAAGTGAGGGGCTGGAGCGAACCGTCAGCTTTTACCGGCAAACCGATTCCGCTGGGTGGTTCTCTCGGGCGCTCTGATTCAACCGGAAAAGGCGGGGTCATCATTCTCAGGGAAGCGCTTCGGGCGATGGGATGCCTTGGAAAAGACCTGACCGTCGGAATTCAGGGGTTCGGCAACGTGGGTTCACGGGCGTTCCGTTTTGTGGAGGAGGATCTCGGGCTTAAAGTTGTTGCTGTCTGTGATTCGGGTGCCGGCATATATAATTCTGCAGGTCTGAAATATGCGGATATTTCAGCTTATAAGAACGAAAAAAGATCGTTGAAGGGATTCCCGGGAGGTGAGGAATTTTTCCCCGATCTCCTCGTGGAGAAGGACATGGATATTCTCGTTCTTGCAGCCCTTGGCGGTGCCGTCGACGATAAGAACGCAGGAGGAGTAAAGGCGAAAATCGTACTGGAACTTGCAAACGGACCGATAACACCCGAAGGCGAGGCCATCCTTTCCGACAAAGGCGTGTCCATTATTCCCGATGTCCTGGCGAATGCAGGGGGAGTTATTGTAAGCTGTTTCGAGTGGATCCAGGGCCGCTCCGGTGACAGTTGGAGCGAAGATTTCGTTTTTTCAAAGCTTGACGAAAGAATGACCCGATCGTTCAGGGAACTCTGGTCGATAAAAGAGGGAAAGAAAATTAGTTTCCGCCAGGCAGCGTATGTCAAGGCTGTGGGAAGAATAGTGGATGCAATGCGCTTCAGGGGGATCTGGCCGTAAAAAATTCAAAAGGTGGAAGCGAAAAAAAAGCTTCCACCTTTTGTCATTCGTAGAACACTCTTTCGGAAGGACTTGCGTCAGGGTTTGAAAAGAAGGCACCTATGCCTTTTTCCATCATTTCCCCGTAGGTGGGGATCCCTTTCAGGATCACGGCCTTATCAGGGGTGAGCATGTTGTGTACCTCGAGGATGGTCATCAGCGTCGTTACGTGCCTGGCAGTCCTCTTATCCACCGGCCATCCGTTCTTATCGATGGGAGAATAGAGGAGCTTGTGTTCCCCGGCCTTCATAACAAAACGGTCTTTTCCTGACATGAGCAGTTCCTCGTCGGTTATGCCCCGTATCCTGTCAAGCATGGGTTCGGCAACCTCCGCAAGATAGGAGACAGCATCCGAGTAATCGCCGATTTCCCTGTGAGAAAGTCCGTGAAGCGCCTGGGGTGAAAACTCCATCCCGATGGGCACATCGAATGTCTGGGAAGTGAGTATCATGGACGCCATGGCGGCGACCGGCTGGCCTTCTTCATGGACCACTATGGTATTCTCCACGGCATACTCGAGTTCCGCCTCGTGAAAGTCCATGACAATGTCTGCTTTTTCCTTCCGAATCAGCTCCATGGCTGCAAAGCAGGTACGTTCTGCCAGAAGTCCGTCAGGTCGTCCGGGCCATGTTCTGTTTACATTCCGTACATCCATATAGGCTAGGTTCTGTCCGCTGGGGTAATGTATATACACCTCGGGATCGGGCCAGGAATCGAGAGGAGTCGAAACCCTGTCTCCGTAACGCCATTTTTTTTCTCCCCAGGAGGTTTTCACATGGAAAAACCTTGGATAAGCCTCTCCCATGCGCGTTCCGAGAGAAGCACTGGTGTTTATTCTGTTTATAACAATAACTTTTCCCTGCAGTGGGTGAACATTCTCGGTGAAAACCTGGGCGGAGAGGTTCGCCACAGGCTCCTCGGGGTGAGTGCCTCCGATAAGCACTACTGTGCCGCCCGGGACACCGCTGTCGAAAATATATACATTGGAGTCGTTCACAGTCCCTTTAACGGCATCACTGTAATCGCTCAGTTTTTTGACTTCTGTAATTGAAGCGCTTGCAACTACCGCTTCCCTGTAGATTCTGTGTTCGCGGAAAAGAAACCCGGCAATTGCAGCGCACGCCCCGGCAACAAGAAGGATGGCCGCTTTTGCGGTTCTGAGTTTCATGAAGAACCCCCCTTCCTACTTGAGGCGAAGAATGCGGAGGACAAACGGAATCATGATGATTCCATAAAGGAGAGCCTCCTGAATGTTTTTCGTCGAAAGAAAATTTCTCAGCACGGCGAGAAAAAAGAATGCCGTGATGAGGTAGTAAAGAACTGTAACAAAAGAATTGATTATGACCATATCCATGAAATCAGCCTCCGATCAGTCCGGACAATTCTTTGCTGTACACCATGAACAGAGTGCACAGAAAAAGAATTGCGGCCATGGGAACCAGGGTTGACCGCACAAAACCGCGGAAATACTCTCCCTTATAGTTGAGTTCCATTACAGCAGCTCTTCCCACTACCGCTGTAGGGGGGAGGCAGTCTCCGAGGGGCCACATTACCGACCATGCTGCAAGAGAGATCACCGGATCGAGACCCTTCATGTTAAAGAGCATGATCAGCGGAACACCGAATAGCGGGGCAACGGCATACTGGAGCATTCCTTCTGATATGGGAAGGATCAGCCAGAGTGTGCTGAAAAGGACTGTAAGGGGCAGGGTGACCACGGCCAGCGAGAGCAGTCCCCTGACTCCGCTCAGCGTCATTATCTGGATGAGAGCGCCCACGACGATCATGATTCCCACGAGCCCGAGAAGGTTGCTTACAGTAGTGGAAGCTACCCGGAAAACTGCTGGTTTCATCGGACTTACAAGAAGCACTGACAGGGCTGATACCATGAATATAAGAGGAAGTCCGAGAACTGGAAAAGAATAGGGGAAGAATCTTCCGGCGAGGACGAGAATGAAAAGAAGCAGGAAGGGAAACATGGCCCTGGGCCAGTTCCATCCCTCGGGTACCTCAGGAAGGTCCGACAGGGCTTTTTCAAGATCTACCGGTTTCCCTTTTCCGGCAAGCCAGAAAGCTGATAAGAGCGCTCCTGTTATGGAGAGAACCGCCAGGGGCTTTGCAAATCCCACGTAAGGCATATTTGCCCCGGCTGCTGCCATCATGGCCCAGAGGTTTATGGGAGGGCAGGCGGCACTCATAGCCGCGAGAAGGAATATGAGGGCGGTCCTGCGGTTCTCATTGACTCCCATTGCAAGAAGGACAGATCCTACAAGCGATCCTACAGTTAATACTGCCGTCGCTCCCGACCCGGTTATTGCACCGGGTGCCAGCATGACGAATACAAGAAGGAGGAGGCAGACGAATCTTCGGGCGTGAAAAGTCCGTACGATTTTCCTCACTATGAAAGCCACTCCCCCGGCCTCTTTATAAAGGGTCATGAAAAAAGTGGCGGTGAGGAATATCAGGCATACGTCGAAATAGGTGAAAGTGCCCTCAACAATATGGCGGACTGTTTCCGCGAGCATAAGCGGAGACCTTGGGTCAACACCCTTTGGAAGCACCATGTGTGCTGCGAGCCCTGCAAGAGCAGAGGCGAACATGGCGAGTTCCGTGGTAAGCGAATACTTTTTCCCGGCCGCAAAAGCCGCGATGATGACCGCAAGGACGATGATGGAATGATGAAACATTGTCATCGTTGATACATCCTTTCAAGGGAAATGGGCGGAAAGAATTTTCTACAATTCTCTCCATCCCGGTAGAGGCTTTCTTATTTAAGTGCAGGACTTGTTGCAAGTGCGTTCCTGATATTTTGCTGAACCTCCCGGATAAAATGTATGCCTTTAATGAGGTTTTCAGGCTTTTTCCGGAAAAGCCTGAATGCCGGCGGGGGGACGGCAGCATTCAGGCTGTGATCACAATACTATTTCTTTGTTTCCCGTGCCTTTTTCAGCTCAAGATCCCGAATGCTGAGGTCTCCGAAACCTACCTTTTTCAGGTACCCGGCGGGATAGCCCGGTGAAGTCATTTTGCCTTCTTCGTTAATGATCCCGCCGTCATAGAACTTTCCGATAAGGTGGAAAGCTAAATCCCACCAGCCCTTGTCAACCTTGTTCAGATTGTCGTTGGTGTATTTCGTGAGAAAGGCCACAGCCTTGGCGGGGTCCTCTTTGTACATGGCAAGAGCCTTTTCTTCCACTTCGGTCTGCATGGAGAAGAAAGCGTTCTCGAATTCGGCTTTCTTTTCACGGATCACTTTGTACATGGCATCCCATCGAAGGTTGGCCCAGTTATTCACAAGGTTGAATGCCCACCATGCGCTGTCGCGGTCGAACTCCGCCCTCTTGCCTGTTGTCCAGGGTTTGGGCAGTTCAGTAACTCCGCAGTAAATCGGTACATACACAGTAGTATCCGGAGCATCCTGGCCGAACCAGAGCACGCCGCCGATGGGGTTGGGGAGCCAGTCACGGCTCTGGGAAACAAAGCTGTAGGAGCAGCGGTACATGGCGATCGGCCTTTCCCAGTCCATCCCCTTCCTGTCCTCGGGGCGTACTGATGCCGGCGTAGGCCATCTGTTCGGATTCCCGAAGGGTTCAGAGGCGGCATCCTTCGTGAGATCGTAGTCGGTCCCCTCGAGGTGGTCGCTGTAAATGTCCATAAGGTCCTTTACGCTGAGTTTTCTGTCAGGTTTTACCGAGAACGGGTAGTGTTCGTACTCGTCCAGAACGTCGAATTTTCCGGAAGGGGCCACCAGATTGAGGGCTCTCCATTCCCTCCTGGCCTGGTAATAAGGATATCCGTAGGGTTCCGGGTTGAAGATATTGGCGAAGTGGAACGGAGTTCCCGGTTTCCACCATTCCATCTGCCCTGGCAGCTTGGTGATATCGGTGGAATACATAAAGTTTTCCTTGTCCTCGAAATTGATGACACCGATGCGTGCCCGGTTTGCGCCGACAAAAACTTCGTTGTCAGGTACTCGCTGCGCAGCCCAGTGTGCACCCGGGCGTCCCGATTCCCTGTTCCACAGCCCGGGGCCGCAAATCTCGAATATCCAGAGTTCTTTTTTGTCGCCGATGACGAGGGTTTCCCCCCCGTCGGCATAGCCGTACTTTTCAGCGAGTTCGCCCATTACTTTTATAGCTTCCCTGGCCGTTGCAGCCCTGGCCAGGCCAAGGTCTTCGAGGTTTTCAATGTAGAAAAGCCCCTCGGGGGTTCCGAGCTCGTCGCGTCCGCTCCACGTGAATTCACCCATCATGAGCTGCTGATCGTTCATAAACGGGTAACCGATATGGAAGTACGTATAGGTTTTTTCCGCCTGGGGAATTTCCCCTACCTTCTTGAGGGGGCGGTCAGGTCGTGTGTCGTAACACAAAATATTGTAGATTTCCACCATTTCACCCGGTTTGTGCTCGCCGCCCGGTACTATCCGGATTCTGTGGTCGTACCAGCCGTCGCAGGTGTGGCTTACCATGACAGACCCGTCAACACTCGCTTTTGCCCCTACGCCGAGAGGAGTGCACGCCAAGGCTGTCGTTGCGATAAACACTGCAAGGACACCCACAAATACAAGGCTTGCAAAACGAAGTGATTTCATGAAACGTCCCTCCTGCGAAAATGTTTTTTTCACTGTCCGCACGAAGATTCGACCTCCGGCCCCCCGGACAATGAAGAAAAGAAAGTGAACTGCACAGTTCAACTTTAAGTCAGTGAACCGTATTTTGCCATATTTTTGGAAGATCCGGCGACCTTTGTTTCATTATGTTCATGAAGCCGAACGGAGGAAAAAAGAGGTTCGGGGATTCAGAGGCTGCCTGAAGGGAATCCGAAGCCGGACATATGTATGTGAACAAAAAGAACAAAATCCGGGGCGCTGAAAGAGGATAATTTTTTTTATGACCTTGGCCGTTCCAGGAGAACGTACTTGTTTACCGGGCGGCCTATATCATGGTATTCCTGTTCCATAACAGCTTTTCCCGAAGCAACCAGATGTTCCAGGTATCTGCGTGCGGTTATTCTGGAAACGTTCAGCTCAACTGCAGCTTCAACAGAGGAGAGGGGCGCCCCTTTTTCAGAGAGGAGCGTGACGAGCCTCTCAAGGATATTGGGATTGAGCCCCTTGGGCAGTTTTCCGTCAATGATTTTGCTGCTTCGCACAGAAAACAGGGTGTCGATGCCATCCTGGTCAATTTGCTTCGGCCCTTCCTTCAGTTGATCAAGCAGCCTGCTGAATGACTGGAGTGATGCCCGGATCCGCTCGAATACGAAAGGCTTGACGATGTAGTCGAATGCCCCTGCCTGGATCGCCCTGTTCACCGTTGAAATATCCCTTGACGCAGAGACAACGATGACGTCCACATTTTCACCGGTTTCCCGGATTTTCTCAAGAAGAGCCATTCCGTCGAGCCCTGGGAGGAAAATGTCGAGGATCACAAGGCGAACTGGATGACGTTCCAGGAAAGAAAGGGCTTTAAACCCATTGTCCACTATGCCGGCAACACGGAAGTTATCCACCGAGTTGATGAAATTCTGGTGTATTTCAGCCACCATAGGGTCATCTTCAACGACGAGCACATCAATATGTTTCATCAGACACCTCCACTTCAGGCGGTTTTTTCGTACATACCGGGAGCGATACGGTGAACTCGGTAAAGGATCCTGTTTCGAAATCGGCCCAGATAGTACCTTCGAGAGCGTCCACTATTGTCTTGATATTGTATAACCCGAAACCGGAAAGTTCAGCTTTTTTTTTCGTTGTAAAACCTTTCCGGAAAAGATTGGATGCAGTTTCTTCTGTCAATGTGCCCGCATTGTCGCATACGTTTATGAGTATTTTCCCCGATTCATCAAAAATAGAGAAGTCGATCCGTGAAGATTCGGTGACTCCTTGCTCGCATATCGCTTCTATCGCGTTCTGAAGAAGGTTCCCGACAATGATTACCAGCGACCGGTCATTGATTTTTTGGCCATGGTCGCGGCAGAAGCTTTCCGGGTCAAGGACGAAACGGATGCCGAGTTCCCTGCATCTGCCGGCCTTACCCATGAGAATTCCGCATATGGCGGCATTTTTGATCCGTTCCGCCAAAAACGCCTGGGCAGAAAGGTTCGAGTCTGTCTCTGAGGAAATGAACTCAATGGCACGGTCGTACTTCCGGAGCTGTATGAGCCCCAGGATAGCCTGCAGCTTGTTCATGAACTCATGTCCCTGGACGCGAAGGCTTTCCACGTACGTTTTAACGCCTGTAATCTCCTCCGCCATGGCCTGGAGTTCCGACATATCCCTCAGCGTTATGATGGCGCCGACTGTTTTGTTTCCCTGAATGACCGGTGCCTTGTTGCAGGAGACGAGGGCGCCGTTGAGGTTCTGCTGATGGTTGTAGACAGGCCGTCCTCCGGAAAGCACCATTTTCGCCGATAGTCCGGGAATGCACAGATCCGCTTCCATGCCGACCGTCTCCGGGCCGATCCCCAACAGGTTCTGTGCTGACATGTTGATCATTGTTATTTTTCCGTCCCGGTCCACGGCCAGGATGCCTTCCCTTGTGAAGTCAAGTATTTTCTCCCGCTCTTTCACCATTATTCTTACTTTCCTCTTCAGCATGATGTTCCAGGCAAGTATTGAGAGAAGAAAGACAGCTGCTGCAACTGCAATCCGCCAAAGCTGTCCCGGGCTGAATACGGACGGTTCAAACTCTTTTGTCCACTCGTTCCAGATTCTGGACATCTCACCCGAGCGCTTCATCTCCCTGAGCCCCCCGGCAAGCCGGATTGCGAGGGCCGACTGCCCTTTCAGAACAGAGATTCCCTTCGAAATGTTGAAAAGAAAAGGGCGCGCAGGGGTGATGTAATTTTCTGCGCCGATTGCTCTTGACGCTGTTATTCCCTGGTATGCTCCGAGAAAAGCCGCCTCTCCCCTGTTTTCGAGAAGGGCAAAGAGAGCGGATTCTACGGATTGTTCTCCCAGGATCCTTACGTTCAGTGCCGTGGAATGGAGATAGCGTTCTTCGGGAGAATCACGAACTGTAATTATGTTTTTTCCCCTGAGTGAGTTCAGCCCCCCTGCTTTTGCCCCTCTGAAAAATGCGGTTACGGGCTCCTGGAAAAATTGCATTGAAAATACGTAAGAAAGAAATTCCTTGCCTGAAAGCCTGTGGCTTAACAACTCAAGTTCTTGCAACAGGCCGGGGGCTTCAGGGTCAATATTCCGGGCCGGCAGGTATCCGAAAAGATCCGAATCCGGTGGTACGGGGAAGATCGTTCCGGCCACAATATCAGCTTTTGAAAGCTGGATCGATCTCCTTGCTTCGCTCCTGCCGACCATGGAGAGGGAGAACTTGAGATCTTCATTTTTCCCGAGGCAGGAGAGTATATCCACGTATATTCCTCTGAGCTCTCCGTCATTATCCCTGAAGATGTACGGTGCACCGGAGTCAAGGCATAACACGTGATATGTCCTGCCTCTTTCGCCGCCCAATATATTCGGAGAATAGAAATCGCACCTGCCGGAAGAAGTGAGCCATGCGGATATGAGAACTGTCGTCAGGAGTGCTTTTCTGCCAAAGGTCAAATTTGGTCGCCTCTCGAATGAGGGGATTTGCTATTTCCCCCGTGTGTTCAGAGCACTTCCTGATTTTTTTGTGAGTGTTCTGAAAATAAGTGTATGTTTTGACTGAGGTATTTCATTGTAAACACCTCTTAACCAGATGCAGTGTGGATTTTTTTTAAGGCAAACTGCCTCTTTGGGAAGATCAGGCGAAAAAAAACTCCCCGGGAAAACGGGGAGCGTCGTCTGTCACCTGGATGCGGTATCGTTTGAGATAACGACTCCGATCTCGTTTTCCCCGTCAAGGAGGACCGAAAAATTCCCCGTGTAATGGCGCACTGCAGGGTGGCGTTTCGTTTCATAAAAATTGGAGCCCAGCCAATCCCTGTTGAAAACGTTTCCTTTCATCCCGTCAAAGACAGGAAGGTAAAGAGTTCCGTCAACATCAAGATCCAGGAAGAAATGGGTACCGTAGGACAGCTCCGGGGTGTAGTCGCTGGCAATAATGCCAACCTCTATAAGGCATCCGCAGTTGCAGATCTCGTTATACCGGACCGGTACCCCGAGTTTTGGATTTGTGCTTCCCCACCTTCCCGGGCCCACAAGTATATAATTGGTTCCCGAGAGTTTATGGTTTATACGGCCGATTTCTCTGGCGACTTCGTAGAACGTGGCGTCTTTGCCGTACAGGTCTGGATCTACGTAGACCAGGTGATGGATGTTTTCAAGCCTGCCGTTGCTGACCATCCTGTTGCCTTTGAGGACAATGCGGTCTTCGCTCACTTCAGGTATTGAAACCCGGGCCATCTCTTCGTAAGAGGCGAGGGGCCTCAGCTGAAGGAGGGTGAGTTTCTGCTTCTCGGTGTCATAGGCGAACTCCATATCGGCCGGCATGCCCATACAGTCTTCCAGAAAAGCGCATAATTCCTTTACCAGTGCAAAGAAACGGGGGTGCCTCCCGGGCAGCGTAGAAAATGAAAAAATCGGTCTGCCGTGTTTCATCTGGTCTGATCCCGCCCAGTAGAGCAGGTTGTCAGCATAGATTTCCACAAAAGCAGAAGCGAGTTTGTGCTCCCTGAGTATAAATGGAAGATGGTCTGAAAGCTGGCCTGTCATCAACTGCCCTGAATGCCTGTCGATGTAATCGAATTCCGACTGGCTCGTCAGGGCGATATCTCCGGGCAGATTGCCCTGGGGCCTGAGCATGGGGTGAGACAGGTAACAGATGCTCGCCTTCAGCCTGTCGACAGTGCGTGTTCCCAGGCCGAAACAGAATCGCATAACTCCGTCTTCTTTCCGGATACGGGTCGAAGGGCGCCGGTACACTTTTGAAAAAGCGGTCCCTGCAATTTCAGGGTAGTACAGTGAACCGTGGGCTTTCCCTATTACCGGCTGGACCACCACGGACATGGACTCATCGAAATCTGTCAGTCCGTGTTTTTTCCTGTACGCCCGTGCGGCGGGATTGTACAGGGAGGCCCAGACCTCTTTAATGCAATCTGTGAGCAACAGGGTCCTTTCTTCAAGGCTGCCGATATTCGCGGAAAACCTGGTGCTGTATTTTCCTGCAAAAGATAATTTTCTCGAGTCCTCAAGAATGGAGCTGGAACGTATGGCCAGCGGAAGATCTCCGATTATCTCCATTGCCTTCTGTAAATCATCGGTCAGCGATGGACGGATGAAGCCCGTTTGAAATGCCGAGGTTATTTTTTCATAAAAAGCATGTGCGAAATCTTCGTCTGAATTCTCCTCGTTTCCGGCAAGCGATTCACGGAGCAGTTCCTCGATGCCGTTGTCTGCGACGAAGTCGGAAAAACCCTCGGTGGTAACGACAAAATTGATGTCAGGAAGTTCAACGCACGAAGCAAGAGGACTTCCCTCAATGGCATTGAAGGCAAAGGCAAGTCCCCTTGCCTTGCCACCAACTTCACCATCTCCAATAAGCCTTTTGTATGCGCGGAAAACAGGTTTTGGATCAAAATCAGAATAAATCACCAACAGTGCCTCCCCGTGATACGGAAATGAAGTCCGTCAGGGCTTGAGGCGATAGATTGTCCTGGGCCAGGGAATGGCTTCCCGTATGTGCTGCAGCCCGCTGACCCATGCCACAACCCTTTCGATTCCCATGCCGAAGCCGCTGTGGACAAACGTTCCGTACCGTCTCAGGTCAAGATACCAGTCATAGGGCTCTTCAGGAAGCCCCTGTTCACGTATTCTCGAGAGAAGCCGGTCATAGTTGTCCTCCCTTTGGGATCCCCCGATTATTTCACCGTACCCTTCGGGAGCCAGCAGGTCGTCGCAGAGGACAAGATCCGGATCTTCAGGATGTTCCTTCATATAAAACGCTTTTACGCTCTTGGGATAGCACTCTATGAACACGGGGCGGTCGAACTGCTGCGTCAGAATGGTCTCGTCGTCGTTGCCGAGGTCATCTCCGTATGGAGTGTCGCTTCCCAGCTTATGAAGTATTTCAATAGCTTCCCCGTACTGCAGGTGATAAAAGGGAGCCTTTATGTTCTCCAGCTTCGAAATATCTCTTTCCAGGCTCTCGAGCTCCGGCCTGCAGTATTTCAGCACACCTGAAACGATCGCGCAGATGAGTTTTTCCTGAAGGTCCATGTTGTCCCTGTGGTCAAAAAAGGCCACTTCCGGCTCAAGCATCCAGAATTCGGTAAGGTGGCGCCGTGTTTTCGACTTCTCCGCACGGAACGTGGGGCCGAAGCAATACACCTTGCCGAATGCGGCTGCCGCTGCTTCCGCGTACAACTGCCCTGTCTGTGCGAGATACGCTTTTGAGTCGAAGTAGTCGATTTCGAAAAGGCCGGATACTCCTTCTCCTGCAGCTCCGCTTATTATGGGGCTGTCTACGAGAAGATATCCGTCATTATGCAGGAACTCCCTTGCTGACCAGATAACCCGTTCGCGTATTCTCATGATCGCCTGCTGCCTGCTGCTGCGAAGCCAGAGATGGCGGTTATCCAGTAAAAAATCAATACCATGGTCCTTTTTCCCGATAGGGTACTCGTCCGAGGGATTCTGGATCACAGAAATACCGGAGATGGTCAATTCAACACCGGAAGGTGCCCGATCGTCTTTCCGGACACTGCCTGTTACCTCCAGAGAAGCTTCAAGCCATAACCCTTTTGCTGTCATGAAGTCTTCTTCTGAAACTTCTTTCTTTACCATAACTCCCTGAACTGTCCCCGTTCCGTCTCGAAGCTGGAGAAAATGGATCTTTCCGGAACTTCTCATGTTGTAAAGCCAGCCCTTTACTATAACTTCCTTTCCTTCAAGGGCGGGGAGGTCCTTGATATAAGCCCACTGAGCTGTCATGCGTTTTCTACCTCCTGACATCGGACCGGATTCAGCAATTGCTGAGGCTCATAGCGTATATGATACACTAAATGCCTGAGTAAAAAAAAGGAGTCCGATCACTGAACGATTAATTTTCGGCAGTTTCCCCGGCCTTCATTTCTTTTCAGCCCATGGAAACCAGGACGGGGCATGCTGATCCTGTTCCGGGGCCTTTTAAAGGTGATCCTTTCCATCAGGGAGTTCGGATTATGCCGGCGCTTCGCAGTGCATCCGACGGGCATGAATAACGGATCTCCTCGTCAGCAAGAAAATCCCCGACGGCTGCAAATGTTCCTTTTCCGAAAGCCCTGAGGGCCTGCCTGTCGCTCTCTGCATCTCCGAGAAAGAGGGGGTTTGCTGTTCCTGACTTTTCGCACAATACAGCCAGCCCATCCGGAGAGGGTTTCGTTATCCCGGACTCCGGAGTGACCATGAGCCCGGGCGGAAAATCTTCCCAGCCGATAAGCTTTAATGCCAGCCGCAGTTCATGCATCGGGCGTCCTGTATAGATACCCGCGGGAACGGAAAGATCTTTCCAGTTGAATGAGGCCAGGGGCCGTTCTTCTTCCCAGAATCCTTTTCTTCGCGTAGTGTACACAGGTACGCTGCCTATTGATTCGTATTCATCACAGCCGAAATACATTTCCTCGCAGGCCTGGCGGACTGCCTCCCGGAGGACTGTTTCCCCGAAGCTTTTCCGGACCCAGCCGCATACGTCCATTCCGGTACAGTCTTCGAGAAGGTCTCTCCATTCGGCAGGAGCGGGGAGACTTTCTGCGAGGGACGGATTGTTTCCCGAAGCAGCGCAGTTGATCGCAGCCCAGGCTATGTCATAATCATCATTGAACGCCGGGTGCGTTTTTGTAGCGGAAAAATGGCGGAATGTGAAGCCCTCGCTGTCGGGTATTCTGCAAAGGACTCTTGTCCAGGCCCAAAGCAGGCTTCTCGCTACCACCCCGGGGTAGGAAAGGGATGCGTCCACAAGAACTCCGTCGACGTCGAATATTACCATATCAGGGGCGGATCGGACACCTGGTTTCATTTGGAACAGCTCCTTTCCTGCGGTAATTGATGAAAAACACCGGCCATTGTACCAGAGAAAAGCCAAAAAGACCGTTATTGGGGGAGTGCACGATGCTTCTTGAAATTCCGCTGGACTTCATGGAAGGAAGCTTATACCGGCAGATCACCTCTCACCTGGAGAAAATGATTCATGCCGGGAGCATAACGCCGGGATCACGGCTGCCCGGTACCAGGGAGCTGGCAAAAATGCTCGGCGTCAGCAGGTCAACCGTCGTTGAGGCATATTGCCTCCTTGAGGAAAAGGGACTGATCTTTCAAAAGGGAAGAAGCGGTGCTTACGTTTCCCCGGCGTCAGTTCATTTTTCCGCTGAAGCGGGCAAGCCGGCGGATGAGATTTACTTCGATCAGGAACATCCCACTCCGGACCTGATACCTTTTGAACCACTGGCGAAAATTGCACGGGAAGTACTCATTGAGGATGAAGGACGCGTTATGGGAGGGTGTCCTCCGGAAGGAATGCCTGAACTGAGACTGGCCCTTCTGGAACACGCGGTTCTGAGGGGAATACCCGCCTGTACCGAGGAAGTTGTCGTCACTTCCGGAGGAAAAGATGCCCTTTCGACGGTTCTTCGCTCCCTGAAAAAAAAGGGTGCCGGAAGTGTATATGCGGAAATGCTGACCTACAGCGGCATTAGAGATATTGCCCGAAACGAGGGGATGGTACTCCGCCATGTGCCGCTTCTCGCGGACGGCGATATTTCTTTGCTGGAAAAGCTTGGTGAAAAGGATATCCTTTACCTCGTTCCCAGTTTTCACAATCCTACAGGAAGAACCATGTCCACCGATGTGCGAAAGGAAATACTCGCTCTCAGAAGAAAAAGGGGATTCCATATTCTCGAGGACGACAGTTACGGAGAACTGCGTTACGGTGAAAAGAGCGTCCCTGCGATGAAGGCGCTCGATGAAGGCGAGGGCGTCATATATATCGGTTCTTTCAGCCAGGTGCTCTTTCCGGGTATGCGCTTCGGTTACATCGTGCTTCCCGCTCAGCTGAAGCAATGCTATATCGAAACAGCCTCACTCCGTCAGGGACAGGTTTCTTCCCTCGTTCAGCTCGTGGTATGGAGGTTCATCAAAACCGGGAATCTCGCAGAAGCGATTGAGCGGGCGAGATCGATCCTTTCAGCCCGTATGGATTCCCTCTATTCATCACTCATTCGCACCTTTCCCGGGTTTCCCGTCTTCAGGCCGGAAGGAGGGGTGTTTCTCTGGTTCCCCACCGGAAAATCCGATGGGCGAACGGCTGCTGACCTTGCGTCTTCGCAGGGGGTATATGTGTCTGACGGGAGGTCATTTTCGTTAAGCGGCAAGCGCATTTGTTCTGTACGTTTTTCCATTGCCTCAGCTTCAGCGGAGAAGATGGAAGATGCATGCCGGAGACTCGCCGGGGCATGGAAAACATTTTGCTAGTCGCCGTCCCGGCCTTTCTCCTGGTTATCTTCACTGAATATCATATCCAGATATTTTCTCCACAGGATGAGGGCAGCTATAGCTGCAGTGAAGCCTCCGAGAAGCCCCGTCACTATATAATCGATCCGTCCCCTTCCGAGAAGATAGCCCCCCATGCCTGCGAGGGCATACCCGAAAAGCACAACCGATCCCATGGACAGGAGCAGTACAATAAATCGCATTTTTTGTCCTCCTGAGTAAATTTTTCTGTCCTGTTGGTATTTTTTCGTCATAAAGCCTTGTAGCTCCGACTAAAATATGATAAAGTATCTCAAAATCTACAATACTGACTGTTATACAATGGTCACGCTGCTTTCCTATATCCATAAACCAACAGGGAGGTCCTATGAAGATGAGAGAACCGCGTCTTTATACAACTTCGGCCGATTATGCCTACCAGGAACTTCGTCACCGCATCATAACGAAGCAGCTGAAACCCGGGCAGAGGCTGCCGGAAGTCAACATTGCCGTCCAGATGGGAGTGAGCAGGACACCGGTACGTGAAGCACTCCGCCGCCTGGCCAGTGAAGGTCTTGTGATCATCATACCGAACAGCGGCGCCAGGCTTGCAGCTCCCACGGCAAGAGAGATAGAGGATACCTTCCTTGTGCGTGAACAGCTGGAATGCCTTGCAATCCGTCTTGCCGCCGAGCGTATAGGGGACCGTCATCTCCGCCGTCTCGAGGAAGCTCTTGTTGAAGAAGCAAGGGCAATCGAGGAAAGGGATCTTGAGACCTACCTCGAGGTCAACGAGGCATTCCACAAGGCAGTAGCCGACGCCAGCGGGAACAGGGTGCTCGCGGAATACGTGGAGAACATCCTCGCACGGACAAATGCCTATGTTGTCTTTTACGACCCATTTTACCAGAACGAAACAACTCCTACGGTTGATCCCCACAAAGAGATCCTTATGGCTCTGCGCGCCCACGACGGAGAAAAGTGTGTGAAGCTTATGAAGCGTCATCTGAAGGATTCAATTACAGGGCTGAGCCAGGTCGTGGAGGAATGAACCGTCCTATTTGGGTATCCTGATGAGCGGGCGGTTTTTCCCGCTCTTTTTTCTTGCCATTTTTTTTGATTTCAGGTGAAGATAATGAATGGAGTTTATTTTCGGCGAAAAGCTTTTTGCCCATGTCTTTAAGGAGGTCCTCAAGTTTCATGGATAAAAAAATTCCCACGCTTGATCTGACAAGGAATTATGCCAGGATAAAGGATGAGGTCCTGGAAGCTGTCAATTCTGTTCTCGAGAGCCAGCATTTTATCCTTGGGCCTGATGTGGCCAGGTTTGAGGAGGAGTGCGGAAACTATCTCGGAGAGGTTTCCGCTATCGGGTGCGCATCCGGAACCGATGCGCTCCTCCTGGCACTCATGGCTCTTGACGTTGCCGAAGGCGACGAGGTTATCACCACTCCGTACAGTTTTTTTGCCACGGTAAGCTGCATTACCCGCCTCGGCGCAAAACCTGTCTTTGCCGATGTGGATCCACTCACCTTCAACGTGGATATGAAAAAGGTTCTCGATGCGGTAACCCCAAAAACAAAAGCGTTTCTGCCGGTGCATATTTTCGGCCAGATGACCCCGCTGGAGGAGGTAAAAGAAGAGCTTGAGAAACGGGGCATAGCTGTTGTCGAAGACGCGGCCCAGGCCTTTGGTTCGTGGAGGAAGGAAAACGATAGCATCCGGAGGGCAGGAGCTTGGAGTACGATAGGGTGCTATTCCTTTTTCCCCACAAAAAATCTTGGCGGGTACGGCGACGGGGGTATGGTCGTAACAAAAGATGCCGGATTGGCCGAAAGAATGAAAAAACTAAGAGTCCACGGCGCGGGAAAGACTTACTATCATGATGAAGTCGGCCTCAACAGCAGGCTGGATTCCCTACAGGCGGCGATTCTCAGGGTGAAGCTGAGACATCTCGAGGAATGGAACGAAGAGCGCCGCCGTGCTGCGGGGAGGTACTATGCCCTGTTTGCAGAAAAGGGGCTGATCGGGACGGTTGTTCCTCCTTCGGAAATGGAGAACAACTACCATATCTATCATCAGTACGTGGTGAAAGTACCGCGCAGGGATGACCTTCAGGCGCATTTGGAAAGCCAGGGTATCGTCAGCCGTGTGTATTATCCCGTGAGCCTGCACCTGCAGCGCTGTTTTGCATTTCTCGGATATACCGAGGGGGATTTCCCGGTTTCAGAGTCTCTCAGCCGGGAAACTCTTGCACTTCCTATTTTCCCCGAACTGACCATGGAAGAACAGAAGAGGATCGTGAATTCCATAGCGGCATTTTTCGGGAAATAATTTGACCATAATTGATCTTTCTCTCTGAACCGTGTAAAATACCGATGGAAGAAGAGTGCAAAAAGTGTAGTCTTTCTTCCATCGTTTTATATTGATCGTGTGGAGGTGGGATCGATGTTTCCATTTTTCTTTGACCCGACAATGATGCTTCTCATACCCGCTCTTTTGCTGGCCATGTGGGCTCAGATGAGGGTAAAGACTGTTTTTGCCCGCTACAGCAATGTGGGGTCAAGGCACGGAACTACTGCTGCATCAGTTGCCCGGGCACTTTTAGACAGGTTCGGGCTGCGGGATGTCCCTGTAAACAGGGTGAGCGGAAATCTCACAGACCATTATGACCCCAGAGACAGGACACTCAGCCTTTCCGACACTGTCTACGGGAGTTCAAGTATCGCCGCTATAGGAGTTGCTGCACACGAAGTCGGACATGCCATACAGGACAAACTCGATTATTCTCCTCTCAGAATACGAAACGCTATTGTGCCTGTCGTCGGTATCGGCTCATCCATGGCATTCCCTCTTTTTTTCATCGGCATACTTTTCCGGGGGCAAATGCTTATGGACCTGGGAATACTCCTCTTCCTCGGGGTCATACTGTTTCATATTGTGACCCTGCCGGTAGAATTTGACGCGAGCTCAAGAGCTCTCCGTGTGCTCTCAGATACGGGAATGCTCTCCACGGATGAAATTACGGGAGCCGGAGCTGTACTCAGGGCTGCCTCGTGGACGTACGTTGCTGCCACGGTCATGGCGTTTGCCCAGCTGATAAGGCTGCTCTTCCTGAGAGGGATGTACGGCAGCAGGGATTAATCAGCCTGACCCGTTCCCGGCATGGCTTCAGACCTGCAAATGGAGCGGCTGTAACGGTCGCTCCATTTTATTTAAAGGGAAGAAAGGAATTGGGTAGTAATGCCGTTGCTTGTATTTTTGATATTCCTGTTTGTGTTCCCCTGGGTAACGCTCGTCTTTCTTTTATTTTTTGCTCTGCTTATCCCCCTGGGATTTACTTCGAATTCATTCCTGAAAATGCTGACGAGCCCGTCACATTTCATTCGCATTCTTTTTAATTCCAGGGTCCGAAGGAACCATTCAGTGGGACACGGGACAATCAACGTTCTGGAAGAAGAATACGGTGACCTTGACGTTGAAGGGGCTGCAGATGAAGAAGGTTTTTCTATAAAAAGCGTTATCGCTCCAGAGACAGTCCTGTTTGCTGCGAAAAACGCGCTTGCCAGGATGAAATCGGGCGAGAGAAGGCTTGCCGTTCTTGAGAAATGCGGTATAACCGTTGCGGCAGTGAATTCCCTGGCTGCAGTTTTTTTCCTGCTTATTTTATTTATCAGTGGAGCTTTCAGCCTGCTTTCGGCTGCAGCTGCCGTTTTTTTTGCACATATTGCCGCACGTTTCCTCAGCCCGTGGATCCAGCGGAGCATAACGACGACGGATGATATTATGGGGCTTGAAGTTCTTGGAGTCGAAATGAAGAACGAAAAAATCGGTTTTGCCGGGATAGAGTTTCTGGTACCTTCTTCAGTATTTGTTCGTACCGGGATCAAGGGAGAAGCACTGGTGGCTGAGGTGGTCTCGGAATGAGAGGTATAGAGGCCGCCCTGAAAGTATGGCAGGATGTAAAGGCCGGAAAATTCGCATCAGAATCCATTCGTTCAGTGGCGGATTCCCTTTCCCCGGGAGATCTTGTCCTTGCTTCTTCACTGGTTTACTGCACGCTGAGAAGACAGTTTCTCTGGAAGGAAATATACGGCCGTTTCCTCAGGGTTTCCCCAGCCGGTCTCTCACAGTATGCGGGAGATGCTCTATGCCTGGGGACAGCCGGAATTCTTGAACTGAGAACCTTTGTGCCGAAAGTACTCGTTAACGGGCTGGTACAGGAGCTCAAAAAACAGGGAGACGAAAGAGGAGCAAAAATAGTAAATGCAGTGCTGCGCCGCGTTGCGGAAGAAGGGGCGCAGCATCTGAAAAAAATCGAGGAATCGGGAAACCAGAAAGAACAGGCTCTTTCAGCAGGAGTACCGGGTTGGGTTGTTTCCATATGGAGAAACTCGTGGGGTGATGAAGGGAAAGCACTGCTGAAAATGGCTCGTATTCGGCCCTATTCATCGTTTAGAATATCGGCCGGTGCAGATCCTGATGAGCTTTCGGCCGACGCCGCGAAAAAAGGGATGCGATGCTGGAAGTCACCCCTTGTGCCCAATGCTCTGCGACTTGCCTCAACCATATTCCCCCCGGATTTCCCCGGATATGCAGAAGGCTGTGCTACCCCGCAGACAGAGTCTTCCATGCTTGTGGGTGAGGTGATGGGCAAAGTATATAAAGGCGGTCCCATTCTTGAAATGTGTTCCGGAAGAGGAATAAAGACCGGCCATATACTGTCGCTTTTTCCGGATGTCAGGGTGGAGAGTTTTGAGCTGTCGCCTGCGAAGTCAAAGGCTGCCATGCGGGAGATGGGACGGCTGGGGAAAAAAAAGAATCACATCATAACCACAGGTGATGCTTTATCCCTTGTCCCGGCCGCTCAACCGGCACTGATTTCCCTTGATGCCCCCTGTTCGGGCAGCGGAACCTGGAACAGGCATCCGGAAGGAAAATGGCGTCTTACCCCGGAAAAACTTGATTCTCTTGCATCACTTCAGATAAATTTATTGAGAAGAGCTGTTTCTCTCCTTGCGCCGGGAGGAATTGTGGTCTACTCTACATGTAGCCTGCTGAAAAACGAAAACGAAAATGTCGTCGCCCAAGTCATTTCCGAAAATGCAGATCTTGTTGATATGTCCTTCCCATTCAGCGGAGCTCTGTTCAGAAAGGGGCGGCCGTGGGGGACTTATGTTTGGCCGGAACTGCCATGGCTCGACGGTTTTTACATGGCTGTGATAATGAAGAAATCGGGAGGGAAGGCTATTGATGGGTAAAATCTTCCGCTGGGCTGTTGTTCTGGTGATACTTGTCATGCTTATTTCGGGAAGCGTGGCTTTTTACACGGTTTTTTTCGGAGGAAAGGACCTTGTGATTCCTCCGCTTCGGGAAATGTCTGTTCTTGATGCTGTAGACGAGGCTGAACGTATCGGTCTCGAAGTTAAAATCGAACAGATCGATTCATCCATACCGTCGGGTACGGTCCTTGCCCAATGGCCTGAACCGGGGACGAAGGTGAGAAGGGACAAGAGCATCATTCTCAAGGTGAGCAAGGGCGGAAACAGAAAAGGAGTACCTGACCTGAGAGGGATGGAAAGCGCCCAGGCCGTGAGAAAAATTGAGGAGCTGGGATTTGGCGCAGGAGATATTCTCAAAATACATGATGATTCGAGGCCTGCCGGTACTGTGATCGCACAAAATCCTGCCGCCCCTGCAATGACGGGGAACGAAAGAAAAATCGAACTGCTTGTGAGCCTTGGTCCCGTACCAAGGGACGGGCGTATCCCTGTTCCTGATATAGCGCAGCGTGACGAACAGGGAGCAAAAAACCTGCTTGCTGAAAGCGGTCTCCGCTTCGGCGGGGTTGAATACGTTTCGACCCAGAATACCCCGGAAGGAATGGTAATGTCCACAAAACCCAGGGCGGGAACAATGGTGAAACAGGGATCATCTGTCCAACTCGTTGTTGCCACGAACCGGGCGGCACCGGCACCAAAAAAAACCGAGCCCAGGGAGCAGCCTCAGCCCTCGGAAACTCTTGCCCCTCCTGCGACAACAGTTGAGGTTGCTGAAACGCCGCGCCAGATTGGTCCTGCAGGACCTGTAAAACCTGTTCTAACACCCAAACAGCAGGAGCTCGCAGGGGCCACGGGTCTTACGGAACCACCCGCGACACAGGGTGCGCCTGGAACATCCCAGGTTTCATCTCCTGCTCCAACCGGGCCGGCGGCTACAGGAACAGCAAAGGTACGGTACCAGGTCCCTCCTCTCACGAAACCTCTTGGTCTTAAAATAGAAATGGTTGATGCGACAGGAACAAAGCATCTCCTGGGAAAGGATGTTAAGGGCGGAGAATTTATTTCACTCGATGCCCCCTTTGTACGTGAGGGTGTGGTAACGATTTACCTCGGCGGAGAGTTCGTCTGGCAGGAGCGTTACAAATGAAGAGGAAGGTGCTTCTGGCCCCATCGCTCCTCTCGGCGGATATTCTTGACGTGAATTCCTCCGTTCAGGCTCTTGGAGAAGAATACGACTGGCTGCACGTGGATGTGATGGACGGCTGCTATGTGCCCAATATTACCTTTGGTCCAGGATTTTCTAAAGCCCTCAGAAAACGGTATCCTGATGCGGTTCTTGATGTTCATTTAATGATCGATTCCCCCGAGAGGATGCTGGATGCTTTTCTGGACGGGATGCCTGATTACCTGACAGTACACCTTGAAGCCGATCGCCATATTCACCGGACTCTTTCCAGGATAAGGGAGCGGGGCGCCAGGGCCGGGGTATCCATCAACCCGGGAACGTCCGAGGAACTTCTTGTTCCCCTTCTTCCTTTTGTGGATCTTATCCTTGTCATGTCTGTAAATCCCGGATTCGGAGGGCAATCATATATTCCGTCGATGCTCGAAAAAACGAAGAAACTATGCAGATGGAGGGAAGCGGGGCATTATTCGTATCTTATTGAAATGGATGGCGGCATTGGGGCATCAAACGCCGCTGAAGCAGCGCGTGGAGGCTGCGATGTTATTGTGATGGGGAGCGCAGTGTTTGGCGCCGCTGATCCTGCATTTTTTTTGCAGGAAATTAAGCTGAAACTTAAGGAGGCAGTATCCGATGCCTGAGAACCGGGAGAACAAACTGCAGGAATTGGGAAAGGAAATACGCCGCAGGAGGGAAGACCTGGGATTGAGTCTCAATGACGTTTATGAAGGCACTAAAATAAGGACTCAGTTTCTGGAAGGGATTGAACGCGGTGACTTTTCCGAATTTCCCGGAACGGTGTATATTAGGGGGTTTATAAGGTCATATCTTCAGTTTATCGGAGCGGAGGATTTCTGGGCTGAATACCTTCCCGTTCTTTCTGAAGGTATTCAAAGAAAGAAAGAGGAAGAGCCGGTCGTCGGGTCATGCGCCGCACCCGCCAAAGGGTTCAAACCTGCTTCACGTTTCTGGATATTCGCCATCCTGCTCCTGGTCCTTTTCGGATCATCCTGGTATGTATGGTATACATGGGATCAGAATGGAGCCCCGTCCTTTGCGCTTCGCACAAATTCAGGCGATACCACTGCAAAATCTGAAGGGCAAATAGAAACAAAAACAGAAAACGGTATTTCTGCACAATCTGACGGGAAACCATCAGGAAGTTCTTCTGAAGGAAACTCCGAAGTGAGTGTGGAACAGGAGGCGAAGGGAGCAGCGGATGGTTCCGGAGGGGGACCGGGACAGCTTGCTGTGCCGGCAGCGGGAGGAAAAACGCCCCCTACTGCCGCTGAACTTGTGGGTGCCAATGTCCCTGCGGCTGCTCCGGCCGCTGCTGAGAAGAAAAAGGACAGGGAACTTGTTATAGCAGCCGATGGAGACTGCTGGATCAGGGTACGCCAGGGAACGAAAAACCTTTATGAACGAACGGTCCGGGCCGGCGAGACTATTTCTTTTTCAGTAAAAGAGCGTATCGAAGTGACCTACGGCAGGGCAGGAGCAGTAAGAACGCAATGGAACGGTGAATCTCTCGGAAATCCGGGAACATCAAAAGGTGTCGAAAGAATTTTCTACACCCCTGACGGAAAAACAGGAAGGATTGCCCGTTGAGAGTTTTCCTACTCAGTCTCGGCTGTGCGAAAAATTCTGTTGACAGCGAATACCTCCTGGGGCTCCTTGAAACTTCTGGCGCTGAAATCGTAGATGACGTCGGCGATGCGGACGTCGCTATCGTGAATACGTGCGGCTTTATACAGCCGGCTGTAGAAGAAAGCGTCAGTGCAATTCTTGATCTTGAATTGCTGAAGGAAGAGGGGAAACTGCAGAAAATAGCCGTTGTAGGCTGCCTTGTCAACAGGTATGGAGAGGAATTGAAGAATGAGCTCACCTCCGTTGATATCTGGGCAGATGCTGAGCAATGGGATCACGTTGTCTCTTCCCTCGGACTCCTGGCTTCAGTTCCGGCGAGAGGAATGCTGGCTGAAACAAAACCATGGTCACGATATCTTAAGGTTGGCGAAGGGTGCGATACGTTCTGCTCCTACTGCACCATACCCTCCATTCGGGGAAAGGCCCGGAGTTTTCCTGTTCATGATCTCATGAACAGGGCGGCGGAACTTGCAGCAAAAGGAGCAAAAGAGATTTGCCTCGTTGGGCAGGATCTCACAATTTACGGAAGAGACATCTACGGCAAACCCTGTCTTCGTGAACTGCTGGAAGAGCTTGACAAAGTACTTCCTTCTCATGTCTGGGTAAGGCTTTTGTATCTTCACCCATCGAGAATCAATGAAGATTTCATTGATTATGTCGCCGGAAAAGAACGTATTCTTTCCTATCTCGACATCCCGATTCAGCATATTGACGGCGATATCCTCCGCCGGATGAACAGACCGGATGCGGAAAAACACATTACTAAAATTTTCCGGTACGCACGGCAGGCTGATCCTCTCTTTGCGCTCAGGACGACAATAATGGTCGGATTCCCGGGAGAAACGGAAGAACAGTTCGGCAAAGTGCTTGATTTTCTGGAATACGCTGCTATTGACAGGGTCGGCGCTTTTATCTTTTCCCCTGAAGAAGGAACTGCGGCTGCAAAAATGAGCGGCCAGATTCCTGCGGAAATCAAGGAGCAGAGATACAGGCGGCTCATGGAGCTACAGTCGGAAATTTCACTGGACAGGCAGCGTCTGTTTGAAGGCAGGACGCTTCGAGTTCTGGTTGACGAAATTGACCGCGACGAAGGAATTGCCTGGGGCCGTTCCTACCGGGAAGCCCCGGATGTTGACGGTCTGGTGGCCATAAACGGAGGGAAAATACTGAAAGAGGGAGATTTTGTGGAGGTGCGTGTGACAGATGCCGCTGAATATGACCTATTTGCAGAAATTGCCCGGAAATAAGAACTTCTATTGGCATGTGAGCACACTGTGCGGTCTTGGCTTCTTTTCTTCAATGCCGGGAACGGTGGGTTCAATTGCGGCATTTCTGGTCTACCCGGTTCTTCCGGTTCCGCTTGCTGCAATAATCGGGATTATTGTTCTCGGTGTATGGACTTCCCATCGGTATGCCGAACAGGAAGGAAAAAAAGACCCTAAAGAAGTGATCATCGACGAAGTTGCGGGAACATGGATTGCATTGTTCGATCTGCCCTCAGTTTTTTCTCTTCCCGCCCTCTTCCTGTTCCGTATTTTTGATATTCTCAAACCTTTCCCGGTCAATGCCTCGGAAAAACTTCCCGGCGGATGGGGGATAATGGCTGACGATATCGTTGCCGGAATGCTGGCCAACATTATGCTCAGAGTAATAAGGTGGCTGTATTTCGGTGGCGGGTTGAGCTTCCTCTTCTGATTTTGAATGGGGGCCATTCTATGAAACGTGCTGTTCTTGTCGCCATCGGCGATGAACTGTTAAGCGGCCTGCGGCAGGAAGGGAACTGCTGCTGGCTGGCCGGAAAACTTTCCCGGGCAGGCTGGAATGTCAGTTTAATAGAAGTCATTCCTGACAATGAAGAAAAAATACAGGCAACACTCAATCAATGGATAGGGAATTCGGAACTGATAGTCATGTCCGGAGGACTCGGTCCGACACATGATGATCGTACGAGGACTGCAATTGCCTCTTTTCTTGGCTGTTCTCTCGAAATCGACCGGAAGGCCTACGATGAAATTCTCTTCCGCTATCCCACAGATATGAGGAAGAATCTTGCGAGATGTTCGGACTCTCAGGGAGCAGTGCCCGTTTTGGCGAAGGCAGTTCATAATCCTGCAGGTTCGGCTCTTGGAATTACATTCACTGTATCCGGTTCCAAAGTATTCGCTTTTCCGGGAGTGCCCCGCGAGTTCAGGGCCATGGCCGAGGCTGAACTGGCGGAAGAAATTCGTGTGCGGGAGAAAACCGCCTGTTCACTGTATATCGCCGGTTGGGCGGAAAGCCTTTTGAAAGACAGGCTTGCGCCTGTCATTAAGCAGACAGATCTCCATATTTCCATATTGCCTTCACCGGGGCTGGTGGAATTTGTGATACGGGGTACTCCCGAGAGGATCGCAGCGGCCGAACGTGAAGTTCGGGGGCTTGTGCCTGCGGATTGTCTTCCTGCAGGAACACGATCCCTTTCGGAAGCGATAATAACCCGGTCCCTTCAAAAAAGGATAACGATCGCATGTGCCGAGTCATGTACGGGCGGTATGGTCGGCATGGAACTTACTTCGGTTCCGGGAAGTTCTTCAGTTTTTCTCGGAAGTGCAGTTTGTTACAGCAATCAGGCAAAGAAGAAGATTCTTTCCATAGATGATTCCCTGCTTGATAAATACGGAGCCGTCAGTTCGCAGTGTGCGGAAGCCATGGCCGACGGAGCGCGCCGTATCTTTGAAGCTGACCTTGCGGTTTCGGTCACAGGAATCGCAGGTCCCGGCGGTGGTTCAGCAGAAAAGCCGGTGGGATCCGTATGGTTCGGAGTCTCGTTCAGAGGTAAAACCGAAGCAGTAAACAGCATTTTCCCGGGAGACAGGGAAGCGGTACGGATACGATCCGCCATGAAAGCCCTTGATATACTGAGGAGAATAATTGCAGAAACAGGTGAATAATGAATGAACGAAGAGAATATTCGTTCCTTTGTATCCCTTCCCCTGCCAAATGAAGTCAGAAATGCCGTAAGAGAGCGTCTGATTTCTGTAAAACCGCTTTTTCCCCGGTTAAAATGGGTGAATGAAAACAACCTCCACCTTACGCTGAAGTTTTGCGGGGAGCAGCCCGTTTTTATACTCAGGACTTTTGAAGATTTTATCAGCTCTGCCCTCCGGGAAAAACAGCCCGGAACGATCAGTCTCAGCCTTGGGAACCTGGGAGCATTTCCTTCCCTGCAATGTATTCGGACGCTTTTTCTCCGGGTAAACGGAGAGGTTGAAAAACTCGGCATTCTTGCCTCCATACTTGAAAAAACAGCACAAGAATCAGGTATACAAGCAGAAGAACGCCCCTTTCATCCCCATATAACCCTTGCCCGCGCAAGAAATCCCGAAAAAATACCTTTTACTTCCGTGGACCAGTTCAGGGAAGCTGAATGGACAGCTGATTCCCTGTACCTCATGAAAAGCGTGCTGAAACCCCATGGACCCGAGTATGCGGTCATCCGAAAGTGGATCCTCCGGTAAAACCGAAGTCTGAAAAACAAATCATAAACTGTGATCAATGAAAGGAGTGCTCTTATTGGCAAAGAAGAAAAATCCCCAGACACGAGAAGACGTACTTGAACAGGCAATTGAAGATATCAGGGGGAAATTCGGCGAAGGCTCCATAATGCGGCTTGGGGAGTCTTTCAAAGCTGCTGTCGAGGTCATCTCAACAGGCATTCTTCCCCTCGACGTAGCCCTTGGAATTGGTGGACTGCCCCGCGGCAGGATCGTAGAAGTATTTGGACCTGAAGGCTCAGGAAAAACCACGGTCGCCCTTCATGCGGTAGCCGAGGCGCAGAAAAAGGGAGGCATCGCCGCGTTTATTGACGCGGAGCACGCTCTCGACCCGCGTCTTGCATCTACCCTGGGGGTGGACGTGCAGTCCCTGTACATAGCCCAGCCCGACAGCGGAGAACAGGCTCTTTACGTACTCGATACCCTGGTCAGGAGCAGTGCCGTTGACATTGTGGTTGTGGACTCGGTCGCAGCCCTGACGCCGCAGGCGGAAATTGACGGTAAAATCGGCGACAGCCAGGTTGGGCTTCAGGCGCGTCTCATGTCCTATGCACTCCGAAGGTTAACGTCCGCTATTTCAAAAAGCAATTGTGTGGTCGTTTTTATAAACCAGCTCAGGGCCAAGATAAGTACGGGGTACAGCCAGGGGCCCCAGGAAACCACCACCGGAGGAAGAGCGCTGAAGTTTTACAGTTCGGTTAGGATTGAAGTCAAAAGAGGGAAATCCATTACGAAAGGCGACGACACCATCGGACACGAGCTGTGGATGAAAGTCGTCAAAAACAAGCAGGCCCCTCCCTTTAAAACGGGTCACTCATCCCTTATCTACGGCAAGGGGATTCCCAAAGGAATGTCCATTGTTGATATGGGCATCGACTTTGATGTTATCAAACGGAAAGGATCCTGGCTAGCCTACAGGGGAGAAACTCTTGCCCAGGGAAAAGAGGCAGTTGCCCAATACCTTGAGGAGCATCCCGAACTTATGCAGGAAGTGGTAAACGAGGTACTTTCCCTTGCAGCCGCCGGACTTGATCTCAGTCTGCCTTCTCCTGAACCGGAAGAACCTGCTGTTGATGATGAGGTCCCGCTCCTGAATATAGAAGAAGGAATACTGGAGCTCGACGAAGAAGAAAAATAAAAAGCCAGTGAATTGTACTAAAATAGATCTTTAAAATATCTGTAGGGAGTTATGTCAGTGCTGGTGCAATGATTACCTGCAAAATATCATTTTTTTATTGTAATAAAATACTGCTTGTAAACTTTAAATCGCTATATAAATACTCACAGAAGGCGTTGACAGTATTCCAGTCCTCGAGTATTATCTTCAGGCACTCTGGCGGCAGCCAAGTGTGAAACAAGAGAAACAGGGACCTTGACAGAATTATAGGTGAAGGAAAGAGGTAAAAGAGCGAGCCTTGAGCAGAAAATATTTGAGAGTTTGATCCTGGCTCAGGACGAACGCTGGCGGCGTGCTTAACACATGCAAGTTGAACGGGCATACATGGAAGCTTGCTGAAGTGTATGTTAGTAGCGGACGGGTGAGTAATGCATGAGGACCTGCCTGCCGGAGGGGGACAACAGTTGGAAACGGCTGCTAATACCCCGTACGCCGAGAGGTGAAAGGAATGGAGACATTCCGCCGGGAGAGGGACTCATGTCCTATCAGCTGGTTGGTGAGGTAACGGCTCACCAAGGCGACGACGGGTAGCCGGCCTGAGAGGGCGACCGGCCACACTGGGACTG
>CAYTQC010000006.1:0-516 GCA_964439735.1 uncultured Synergistaceae bacterium
TTGCTTTCATGAGAAGATCCTCAAGTGCCCGGCAGGTCCCGTCTGTTCCGAGCATCCCGACCGCCGAGGTAACTCCCGCCTTCACGAAGGACGAAAGCTGCAGGGGCGGCGTCCGGTTGGCGGGCCCTCCCTCTCCCCCGGCTCCGTTAAAGTGTACGTGACGGTCGATAATCCCCGGCATCACAAGATCACCGCCGGCATCCACGACCCGAAGCTCCTCACCCGCAAATGAAAAAGACGCGGGCGGGATCTCTCCGGAAGGGCATACCGCCAGGATCAGGCCTGCGGATATTACAATATCGCTCAGACCTCTGGGTTCGGGGTCATACAGATCAGCGTTCCGAATGAGAAGCATTTTATTTTCCTCCCTTTTCAATTATCCTTTTTTCTCCGAAGACCACATGGCGATCCCCGTAAAACCGTACAGCCACGCCGCAGCAAATCCCGTGTAGCAGACCACTGCCCATGGCAGGTATCCTGAAGGGGAAACCCCTAGCACTGAGGTAAGGTACAGTG
>CAYTQC010000006.1:551-921 GCA_964439735.1 uncultured Synergistaceae bacterium
TCCGGGAAATATCCATCTCGTCCGCGAGTTTCTTGTACATTGTTCCCGGCAGTATCTCGCTGAGGTACGAATTCCCCGTACCTACGGCAACGACCATTCCGGTGACCGAAACTGAAAACACGAAACGCCCCCTGCTCTCCCCGATAAACCTTTCTTTCAGAAATGTCCCTGTCCGTCTGAACGTTCCGGTGGCTTCGAGCTGGCCCGCGAATACATACGCAATGCATACGACCACAGCTACACCCGCAAGAAAAAGAAGCCCTCCCCTGCTCAAAAGGTCGTCCACAGAGGCAACTCCCGTAGAAATATCAGGACCGGCGGCCATGGCGGATAGAATGTCAAGTGGCCCGTATCCCTGAAAAAGCGCAAA
>CAYTQC010000006.1:937-1160 GCA_964439735.1 uncultured Synergistaceae bacterium
TGACCAGAAGGGCAAAAGGAGGAATAAGCAGAGCAGGTGTCAGGAAAAAATGACCGCCGATTGCCGATGTTACTGCCTCGATCCTTGCTGGATCTATGGATCCGCTGATTCCCCACCCTGCGATACCGTAAACCGCCATGCTCAGGACAAAGCCCGGCATGGTCGTCCAGAGTGTAGACCTGATATGATCGATCACATCCACCTCAGCAACGGCGGCAGCGAG
>CAYTQC010000006.1:1170-37440 GCA_964439735.1 uncultured Synergistaceae bacterium
TCGCCCCCGCAGCCGCTTCGGGAGGAACTCCAAGGCCGGCGGCTATTCCGGTGAGGGCTACCCCAAACGTGGCGGCAGTACCCCATGATGTCCCTGTGAGAAGAGATGCGAAGCAGCAGAGCAGAAAGGCAGACGGAAGAAAAAGGGAAGGCGTGAGCAAAGCAAGCCCTGCGATGACAAGATAGGGGATCGTTCCGGAAAGGGTCCATGCCGCAATGAGAGGCCCAACGCTCATAAGGATGGAAAGGGCTCCCGAGGCCCTGAAAAACATGGGAAGGACACCTTCTTTGAAGAGAAATTTCCACCCGAATCCATACCTCCTGGTGAAAATCCAGGTAGTGAACCCGCCGCAGGCTGCAAGAAGCACCACGATATTCAATCCGAGGATAAAAGTACCTCCGGCAAGAATTGCCGTTATCCCTGCAAGCACCTCCATCGCACCCCTGAAAGAAATATCTTCCCGGACTCTCTGTTCCATCCTTCCGGCCGCCTCCCCTTTTCACCTGTTCTGAGAGAATAACTATACCAGAGAAACCGGAGGCAGGTTTCACAGGAAAATGGTAGGATTGAGAAAACTCTGTAAGGGAGATCTGCCTCCTGTGTCTGAACAAAAAACAAATCACAAAACACCTGGAAACATCACCTACACCCTGGAGTATGGGGCAAGGAAAACATTTCAGATCACCGTCAGGCCGGACGGGACTGTTTCCGTAAAGGCTCCCCGTTTCATGAAGGAAAGCGACGTCAAAAGGCTTGTTGAATGCAGGGAAACATGGATACAGGAAAAACTTGCCGGATTCCCCGCAGTTCCTCCCCTGCCGACGCGGCCTCCTCTCGGGGACGGGTCCCGGGTTCCCTTCCTCGGGGAAATGATTCGACTTGATGTTGCTGATGGAAGGGGAAATTCTGCCCGGCTGGACGGTAAAATCCTCAGGGTGACCACTGGAAAACAGAATTCTGTGCGGGAAGGAATCGGGAAAGCGCTCAGGAAATGGTACTCGGCGGAGGCGAAAAAGGAATTCGCAAACAGCATGGAACGATGCCTTCCCCTCTGCTCCTTTATCGATGCTCCTCCCCCTCTCGGGATCCGGTATATGCGCGCACGGTGGGGCAGTTACTCGAGGAAAAGCGGAATTACGCTGAACACTCATCTCGTCAAGGCATCCCGTACGTGCATAGATTATGTAATGATCCATGAACTGTGCCATGCGGTCCATTCCGGCCACGGAAAAGATTTCCGCTCCCTCCTCGGGAGAATCCTTCCAGACTGGAAAGCGGTTAAAAAACAGCTCGAAGAATCTTCAAAAATATGCCACTATATAGAATAAAGTCTCTATTGGATGACATTCATATGTAGTTAATGGCGAAAGAGACTTTTTCTGATACAATGCGGCTGTATCCAAGCACCCGTTCTTCGAACCGGCGCTTTCCGGAAGGAGTATTTTCCAGTGGACGTACAGAGCAGCGCATTCAGCGGCAAAGGACATAGCCCGGCTTGTGAAGAACAGCTCCTGAAGGACCTGTTCTTCAATAATCCTTCCGTGATGTTCATTCTCCAGCCCGAATCAGAGTCAATTCTTGAAGCCAACGATGCCGCTCTCTCATTCTACGGATATACTCGGGAATACCTGCAGTCACTAAATATTTCCGACCTCGAGGCCCCACCGGCGGTTCAGGACCCCTCCATCGGAGAACGGCATAAGGAAACGACGTCTGTTTCTCAGTGCACAAGGCACAGGCTGGCGTCCGGGAAAAACAGGGAGGTCGAGATTCAGAAAGCCCCCCTTGACTGGAAAGGACAGAAGGCGCTTTACGCCGTTGTGCGTGATATTTCAGAGATCGTCTGTGTCCAGGAGAAGTTTGACGCGAAATCCGCATTCCTGGAACAGCTCTTTCAGAATTCTCCGATACCCATACAACAGTGCAGCATGGACGGGCGGATCATCTCAGCAAACACGTCGACGGAACACGTGTTCGGATACTCGAAGAAAGAGATGGAAGGACAGCTGGTGGATGACCTGTTCGCAACTCCCGAAACACGCACGGAGGCCGAAGCGAATACCCGCGCCGTTGTTGAAGGGAATACCATTTTCTTCGAGGGGGAGCGGCACCGCAAGAACGGAGAATGTATCTACGTCAGCGGCACTGCGTTCCCTATAGTGATGAACGGCAAACAAATGGGGACGTACAGTCTCTACATGGATCTGACGGCTCTGAAAAAGGCGGAGGAGAACCTGAGAAAAAACAGGGAGCAGTACCGCTCCCTCGTGGAGGATATCCCGGCAATGTTCTGCTCCTTTGACAGCAGGGGGTTCCTTTCCTTCGCAAACCGGGAATTCTGTTCGTTCTTCAGGCAGTCTCCCGCAAAGCTGCCGGGTTCCAATATCCTGAACTTCATTCCGAAAGATAACCATCCGCAGATCACCAGGCTCTTTCGAAAACTTCTCACCGGCTGGTCTTCGATTACTGCAGAAATACCGGTCAACACCCCGGACGGTTCTCTGAGATGGCATCGGTGGACTGTACGGCGTCTCGCAACAGGAGCGGACGAAAGGAAGGAATTCCGGGCAGCAGGTCAGGACATTACTGATTCAAAACTGGTGCAGACAGCACTTGAAGAGAATATTGAGAGCATGGAGCGCGTCTTTAATGAAACTGTTGAGGTTCTCGCATCGGTCACGGAGGCAAAGGATCCCTATATCCACGGGCACCAGCGGAGGGTTGCGGCACTTGCTGGAGCAATAGCGGCTGAAATGGGCTATGGCAGGTCGTTTGTCAGGCGAGTCCGGCAGGCTGCTCTTGTACATGAAATAGGAAATCTTGTTGTCCCGGGAGAGATTCTGAACAAGCCCGGCAAACTTTCCCATCTCGAGTTCGAACTGGTTAAAGGACACTGCGAGGCCGGAGAGCAGATCCTGATGAAAATAAACCTCTCCTGGCCGCTTCACACCATCGTCAGGCAGCATCACGAACGTCTGGACGGAAGCGGCTATCCTGACGGCATCCGGGACGGAGAGATCCTCCCTGAAGCCAGGATCATCGCCGTTGCCGACATGGTCGAGGCGATGACCTCGCACCGCCCCTACAGGCCTGCATTTGCCATCAATACAGTCCTCGGTGAAATAAACCGGCTCGGTGGATGCTCCCTGGACAAAAACGCAGTGAATGCATGCAGATCCCTCTTTCTTGAAAAAAACTTCACATACATCCAGTAGTAATGATTCGCTGCACAGTATTACCGTTAAAAAACTTCATTATTCTTCCCTGCAATGAACTGTTCTTTTGTTTTTATGGTAGCATTGAATTATTCTATGCTTCTTCCAGATGAATACGGGCAACGGAGAACCAGTTGAGCGGAGGGCGACACCGTGAAAAAACGCATTGTCTTTTCCGTCATGGCAGGTGTTATTCTTTTTTCAATTATTACATGGTCCCTTTCAGCTGCCACGGTATATGTCGGCTTTCTTTTCAACGACCGGGACTCCATGGGAACGGTCGTCTCCCGTCAGGCTCTTCAGTCGGTGGTATTGGCCATGGAGTACTTCAATTCCCGCTCTTCTTCCAGAAGATATGTGCCTCTCCTTCTCGATGGAACTGATATAAATGGGGCCATGCATCTGGCCGCGCAAAAAAATGCCGCAGCGGTCATCGGAGGAACCGACCTCCAGTACCCTCTGCTTCTCCCGGAAATAACCAATTCTTACGGGATCGCCGTTATTTCCCTCGAACCCGGGTCATTGCTTGCAAGGGAAAATGATTTTGTATTCCGGCCCCGCCCGGAGAGCGGCGGCCATGAACTCGGACTGTGTGCGAAAGAACGGGGGATCAGGGCCTATGCGGCCATTGTCAGCGGATTCGAAAGCTCCTACGTCCAGGAGTTCATTCGAGATTTCGAATCAGGAGCGGGCATTCCTCCCAAAAGAACCCTGGTCTTCAGCGGTGACCTGAACAAGATCATAGAGAATTTCGAACGGACAGGCAGAGGTATGGATGCAGTCCTCCTTGTCCTTCCTGACTGGCTTGCCGCTATTGCGATGAGGGAACTCCGCCTCAGGACTCCCCATCTTGAAGTATTTGCATCGAACAGGGCGGTGTCCCACAGAACACGGCTTCTCGCAGGAGTTTTCGGGGAAGGGCTTCTGACTGCCGCTTCCCTTCCTTCAGGATGGGATACGCATCCCTTTACTGTGTTTGTCAGGGAGACCTACGGGGATCATATTCCTCCAGTAACGCTCTCCATGGGGTATGACGCCGTGGCCATGCTTGATGCAGCCATCTCCATCGCAGGTTCAAACAACAGGAAAAAAGTTGCGTCGGTTCTGAAGGAGCTTCAGGAACTGTCCTTGTCCCACGGGGAAATAGCGATGGATCGAAACGGGGATCTCCTCCTTCCCGTTTCCCTTCTCTCGCTGGGCGAAAAGGGATGGACTCCTTTCACCCGTTCTTTTTCGGCGACGTTTTCCCGTGCCGCTGCTCACGGGGCAGAACAATGAAAAAGAGATATATTTCCCTCGGTACATTCATTCCTGCCGTTCTCCTCTTCTTTCTTGCCGTCATCATCGCAGAAGGGGCGATATCGACATTTTTCCGCATCAAATCCCAGCTGATGGAATTTTCTTCCTATGGAGAAACATTCATCAGGGCGGGTTCTCTTATTCTCGGGAAACAGGTCGAGAGAGGGGAAGATTTCATCAGAGACACAGTTGAAGGGATACAGTCACGTGACCTCCGGAGCTCCGTAACAATGATCGCTGTCCTCGACGGAGACCGGGTGGAAAAAACACTCAAAGGCCGGCTTCCTGAGGGAATGATCCTCCCTGAAGAGATCCTCACCCCCGGATGGGAGATGAACGATCTTCTCGACCCCTACGGAGGAAATCTTCTCACCAGGACAATGACCGTGGACGGACTGAAAGTATTCGCCGCCATAAAACTTCAGCTCGACGAACTCGATGCGGCAGGCACGAGCAGGATCCTCCCCGTCCTTTCCACTTCGAGCGGTTCCACCGTCTGGACCGGTTCAGCGCAGGAGAATTCCGGGCTTGCCTCCCACGTGCAGATGAGGGGGCTTGTGCTCAGGGTCCCCCCCGGCGGAGGGGAGTGGTCTCTGGTCTCCTCCCACTTCGGTGAACGGATAATTCTCAGGCAGGAGCCGTTTCTCTACGGTCTCAGCCTCACTCTTGCGTACCCTGTGAGCAAGCTGCTTTACAACGCTCTCTACGGAGCTTTCTTTTCGGCGGCGGCTGCCCTCGGTACTCTTTTTGCGATTTTCCTTATCTGGATGATCTGGAAACGGGGAATCTACAGAAGTATACAGGAAATCGCCTCCCTTGCGGACGAAATGAGCACACGTCTCGAAGACCTTGAAGGTGGAAGGCATGACAGGGCTGTGGAAACAATGAACGCCCTTGCGGTCAGGTTTTACAGTCTGAAAAAATCCTTCGTGCGGGAAATGAACGCCTTCACCGGAAACCTCCGGAACCTTTTCCGGGTGATCTCCAGGCAGCAGGAAGAACTGGCAGCCTTCAACAGGGAAACCGCCGTGATGAATAAAGAACTTGAACAGGTCAACAGCCGCCTCCGCATGCGGGAGGCCCTCTGGGAAAGGACCCTTGACTTCTCTCATACCTTCGCCAGAAGCGAAGATCCACGCCGTGCCATTGAATCCACCCTGCACAGGATCAGAGGGGACCTGGGCGCCTACGGCGTTCTTCTTTCATCCGTTGAAGGAGACAAATATCACATGACGGCCTTCAGCGGATACGACGGTGATCTTTCCGGGTTTGTCATTCAAAGGGAGGAAATCGCTGCAACCGAGAGCATCAGGTCCCGCCACCCACTCTGGGTGGAAGATTTCGCCCGCCATCCAACGGCACGGGCAATAAATCCTGCAGTGAGAAGCGAACTCCTCATTCCCCTGTTTCAGGCGGGAGAAGAGGAAGGGGTTCTGGAAATAGCATTCGACAAGCCTACGAAAGAAGACCCCTTTCTCCTGGAAACCCTCGTTCCTGTGGCGTCTTACCTCGGAGGGCTTGTTCACGGAGAAAAAATGCGTCGGGAAGTTGAAGCGTCCTATTCCTACATGGCGGAAAAACTCCAGTTCATCACGGGTATTTACCATGATGAAACGGAAGATCATATCGCACGAATAGGCGAATACTGCAGGATTTTATCAGGCGAGATCGGCAGGAGCAAGGCGGAACAGGAGAAAATTTCCCTCTTTGCCAGGCTTCATGATATCGGGAAGCTCAAGGTTCCCCATGAGATCCTCTGCAAGCCGGGACCTCTTTCAGCTGAAGAATTCGGGATCATCAAGCACCACCCGGCCTGGGGGGCAGATATTCTTGGAGACGCGTCATGGCTGTCAATGGCAAGAAATATCTGCCTGACCCATCATGAAAAATGGGACGGCAGCGGGTATCCCTCCGGTCTGAAAGGCACGGAAATCCCCTGGGAGGGACGGATAACGGCCATTGCAGATATTTACGACGCACTCCGCTCGCCCCGGGCTTACAAAGATCCCCTTGCACATGCACATACCATGAAGATCATCACCGAAGGGGACGGCCGGGTGAAGCCCGATCATTTCGATCCCGACGTTTTCCACGCATTCGTATCCCTTTCGGGCACATTCGAGGCAATTTTCGAAGGAACAACATGTGGATAAACAGGAGGAAAAGCTCAGAGTGTTCCGGGCAATGTGGACAACTCATGCACATTTTCACAAAATTTCCCCCGGTCAGTTCATAACACAAGTGCCCGGAAGAAAAGAATTCCGGGAAAGGAGTGCTTCCGGTGATTAAAAGAAAAATAGCCCTCATCCTTATTCTTACAGTACTTTCGGTGATCGCCCCGGCTTGGGGCAATCCGTCGGCTGCAGCCGGAACAGGGCCCGTCCCTGTCATCTTTGAAAAGGACGGAATCATCTACCTCACTGATACAGGAGGAACAAAAGCAAAGGCACTTGTGAAAGGATACGATCCGCAGATCTCACCAGACGGCACATCTGTCGCCTATACTGCCGCCGCAGGCAGGGACGGTTTTGGCAGGGTGATCGCCGTTTACTCCATAGCATCGAAGAAAAACATGACATTCAGTTCAATACCGGGTGAAAACAGCTATGGTCCGAAATGGTCTCCGGACGGGAGGATGCTCGTCTTCAATCATTTTGACGAAAAACAATCCGACTGGATTTCCGGACTCCTCACCCTGAAGGACGGGCGTTTCCGGGCTCCCGCTCCGGGGCTTCGGGGGGTGTTTTCCCACTTCTGGTCTCCGGACAGCCGTTTCATCTATTGCCATGACCTGGAAAACCTTTACCGGATTTCCGCTGAAACGGGAAAAACAGAGAAAACAGGCAAACTTCCCTCCGTTATCGGCAAGGCCATGGCATCGAGTGCAATGACCTTCGCTATTTCACCTGACGGGAAACGCTGGCTCTTCGACGGTGAAGTGGAAGATACTTCATCATGGATGAAAAGCGGCGACGGACTTATGTCGGCTCTTTTTCTCCACACACCGGAGGACGGGAAAACACGCAGGATCACTTCTGACAGTATCAACGCAATGGCTCCTGCATGGCTTCCCGGGGGAGAGGATTTTCTTTTCAGCGGCTGCACGGCAAAGGAGGCAGCCGGAAAAGGATACGGACTCGCAGTTTTCCGCGGCTCACTGAAAGACTTGAGTGTGTCCGTAATCGTCCCGGAGGGAGGAAGCCCCACTGCAGCAAGGAAGTAACCTATCCTGCCGCTGCAGTGTAAATATTGTAATTCTGCAGTTGTGCCGCGGGAAAATCACCCAAGAAGCGCCGGATTAAGCCTCCATACAGTGAACGAGAGAACCGCCGCAAATGCGGTCCATGCAATATAGGGAACCAGGAGCAGGGCGGCTAACCTGTTTTTTCTTCTGAACGCTTCCGTGACTGTGATTATCAGCACCAGGAGAACCAGTATCTCGGCGAAGGCGAAAAAACCCATCCGCCACACGAAAAAAATCCAGGTCCATAACGCGTTTGCCCCAAGCTGCACCACGAAAAGGGAAAGAGCCGCCGGGGCGCCCCTGAAGCGGTGTTGTCTCCATACAAGCCATGCTGAAACGGCCATCATCGCGTACAGGACGGTCCAGACCGGCCCGAAAACCCATCCTGGGGGAGCCCATGAAGGCCGCATCAGTTCGCTGTAAAACCCGCCGGCATTTACTGATGCGGCTCCCCCGGCTGCGGCAGCCAGGAAACACAGAATTCCCGATCCTGCGAGTCCCGCAAGATCCGTCTGAAATGCCCTCTTTTTCTTCATTTTATGCTCTCCTGTTTGTTTTCAATGAGCCTGTCCATTCTTTTCCGCCGGAACCGAACAGGGTATACATGCCGCGCGACCATCGGCAAACAGCCTGAGCCTCGACTCCATGACCCGTTCCCCACAGACGGAGCAAAAACCTGATTTTCGGATAACTGCCTTTTCAGGAATAGGTTCCTGCGGTTCCTGGACAGAGAAGAGTGATTCATCCGATTCTTCCAGCATGCGTTTCGCAGACTCTTCCCGTGTCAGTTCCCTGTCCGGGCTTGTCAGAACCAGCCGCACCCCTTTGCCGTCCGAACGCCGGAATATCGTAAAGGCCTGTTTGCCGTAATCGCGAAAATGCAGGTTGCCCTTGCCGAACGTGCAACCGAGAATAAACTGGATCGCATCCACACCGCACGCATCGTTTTCTGTTATCGCAACCATCTCTTCATCCTTGTCCCTTGATGTTTCAAGCAGTTTCATGGCCAGCTTCGCCGCACGCCATCCGATGAGCATGCCCGGACAAAAATGTCCGTGGAATGTTATGAGCGGCTGCAGTTCTTCCGGTATCGTGTACGGGGTTTCCATAATGACGTCTCTCCCTGGTCCAAAGCAAAGCATCATGGCACGCTTTGTTATTTTTGTGCTATTGTATCACCAAGCTGGGCACATGATATTTCTTTTTCATCTGCTATAATAAAAAAACGCCCATATGATAACTAAATTTTCTGAAAATAAATTGGCGGAGTTTTAATTTTTTCTTTTCTCCTGGAAGGGATGATGTACATTGTTACCTTCAGCATTTTTTCGTCTCGCACGCATTTTTTTCGTGTCTTTAGTTTTTTTCTGCAGTTTCCTTTTTCCCGGGTTTTCTTCCGCGAATATGACTCCATGGGTTGAGCATTCCGTCAAAAAAGGCGAATCGGTCGCTTTTATCGCCGGCAGGTACGGTGTTTCCCCCAGGACCGTCGCAAGAGCCAACGAACTGACGGCCGCTGAAACCGCACCATCCGCAGGAGACAGGCTGCTCGTTCCGCGGAAGGACTCCGACCTTATCGCTACACTGGCAGAACACCGGGCGCGCCAGAGAGGAGAAACCATCCTCCCTCTGCTTCGGCAGGAAGCAATTCCAAAAACTCCGCCAAGGCCGAAAAATATTGAAGAGACCCTCGCCAAAGGGATCGAACCATTTATCCGCCCGCTGGAAGGTCGGATCTCTTCGCCTTTCGGACCCAGAGGGGGAAGGCTTCACGACGGCATTGATATTGCGGCTCCATCAGGGACTCATATTCTTGCAGTCCGGTCGGGAAGGGTTATTTTCTCCGGTGTTTTCGGAGGATTCGGCAATACGGTAACGCTGGATCATGGAAGAGGAATGGTTTCAAGGTACAGCCACAACAGGAAAAACCTTGTAAAAAAAGGGGCATGGGTAAGGCGGGGACAGCCTATAGCCGAGGTCGGAAGAACGGGCCGTTCAACGGGAGATCACCTTCACTTCAGTATTCTTCTCAACTGCAGGGCAGTCAACCCTTCCAAATACCTCCCAAAATAATATGTGGGATTACAGTACGTTATAATGATAGAAGAGCCGGGGTTCTTTCCCGGCTCTTTTTTAATCTTTGATCGAATTTAATCGAACGGGAATAATATAATGTCGGATTCGTCAATAACCGTGTATATTTCCCCCCGTTTCCTGTCCCAGGCATACGTTCCGTTTGACTGGGGCCTGCCGGCTCCGTCAAGAAAAACCATGCCCTCGGAAAGAGCCCTTCCGTACGTTACCCAGTCTCTTACAGGAGATGCGAAAGGGAGTGTTCCGGTGATATCTCCGTCCGGCCACCGGCCGAAAGAAGGGAGAAGGTTTCTTTTCTCCATCTCCGCCGCAATGAAAGAATAGGCTTCAGGGCAGCTGGTGACGAAGAAAAATTTGCCCCTCGACGATTCAATAAAACTTTCCAGAAGGAAAACAGCCAGGTGTCCGGCTTCTTCATTCTCCATCTCCAGGAGAAAGAGGATCGCCATATAAATGCTGTCTGCCGCCATGAGAGGTTTCGGTGTGATGGAAGGGTACACGAATCCGTTTGCGCTGTCCCACTCCGCCGGGTCTCCCCTATCTACCAGTGATGACAGAAGCGAAAGCGCGTTCGCAGCTCCTTTTCTCGGGGAAATTTCCGGTCTGAAGAGGGACCGCCACAAGGCATACGGTTCCGCCGTTTCCGCTTCCGATTCAAGGGCTGTCCTGAGCAGTGAGGAAGATTCCCGTCCCTGTATTCTTCTTTCGTAGCGAAGAACCAGGTCATCGAACCGTTTCACCGGGTCATCGGAGGCGAAAGATTCACCGCCCGAAAAGAAAAACAGAACAAGCAAAACCGAAAAGCTGCAGATTTTTTTCATAGGAGCAGCTCTCCTTTCGTCAACTATGATCAGTTATTATATACCCTTTCCATCATATAAACAGCTTTTTTTGAGTGCAGCAGCTTTTTTCCGGAAGAAAAAACACGCAGTGTTCCGGACGAAAATATCATGAAGAAAAAAGGATTCCTTTTTTCACCTGTTCAGAGCAGGAGAAACATGGGAGAGGAAAAGCCTGTATCAGTATCACGGCTGTCGGGAAAACAGAAATTCAGCCACAGGGAGTTTTGGATAAATCGGGTTTATTTATCGGGGAAACGCATCCGATAGACGATCATAAGCGATGCAAGCCGTTTTGCAACCTGTTCCTTCTCAGGGGAAAAGTTCTCTTTGATCCCGGCAAAAGCCTGCTCCACGTCTTCTTTTGCAGGGATTATCCTTGCGGTTTTCCTGCGGATGCGCATCCCTGCTGAGGTTTCCGGAGCCGGTCTGCCTACAACGACACGAATGGAAGATACAGGAATTCCTGCCGCCTTGGATGCAGCGCGGGCTACAGAAGCAGCCCGCATGGAAAGCGCCTTTGCAGAGGAAGATGTCTCCGCTTTCACAAGAAGGACTCCCTTTTCCAGGTCATCGGGCATTGTTTTTTTCCCGAGCACCGGACCGACTATGGATTCCCATTCTTTTCTCAGCCCGGGAACTGCAAGTTTTTCTTCAGCGCCTTTCGGAAGGGCCATCCGAAGAATAGCCGCAACCGGGCCTGGGGTTCCTTTATCGAGTCTCTTTTTCCTCATCTGCGGAATCCCTCCGGGAAAGAGAGTTCAGATACACCGACAGAAGATGGATATCAGTCGGTGTCACCCCGGAAATACGTCCGGCCTGTCCAAGGGTCATGGGCCGTATTGTATTCAGCTTCTGCCTGCTTTCCGAAAGCAGTCCGGGAATTTGGGAGTAATCCATATCCCCAGGAAGGCTAACATCCTCCATTTTTTCAAGACGTGCGACCTGACGGTGCTGTCTTTGGATATATCCTTCATATTTTACCTCAACCTCGAGGGCAAAAGCTTCTTCCCTGCCAAGAGAGACAGGAGAAATGGAATATGCGGCGGCAAGAGAATAGGGAACCCTCGGGCGGCGAAGAAGGTCAGCGGCGGATACAGGTTCCGTCAAGGGAGCTGATTCCATGGCTGCAAGCTCGCTGTTCAGACTCTCGGAAGGATAAATTTTTACCCTTTCGAGACGGTCGATCTCGTCATCAATTCTCTTCCACTTGGAAAGGAGGGCGTTCCATCGGCTGTCCCCGATCAGCCCTAGTTTCCTGCCGACGGGAGCCAATCTCCGGTCAGCGTTGTCATGCCTGAGCAGAAGCCTGTGTTCGCACCTGCTTGTCAGCATTCTGTATGGTTCATGGGTACCCTTTGTTACAAGATCGTCTACAAGAACGCCTATGTATGCCTGTGACCTCAAAAGCACTACCGGCTCCTCTCCCCTGCCCGTAAGGGCTGCGTTGATCCCTGCAAGAAGACCCTGGGCAGCGGCCTCCTCGTAGCCGGATGTGCCGTTTATCTGCCCCGCACAGAAAAGCCCCTGTACGGGTTTCGTCTCGAGAGTGGGAAAAAGCTGGGTCGGGAAAATGTAATCGTACTCTATGGCATACCCCGGACGGGTGATATGGGCTTTTTCACATCCGGGAAGGGAGTGGACCATCTCACACTGAACGTCATAGGGAAGGCTGGTGGAGAAATTCTGTATATAGACTTCCCGGTTAGCCCTGGAAACAGGCTCAAGAAAAAGGAGGTGGCTGTCCTTCTCGGGAAAACGGATGACTTTGTCCTCAATTGAAGGGCAGTACCTCGGCCCCGAACCATTCATCCATCCCATGTACAGGGGAGACCGGTGGAAGTTTTTCCTGATAATATCATGAGTCCTCGAATTGCTCCTTGTAAGGCGGCAGGAATATCCTTCGTGTACCTTTCCCTCGTTCCAGAGGGAAAAAGCTAGGGGTTCACCGGCACTTTCCTGGACTGCAAGAGATGAAAGATCAAGAGTGTCATAGTGGAGCCGGGGGGTCGTGTCCGTACGCATTCTCCCTGTACGTATACCGTGTTCGTTCAGCGATCCCGGGAGTTCGTCGGCAGGCACCTGGCCGAGAGGACCTGACGGGAAGCTCGTTTCACCTATGTACACTTTTCCGCCGAGGTATGTGCCTGTGGTCAAAACAACCGTTCTGCCCTCGTAGGTGAAGCCGTACTTTGTCCGGACGCCCCGTATTTTTCCTTTTTCCACCCATATTGCCGTCACTATATCCTGGTGGACCTCGAGATTCTGCTGCGTTTGTACCGCAAGGGTAAAGTGGGCGGCGTATTCACGAAGATCGCATTGTGCCCGGAGCGCCTGAACTGCCGGCCCTTTCGAGGTATTCAGTCTCCTGATGAGCATCGCGGAAACATCAGCGGCCTCTGCCTGTTCGCCCCCGAGAGCGCTTCCTTCCCGAACGAGGTGTCCTTTTGCCGGACCTCCTATAGAAGGATTACACGGCATGAGTGCAGTATTGTCCAGGTACAGGCTGAGCTGAAGCACCGAAGCTCCCATCCGTGCTGCTGCAAGGGCTGCTTCACAGCCGGCATGCCCTCCTCCAACTACTATAACATCGTATTTTTTTTCAAAAACAGCCATTACGTGGTCGTCCTTTCATGTTGCAGTGCCTTTTATCCCCCGAGAGGAATGATGTAGCCCTCTTCAACTTTCCATACGCTTCCTGGCCAACGATCAGTGACCGGCTCTGCCGCTGCGGCAATTACCTGCCATCCGGTGCTGTGCAGTGCTTCCACTGTAGATTCCCGGCCGTTTCGGTCCAGCTCCGAAGCAATTTCATCAAGAAGCACGATCGGTTTTCGCCGAAGCCTGGCTTCAACAGCTTTCCCGGCAGCAAGCATAAGGGAAACCGATGCCCTCCGTATCTGGCCCCTGCTGAAGCATGAAGCAGCTTCTCTTTCCCCGCAGAGAATATGCAGGTCATCCCGGTGAGGACCAACCAGGGAAATACAAAGCTGTTTTTCTTTCTCGCTTCGGACCTCAAGGGAAGCCCACCAGTCCTCAATTCCGTCATTTTTACGGCCCGCTCCTCCCCTGGCATGTTTGAGTTCAATAATACCGGGGAGAAGCCCCGGAAATGCTGAAAGACCAAGGGCCAGAAGGCGGACTGCCTCCTCCCTGCACTGCCATATCCATGAGACAAGGGGAGCCATGGTTCGGGATACTGCATCGGTTCTTTTTCCCGAACGAAGCAGTACCGTGCGGTGCCGGACCGCGCGGCGGTAATCGTTTAACCGTCTGGCGTAAAGGGGGAAAAGAAGCGCACAGAGACGGTCGAGGAAATTTCTCCTGATCGATGGGGCTCCGTCGAGAATGGACATGTCTCCGGGCAAAAAAGCCAGCGCGGGTACCCGGGAACGTGCCTCAGGAAAGGAGATCCTTCTGCCGTCGCATTTCATCACGGTGTTTCCTCCAATGGAAGCGGCAATAAAGACGTTTTCTTCACCGCAGAAAGATCCGCTCAGGAAAGCCTGTCCACCTTCAGTTTCCCATGAAACCAGGTCTGTCCTGTCGCCGAAAGGACCCCATCCCGTCAGGAGATGGAGTCCTTCAATACAGTTCGTTTTCCCTGCCCCGTTGTTTCCCGTGACAAGATTGAGACCGGGTCCCCAGGAAATCCGGAGCGGGGAAAGATTTCTGAAGTTTCTCGTCGAAAATTCGGAACACCACATTGTTACACCTGAGGAAATTCCTCCCCTTCTTCTTCCGTTTCCTCAAAAGAAAGGTCGCTTTCCGTCAGCTTTATAGGCATGACCATGTACAGGAAATCCGTTTCTCCCGGCCGGAGCATTGTCATCTGTCCTTCTGGTCCGTTGAAACTTACAAATGCCCTGTCTCCGTAAAGCGCTTTCAGTCCGTCGAGAAGAAAACCGACATTAAAGGCAACGGTGAGAGGTTCTCCCTCCATTTTTCCCTCCAGTATCTCTTCTACAGCCCCTGTTTCCGGAGCTTTGCCCATAAGGACAAGGTCTCCCTCGGGAGACATGCGGAACAAAACCATGCGGCTGAAATCCCGTACGATAACGTCGACCCTTTCCAGAGCTGCTATGAGTAAGCTTCTATCCACGTCAAGGCTTGTAGTGCTCTGGGGATTGAGGATCTTTTCGTAATTTGGAAATACTGCTTCCACTCTTCTTACGGAAAATTCCATACTCCCCATCTGGAAAAAAACGAGTGTTGAATCCACGACTATTCTTACGGGAATTTCCCCGTCAGCTGAGCCCAGGAGTCGCTGCAGTTCTTTCAGTCCGCTCATCGGGAGAAGAAAGTCTCCGTCTTCTCCTTTTTCTACCGGATGGCATTTTGAGAGAGAGAGTCTCCGTCCGTCAGTGGAAATGATCCTGAGTTCTCCCTCTTTCAGCTGGAAGAAAGCTGTTCCGAGATATTTCGGAAACTCTTCTCCCATAGTGCTGGCTATTGTTCCCTCAGAGAGAGTCCGGAGAAGCTCTGATGCCGTTATGGTGCAGAAAAACGGTGCGCTGTCCGAGACCGGCAGGGTTGGAAATTCCTTCGAGGGGTACGTTGAGAACCTGTATTTGTTTCTTCCTGCAATGATCAGGCCCTTACCTTCCGCGACGGATACTGTAAAAACATTTGTGGGAGCTTTCTTGAACAGTTCTCCGACTACTTTGACAGGGAGAACCGCTTCTCCCTCTTCTTCAACAAGGACTCCCCTTGATACGCATTTGATGGATGTTTTCAGGTCGGTGGCTTCCAGAAGGACAGTGTTTTCGTCCTCTGACCCTGCCGTTTTCAGCAGAATGCCTGTCAGAGAGTTGATAGTGCTTTTGGAGCTGGTGCTTCTTTCAGCTGTCTGCCAGCTTTTCATGAATTCTCCCTTGTTGATTTGAAGTCTCACAATGTTTCCCTCCCTGAAAATGCATCTTTTATTATTTTTTTGTTTTAGTAACAGTAAAAGTAATAAGGCCTGTGAGTATTGTGGATAAGTGTGCCCCGTCCGGTCAGGCCGGACAACATCACATGTGGACAACTATACGGTTTTCCTGTGGGATTTGTCCACAATATCCACAGGAAAAAAAGGCAGCGGGCAGAAAGTCATTGTTATCCACAAAACAGGTTTCTGTTTCACAGCTTACCCTCGATTGTATCCACAATCTGTTTTATCCGGGGCTGTTCCTTCACCAGCTGTGCTATTTTCCTGTGGGCATGAAGAACGGTAGTGTGATCTTTTTTCCTGAAAGAATGACCTATCTGCTGCAGGCTGACTTCGGTCAGCTTTCTGCAGAGAAACATGGCTATCTGCCGGGCCATGGCAAGATCAGAGGTCCGCTTCGCGCTTAAAAGATCATCAACGGTCATATTGAAAAATTCGGCGACAGCGTGTTGTATGGCATCGACGCTGACCGGTCCCCGTATATCCTTTCGGATCACGTCCTTCAGCCATTCAGCCGTATTTTCCTCGGTAATAGGCTCACTCGAAAGTTCAGCGCACGCCACTACCCTGTTAAGGGCTCCTTCCAGTTCCCTGATATTGCTTGGTATGCTCAGGGCGAGGAAATTGATGACGGCATCGGGGATATTGTAGCGCCTGAGCTGTGCTTTTTTCTGGAGAATTGCGATTCTCGTTTCAAGATCCGGAGACTGGATATCCGTAACAAGCCCCCACTCGAAACGGCTCACCAGCCGGTCCTCAATGCTCTGGATATCCTTGGGAGGACGGTCCGAACAGATCACTATCTGTTTTTTTGACGTATGGAGCTGGTTGAACGTGTGGAAAAACTCCTCCTGGCTGCTGCCCTTGTTGCCGAGAAACTGGATGTCGTCTATGAGGAGAACGTCCACGCTCCTGTACTTGGACTTGAATTCCTGGGTTTTGTTGTTCTTGATCGACTGAATAAATTCGTTGATGAATTTCTCAGAGCTCACGTAGGTCACCTTGTGGTTAGGATTCCTGTCGAGAACGTAATGTCCTATAGCGTGCATCAGGTGCGTCTTGCCGAGACCGACACCTCCCCATATGAAAAGAGGATTATAGGCTTCCCCCGGAGTCTCCGCCACGGCAAGGCTGGCCGCATGGGCAAGACGGTTCGACTTGCCCACGACAAAAGAATTGAAGAGATACCCGGGATTCAGGCTGCCCCTCGCCTCGGAATGTACGCTTGATGCAGCCTTCTGGGCCCTCTTCTGCTCTTCTTTTTTTGTTTCGGCTCCTACCCGGAGCTCGATGGACTCACCTTCTCCCTTTTCCTGAAGGATACGGGTCAGGTCTTTCAGGAACCGGGATGAAATCTGTTCCTTGACGAAAACATTCGGCACATCAAGGATAAGGGAGTTTTCGGAAAGCTCGGTGGGAATGCATGTTTTCAGCCACAGGTCAGCGGTCCCGGACGGAAGCGAAAGAGACGCTTCGCCGAGAATGTCTTCCCACAGCTGGTTCAGATCTTTTTCCACGTTGGTTCACCTCTGGCTGAGAATAGAACCATATTATCATATTGACGGTATTGTGGATAACTTGCAGGGCAGGTAATGCAATGAAGAAAAGTATATAACGAAAAAACAGCGGAACCGAAAATATTTTGTCCACAATAGTTATCCACATATCCACATTTCAGGTTTATTTTTGTGGATAGGTAAAATTACGGATGAAAACTGTGGGAGGCAAATTGTTTCAAAATTCCAGGTCTCCGCATAAATTTTATGAAACCTGTGACAGCGGGGGCAGAGACTTATCCACAACTTGCCCACACTTGTGCACAAGTTTATTTTTCCTTCCGGTTCTTTTCGCATGAAAGACAGGCAATAGACAATGTCGCCTTCATGGTGGAAAATAAACCCCGAAATAAGCTGGGAAACCTATTTTGTTTATTGCCAAGGAGAAAGAAAATGAATTCTTCCCTTCTTCATGTAATAAGTCATACGGACCTCGATGGCATAGCGGCTGCTGCCGTTGCCTGGCACCGCTGGAGCGGTATACGGCCCCTGAAGGTCTCCCTGGCCGGTTACGGGGCTGTGGATTCCCTTATCCTTGAAAGCCTTGACGCCGGTCACGACTTCATAGTGATCGACCTTTTCTGTCAGGACGAACGGACAGTTGAAAACCTGGACCGCAGATATTCAGAGGGCGATGCCCCATTTGTTTTCGATCATCACGAAACTACCGCCTCACGATACGGAAACAGGCCGTGGGCCGTTGTGGACACTTCTTATTGCGCCGCCAAGGTATATTACCGCTGGCTCAGGGAACAAGGCATACCCGGGCTGGAGCGGCTCTCTCCCCTTGTGGAGGTCGCGAACGACAGGGACCTGTGGATCAACGAGAACCCGCAAAGCCGTCTCTGGCAGGCCATGATCACCCTGTGCGGCCCATACAGCCTCCTGGCGCGGCTGGCGGAAAACCCGGATGCCGGCCTTCTCCCCCATGAGCTGGCAGTAGCCGGAGAATTTGTTGAAAAACAGGAGAAGCGGTTTGCCCTTGCCGTCGAAAAGATCGCGAAGGGAGATAGAGACCTCGCCTTTGTCGAGCCGGGGATCCTGGAATTCGGGGATGTATCCGATTTCGGCGGGCTCGTTCTGGACAGGATGGAGGATCCACCTCTCCTGGTTGCCGTTGCCGCGAGGAGGTTTTCCGGAGACTGGGCGGTCTCCCTTCGAAGCAGGAGCGAGATGGCAGGGAAGGTAGTGGGAATGCTCAGGGACGGCAAAAAAATACGCGGGGGAGGCCATGACGATTCAGCCGCCCTGTATTTCCCGTCGTCCTACTCCCCGGAGCAGATCCGGACCACCATCCAGGCAGCCATGAGGGCTATAAAGGACTCGGAACGTCCGGCAGGGGTCACCCTGGGCGACCTTTTCGCAAAAGCCCGGCAGGCGGGAAATTCGAGAGAGAGCAAGGCATGAAAACAAACCGCATTTGGGAGAAATTCGCCGATTTTTTTGCAATAAAGCGAAGCATCGCAGGAATGCTGTTCATGGTTGTGCTTGTGGGAATGGGGGAACGAATGGCGGAACGCTTTCTGCCTATCTACCTTCTGGCCCTGGGAGGAGGGGCACTCTCTATCGGGCTTCTCAACGGGCTTGATAACCTGCTTTCCGCCCTGTACTCCTTCCCGGGTGGCTATCTTGCCGATCGTTTCGGCACAAAAAAGGCACTCATGTTTTTTAACGTGCTTGCCATGGCCGGATTTGCACTGGTTGTCTTTGTTCCAAGGGTTGAAGCCGTTATAGGAGCTTCGTTCCTGTTCCTGTCCTGGACAGCGGTTTCTCTTCCCGCCACCATGAAGCTCATAGCGGGAGTCCTGCCGAAAAACAGGCGGACCATGGGAGTTTCAGTCCATTCGCTGGTGCGCCGGATTCCCATGGCCCTGGGGCCCATCCTCGGCGGCACCATGATAGGGATTTTCGGCGAGGCACTGGGAGTGCGGGTCGCTTTCGCAGGCGCCATGCTCCTCGCCATGTTCTCCCTGGTGCTTCAGCAGAAGCTGATCGCCGAGGGGGACGGTGAACGTGTTGAGAAGGCAGAGGGAAACCCATTCAGGGTCTTCCGAAACATGAGCCCTGAACTGAAAAACCTTCTCGTGTCCGATATTCTCGTCAGGTTCTGCGAGCAGATACCTTATCCCTTCGCAGTGGTATGGGCGATGAAGGTGATCGCTGAGCCGGTGTCTGCTGTCCGGTTCGGTGTGCTCACCGCCGTGGAAATGGTTGTTGCCCTTTTGATATACATCCCGGTGGCACGTCTCGCTGACCGGGGAAGAAAGAAGATTTTCGTGGTCATTACTTTTTGTTTCTTTACGGTTTTTCCCGTCGTGCTCTTTTTTTCACGGTCATTCTGGCCCCTTGTCCTTGCATTCATGCTGAGGGGTATGAAGGAATTCGGCGAGCCGACCCGAAAGTCGCTCATTCTGGATCTGTGCCCTCCCGGTCAGTCGGCAGCCATGTTCGGGCTGTACTACCTGCTCAGGGATATGGTCGTATCTGTTGCCGCGTTTGGGGGCGCATTCCTGTGGATGGCCGGGCCGGCAGCAAATTTTTTCACTGCCGCTGCCTTTGGTGCCGCAGGAAGTGCATGGTTTGTTCTCTTCGGGAAAGATCTTCCATCCGGTGATGCCGTTGAGGGAGGTTCACGATGAAAATACGTGTCACGGGGTTCGCCCCGTTCTGAGGGGAAGCAGTCAGCTCCGCATTCGAGGCTGTGAAGCGGCTGCCACGGAAACCTGCAGGCTCCTATGTTGAAATTATCGGGATACCCGCCGTTTTTCACACGTCCATCAGGGTGATAATGGACCGGTCGGAAGCGATTTGTGCAGACAGTATACTCATTATAGGGCGACTGGAGATCTCGAGCACTGTTTTTTTCCAGCATGTCTTTTTCTTCTCGCCCCCGGGTGCTAGAATAAACGGGCAGAATCATCCGTTCCTTCTCCGAAACGCTATTTCGTATCCGCGGGGAGGTCTTTATTCGTTATGCAGCTTTTCATCGAGCAATTGCTGAACGGCGTGGCAATGGGAGCGATTTATTCCCTCATAACCCTGGGCCTGGCCCTGGTCTATGGAATTCTCCGCATCCTTCACGTCGCCCACGCCGCGGTATACACGGCGGGAGCCTATGTGGGGCTGTACGTGTTCACTCTTTCCGGCAGTCTTCTTCTCGCAGTCCCTGCGGCCATGGCCGCCTGCGCGGCCCTCGGGGTAGCCGTCGAACGGTTTGTCTACACTCCGCTCCTCAGGTTCCCTCCCTTCGTCCCCCTGATAGGCAGCATCGCCGTGTTCCTGGCCATGGAGGAGGTATTCCGGCTCGTGGGAGGTCCTTATATCCTTTCCTTCCCCGCAGAACTTCCCTTTTCGGGCATCACGATACGGGGAGTCGTCGTCTCACCCGCGATCCTTTCGATCTATGCCGTAAGCGCCGCAGTACTCCTTCTCCTCTGGTTCATAGTGACGAAGACCGGGCTCGGCCTCGCCATGAGGGCCACATCCCAGGATAGGGATATCGCAGGAACCATGGGCATCAACGCTTCTTTCACCATCAGCATGACTTTTGTACTCGGTTCCGCTGTTGCGGCGATCGCCGGCATTCTCGTAGGCATCTATTACAACCAGGTCTACCCTACAATGGGTGCCGTGCCGGCCTACAAGTGCCTTGCCCTCATCGTGGTAGGCGGCCTGGGCTCCCTTCCCGGCGCCGTACTTGCGTCCCTTCTTCTCGGAGTCGGAGAGACACTGCTCATAGGATACGCGAACATCCCGCTGCCAAGGGACTCCCTGGCGTTCATCGCCATGATAGCGGTGCTCCTCTGGAGGCCCCAGGGACTCCTGGGCGGAAAGTAGGCGGCTGAAATGAATGACTACTCCATAACGATCCTCACGTTCATAGCCATACAGGCCATCGTGGCGTGCGGACTGAACGTCATTGTAGGCTATGCCGGCCAGATTTCCCTCGGCCATGCGGCTTTCTTCGGTATCGGGGCCTATTCCTCGGCACTTCTCACAACGAAGGCGGGACTGACATTCTGGACTGCCCTGCCTCTCGTTATCCTGATCACCGGATCCATAGGTCTCGTCCTGGGGATGCCGAGCCTGAGGCTGCGGGAAGACTTCCTCGCCGTGACCACTATCGGCATCAACTTCATCGTGGAGTCGGTTTTCCTGTACGTTCCCTTTTTCGGGGGAGCCCTCGGCCTTGGCGGCATTCCGTCCATCACCCTGCTGGGGACCCGGCTCAGGGGGCCGAATTTCCTGTATCTCTGCCTGGTTCTGCTCGGGCTCGTACTTCTTATCTCCCGGCGGTTCACCAAAAGCTGGGCCGGGCTTGCATGCTTTGCTCTCAGGGAGGAGGAGACCGCTGCTTCAAGCATGGGGGTCTCCCCCATCCGGTTCAAGCTCCTGGCCTTTGTCCTGGGGACTGCAATGGCGGGCATGGGAGGCGCCCTCTACGCCCACCTCATGCGCTTCATCAGTGCCACCGATTTCGGCTTTCCTCTGTCCATAACACTCATGTCCATGGTGGTCCTCGGCGGCATAGGCACGCTCTGGGGACCGGTGATCGGTGCGCTGATCCTGGGTGTCCTGCCGGAAGTGTTCCGTCCCCTCATCGACTATCGGATGCTCCTCAATGCCGCTATCCTGCTGCTTATGATCCGCTTCCAGCCGGCAGGCCTCCTCGGCGAGGGGAGTTTGCTCAGGCGTCTTTTCCGGCGGAAAGGGGAAACCTCAAATGGATGACGTTCTGCTCCGCCTGGACAGCGTCTCAAAGCACTTCGGCGGACTGAAGGCTGTGGACGACGTCTCCTTCGAACTTGCAAAAGGAGAAATACTCGGCCTCATAGGTCCCAACGGCGCGGGTAAGACCACGTGCTTCAACCTGATCTCCGGGGTCTATACTCCCACGTCCGGCGCCATTTACCTCGAGGGAAAAACCACGGGAGGACTTCCGCCCTACAGGATGGCTGCTCTGGGGGTGGGGAGGACATTCCAGGTGGTGAAGCCTTTCTCCACACTTTCGGTGGTGCGGAACGTCATGGTGGCCCTTGGGCTCAAAAGGTACGGCGGCGTGCTTTCCTCCTTCGCACCCTGGGAGACGAAGAAATCCCGGAAAGAAGCCATGACCCTCCTGGAGGAGGTAGGCATCGCCCATCTCGCCGATACACCTTCGGGGCAGCTCCCCCTGGGAAACCAGCGCCGGCTTGAACTGGCCCGGGCTCTTGCCCTGAGGCCCGGGCTCCTTCTCCTGGACGAGACCTTTTCGGGCCTCCGCCACGAGGAGATATCCCTGCTCTCAAAACTTGTGGTGGATGTACGGAACAAGGGGATCTCCGTCCTGCTCATCGAACACAACATGAAGGTTGCCATGGGGCTGTCCGACCGGCTTGTGGTCCTTGACCACGGAAGACTCCTCGCAGAGGGAAAGCCTGAGGATATACGGTCCGACCCTGCCGTTATAGAGGCATACCTGGGGAAGGGGGCGTCGGCCAATGCTTCTTGAGGTCTCCGGTCTCCAGGTGTACTACGGGGACATTCACGCGGTGGAGGGAGTCTCCCTCAGCATCGGCGAGGGAGAGCTCATATCCGTCATAGGAGCCAACGGTGCGGGGAAAAGCTCTCTCCTCAACTGTGTTATGGGGATCGTCCCCTCCAGGGGCGGAAAGGTGAATTTCTGCGGAAGGGACATTACCTCACTCCCCGTTCATGAAAGGGCCAGGGAAGGTATCCGCATCGTCCCGGAGCGGGCACGGGTTTTTCCCCGGCTCACGGTATATGAGAACCTGCTGGCGGGATGCTTCGGCATGAGAGACAAAATCAGCTTCCCGAAAAAGCTCTCGTGGATATACGGCCTGTTTCCTGTCCTTGAGGAGCGGAAATCCCAGCTCGGCTCCACCCTTTCCGGAGGAGAGCAGCAGATGCTGGCCATTTCAAGGGCGCTTATATCCGAGCCGAAACTCCTTCTGGTGGACGAGGTTTCCATGGGACTCATGCCCGTGCTGGTGGACAAGGTTTTCGAGGTCCTGGGAATGCTGAACAGGGAACACGGGCTCACCATCCTGCTGGTGGAACAGAACGCGCTTGCATCCCTGGGTATCTCATCACGGTCCTACGTCCTGGAGACGGGGAAAATTGTCCTTGAAGGGGTTTCCGGAGATCTCCTGAAGGACCCCAAGGTCCAGGAAGCGTACCTCGGGCTTTAGTCACCCGGCGATCAGGGGCCGGATAGGATGGTATCAGGTCCCTGGAAAAAAGCAGCAAAAAATACTCTGGAGGTGGAAAAAATGCGTATGATGAAAACGGCAGTGCTCGCTTTGTGCGTACTTCTTCTGGCCGGATCCCTGGCATTCGGGGCGGATACGGTGAAGATCGGTCTCCTTGTTCCCCTGACAGGGCCTGCGGCGGCGGACGGCACAAGTGCCCTCTACTCCGTGCAGATTGCCCTTGACCAGGTGAACGCTGCCGGGGGTGTTCTCGGAAAAAAAGTGGAACTTGTCTACTACGATGACAGGGCAGACGCAAAGGAAGCGGTCGCCCTGTCCCACAAGCTCATCGAGCAGGACGGTATCGATGCATTTGTCGCAGGTTCCTACAGCCTTCCCACGCGGGCTGTCGCTCCCATCTTCCAGGAGGAGGGAATTCCCCTTGTGGCCGCCTACGCCATTCATCCCGATGTTACCAGGGCAGGGGACTACTGCTTCAGGAACGGTTTCCTCGGAATGGTCGAGGGCAGGGCTGCGGGATACACCGCCCACAAGCTCCTCGGCGGAAAGACGGTCGCGCTTCTTACCAGCGACAACGATTTCGGGCGCACCCTCGTGGTAGGCTTCAAGGAGTATGCGGCCAAGTATGCTCCTGACCTCAAGATCGTAAGCGAGCAGGCATATCCTTTCTCTGAGAAGGATTACAAGCCGTATCTCTCGAAAATCAAGGAACTCAACCCCGATGTCATCTTCGCAAGCGGCTACTATTTCCAGACCGGTCCGCTGCTTCGCCAGGCCAGGGAGCTCGGTATCCAGTCCAAAATACTCGGCGAAGAGGGGGCCGATTCGCCCAAGCTCATGGAGATCGCCGGAGACGCTTCTGAAGGTTTCTATATCGTCACAAACTTTGACCGCGACGATCCCCGTCCCGTGGTCCAGGGATTCCTGAAGGAGTTCCGCGCCCGTCACAAGTTCGAGCCTGACATGGTGGGAGCTTCCGCCTACGACGCCTTCATGATCATCACCGACGGCATGAAGACATCGGGCAGCATTGAGGGGGCCAAGGTCCGGGACGCCATTGCCGCCATAAAGGATTACAACGGCCTCACGGGGATCATCGGCGGTTTCGACGAGATCGGAGAAGTTGTCAAGCCCGTCCAGGTGCAGGTGGTGAAGGAAGGCCTGTTCCGCCACTTCGGCGTCGTGAATGATCCTGAGCTCATAAAACCCTGATTTCAAACCGGAAAAAGCGCCCCGTGAGGGGCGCTTTTTTGCAGGCAGTTTTCCCTCCCCTGCCGGAGATACTTTATAATATTCCCGGAACAGAATGATCCTTCTGTTTCAGGGGAGGGAAAAGCCATGGCTCCGGGAATTTTCTTGGGGATCCTGCTGCTGTGCCTGAGCACCGTACCGGTCCTGCTCACTGCGCCTGGTGCGCATCGTCTCCGGCGCAGGGCCCTGAGGTTTTCTGGCCTCGTCTTTCCACTGACAGCCTATCCTCTTTTCGGAATTCGTGTATACCGTATCTCCCTCCTTATTCCGGCTGCGTGAGGTCCTTCTGGCCCTCGAAGCTTCAGGGAAGAAAAAGCCTGAAAAAACCTTCTCGGCGCCCTGATTTCCCCTGTAGCGAAGGAGGGGGAACGTGAGCATCTTTCAGGGATTTCTGCATGGTTTACCGGGGTTTTTATCGCTTCCCTGGCGCCCGGCGGAATAGGCCCCGCGGCTTCGGCAATGGGGACGGTAGCGGATCCGTGGGCATCAATGGCCGGCACACTTATGGGAGGACTGAAGACGAAGCGGGGAAAAACGTTCTCCGGAAGCGTGGCCTGCCTCCTGTCCGCTTTCTGGTCGGGAGTCGCATTTACACTGATTTTCCCGGACTTGGGGATCACGCTGATTCATGTGTCAGCCGGTGCCCCGGCAATCGCCGCAGCAGAGGTCTACACTTCCGGGACATATGACAACATAACGGTTTTCATCGCGGGAGCGGTTGCCATGACGCTTGCAGGTGCAGTGCACTGACTCGGGAAAGTACAATGTATACCCGAAAGGGGATAGCCTTTTTTCGCCGAATGGGGTATGGTATCGACGCCATAAAACAGCTTTTTTGCATCCGGAGGGAAATGATAGCGTGAAGATCGTCGTCGTGGGCGGAGGAGAAGTCGGGTACAGCGTTGCGGAAACCCTTTCTGAAGAGGGACACGACGTAACCGTTGTCGAGGAAAATGAGGAGCGGGCTGCCCGTGTGGACAGCGAGCTTGATGTGATCACTGTCAGGGGGAATGGAGCCCGCCCGCAGGTGCTCGAGGAGGCAGGGATCGTTCCCGGATGCGATGTTGATATCCTCGTGGCCTGTACAGACCACGACGAGGTGAATATCCTCGCCTGCTGGATCGCCAAGCGTGCAGGCGTCAAGCGCGTCATCTCCAGAGCCCGGGGACTTGAGTTCACCGACAGTCCCACATGGGCGAAGGACCTCGGCATCGATGTGATGAACTCCCCCGAGCGTTCCGTGGCACGGGAGATCCTTGAACTGCTTTTCGTCAGCTCCGCGGTACACACGGCGGAACTGCTCGACGGGCGGTCGGGTATCTACGCCTTCCGGGTAGCCCAGAATTCTTCCCTCGTCGGCGTAGCGCTCAAGGAACTCCGGACCCTATACCCCCATTTTGTCGCCATAATCGTCTATATAGAGCGGAACGGAACGGGGTACATCCCATACGGAGACATGAAAATCGAGGCGGGCGATCTCTGCTATATCGTCACGTCCCGTGAACAGGCCTGGAAAATGGAAGAGATCTACCAGATGAAAAAGAGCCGCCCCCTGAAAAGGGTTATCATCATCGGCGGAGGGAAGCTGGGCTTCCAGGTTGCCTGGAAACTGGAGAACCAGTTCCGCAACCTCGACATCCGCCTGATCGACCACAACAGGGAAAAATGCGAACGCCTCGCGGGTGAGTTGAAAAGAACCCTGGTCCTTTGCGGCGACGGTGCTGATGAAAACCTCCTCCGCCAGGAGGGGATCGAAGAGGCTGACGGGCTGGTTTGCGCCACAGAGAGCGACGAGACCAACCTCCTCTTCGCGGTCATAGGGAAGGCCCTGGGCGCCCGCAAGACTATCGCCGTGGCTCGACGCAAGATTTACATGAAACTGGACAACTACATGTCCGTGGATTCCATCGTGAACCCAAACAGCGCCCTCGCGTCCGTCATCCTTCGCTACGCACGGTATCCCACGGGGTCGGGTGTCCTCTCCATAATTGAGAAAATAGACGCTGAAATGCTTGAGGTGACCATTCCCGACAGAAGCCCCGCAGTGGGAAGGACGATTATGAGCCTCGGCCTGCCGAAGGGAATTCTCATCGCCCTTATCGTGCGCCGGGGAGACGCCTTTGTTCCCGTAGGGGCGACAGTAATCCAGAAAGGGGACAAGGTTATCGTCTTTGCCACCTCCGACCTTATGTCCGAGGCGATGGACTCTCTTGGAGTGAACTGACCGTGCATCTTCCCGTAATCTTCAAGGTCCTCTCCCTTCTTTCGGCTATCGTCTCTCTCTCCATGGTCTTGCCGCTGGGATGGTCACTCTGGGACGGGAGCAGTGACGGAAAAGCCTTCCTGCTGTCTATTTCTGCGGGTCTCATCTTTTCGGCAGTGTTGTTTATGGCGGGAAAAAACGCTGATTATAATGACATCGGCGTAAAGGACGGTTTTCTCGTAGTATCCCTCAGCTGGATTTTCGCGTCCCTTATAGGAGCCCTTCCCTTCTATATCAGCGGAACGATCCCTACTTTCGCAGGTGCTTTCTTTGAATCGGTGTCAGGCTTTACGACCACGGGGGCGTCAGTCCTCTCTGACATCGAGGCGGTTCCCCGGGGAATCCTCTTTTGGAGGAGCTTGACCCACTGGCTCGGGGGTATGGGGATAATCGTCCTCAGCCTCGCGATCCTCCCCTTCCTTGGGGTCGGGGGAATGGAGCTGTTCAAGGCTGAAGTCCCGGGGCCTATCCCTGAAAAGATTACACCGAGGATCCAGCAGACCGCCCTGTACCTCTGGGGAGTGTATGCGTTCCTCACTGTTGCGGAAACAGTGCTGCTCCTCCTGGGAGGAATGAATTTTTTCGAGTCGCTGACCCATACTTTCGGTACAGTGGCCACCGGCGGATTCTCCCCGCTGAACAGGAGCGTGGGGCAGTACGGCTCCGCCTATTTCGACTGGGTTATAACGGTGTTCATGTTTCTGTCCGGGATTAATTTTGTTCTTCACTATCGTCTGCTCCGTGGACATTTCCGTCCTCTCGCCAGGGATGACGAGTTCAGGACCTACCTCTGGATCGTTCTGTTCTGCATAGCGGTAATTTCCGCAGACCTCCTTTTCCGGGGAAACTACGATTCGATCGCTGAAGCCCTGAGGTACAGCGCGTTTCAGGTGGTGAGCATCATCACAACCACAGGGTTTGCCACGGCAGATTTTGAACTGTGGCCTTCCTTCACCCAACTCATACTTCTTCTCCTCATGTTCGCCGGGGCATGCGCCGGTTCCACGGGCGGCGGTATGAAAATACTCCGGCTCCTGATTCTTTCGAGGCATACCCGTGCGGAACTGAAGCGGGTTCTCCATCCCCATGCGGTAATTTCCGTTAAAGTGGGAGGAAAAGTGATCGATACCAGGATACAGTCTTCAGTGACCTCATTCCTTATTCTCTACGTTGCAGTTTTTATTGCGGGGGTCTTTTTCATGACATCTCTTGGCATGGACATGGAATCAGCAATGTCGGGAGTGGCTGCCTCTCTTGGGAACGTCGGTCCGGGGCTCGGGAGCCTGGGGCCCATGGACAACTACAGTGCTGTCCCCGAAGCGGGAAAATGGCTCTTTTCACTCCTGATGCTCATGGGGCGCCTTGAACTCTACACTGTTCTCCTTCTTTTTTTCCCCGGGACATGGAGAAAATAATGCCATGGTGATGAAGTCCGGAGGAGGTGCGGCAGGGGAATGAACGGCTTCCTGGTCGCCAAATTTCTGTCTTTCATTACAGGAATCGTATCTCTTTCCATGATATGGCCGATTTTGTGGGCCCATTTCGACGGGAGCGGAGAGGTGCGAAGCCTTGTCATATCCATGACTCTAGGCCTCACTTTTTCCGGCCTTCTTTTCGTTGCAGGAAGGCATCACACCGACTATAAAACCGTAGGCATACGGGACGCATTTGCTGTTGTTTCTCTTTCATGGATTTTTGCGTCGGTAGTGGGGGCTCTTCCCTACTACATCTACGGTATGACACCCACCTATACCGACGCATTTTTCGAGGCCATGTCCGGGTTTACCACCACGGGAGCCTCGATTCTTACAGATATAGAAGCCCATCCCAGGAGCCTGCTTTTCTGGAGGGGGCTGACACACTGGATCGGAGGGATGGGGATCATTGTCCTCAGCCTTGCCATATTACCCTTCATCGGCGTGGGAGGAGTACATCTCTTCAAGGCTGAAGTCCCGGGCTTCGGCCTTGAAAAAATGACGCCGAGACTGCACCAGATGGCCATCAGGCTGTGGGGCATCTATTTCGGACTTACGGCGGCGCAGGTGATCCTTCTCCTCCTTGGAGGGATGAACCTCTTCGAAGCACTCACCCATTCCTTCAGTACCATTGCCACAGGAGGCCTTTCGCCTCTGAACAAAAGCATCGGCCATTACAATTCCCCCTACATCGAATGGGTAACCACCTTTTTCATGTTTTTTTCCGGGGTGAACTTTGTTATCCACTACAGATTCCTTCTCAGGCAGTCCTGGGCGTACCGCGACGACGAGGAATTCAGGCTCTATGCCTTTATCGTTCTTTTCAGCATTCTCTTTACCGCTGCGGTTCTTCTGCTCAGGGGATATTATGTCACCATCGAGGAGGCCGTTCGCTACAGCGCTTTCCAGGTGATCAGCATCATTACCTCCACGGGTTTTTGCACTGCTGACTATGAGCTTTGGCCCGTGTCAGTTCATTTTCTCTTTATTCTCCTCATGTTTGCAGGAGGGTGTACCGGTTCAACAGCAGGAGGGATCAAAAGCCTCAGGGTTCTGGCCCTTGCACGTCACGTACGGACAGGGCTGGCCTCATGCCTCCATCCCCAGGGACAGTTCCAGACAAAGATCAGGGGGAAAACCGTGAGCCAGGATGCACTGGCTTCGGTGACGGCGTTTTTTATTCTCTATCTTGTTGTTTTCATTGCAGGAGCCCTGTTCATGGCTGCCCTGGGTGTGGATTTCGTCACGGCCGTGAGCAGCGCTGCGGCGTCGATCGGGAACACGGGTCCCGGGTTCGGAACGGTCGGGCCTACCGAGAATTTTTCCCATATCCCAGCCGCAGGAAAATGGGTTCTCTCGCTTCTTATGCTTCTGGGGCGGCTTGAGCTGTATACCATGATTCTGCTGTTTTTCCCCCGTACCTGGAAGAAATAGAATCGCCCCGCCATCTCCACGACTCTGCGTATCATGATATAATAATTTTGAATATTGAATAATGGAGGGGATGCCAGTGAAGCTCGTCGACATGAACCGGCTGGAAATGGAAAACATTCTTCCCGGACTCAAGGCCAGGTTTGTCCATTCCGAGAACATGACGGTGGCGTACTGGTACATGGAGGCCGGCTCCGATTTCCCTTTGCATGATCATTGCCATGAACAGCTGGTCAATGTGATCTCGGGAAAAGTCGAGGTATCTGTACGGGGGGAAAAAATTCCCCTCGATCCGGGGTGCCTTCTCGTTCTGGCACCCGGAGAGCCCCACGCGGTCCACGCCGTGGAGAAAAGCTTCGTCATCGATGTATTTTACCCCATTCGCGAGGATTACAGGAAAGAATGAAACCCTGAAAGAGGCGGCTTTCGGGCCGCCTCTTTTTTTTTGGGAAAAAAGTCCCTTGACATATAGAAGAATTCAGGTACTATATTACCGGATTTAAGGAGAGGGGCTTTTCAGATGAGCGGAGTGGTTGCTGTGTCCGAAGCTGTATCGCTGGCTTTTCACGGAATGGGTCTCCTCGCTTCAGGGAGACGTATGAGCGCGAAGGAAATGGCTGAAACGGTAAAGGTGTCGGAGGCCCACCTGGCTAAAGTTTTTCAGAGGCTTGTGAAAGAAGGCCTGGTGGCGTCCACCCGCGGTCCCGGAGGCGGATTCGAGCTGGCGAAGGACCCTGCGGAGGTGACCCTCCTTCATATTTACACCGTGATCGATGGGCTTCCCAGGGCTGAACACTGTTTACTGCACAGCGATACCTGCCCGTTCGGGACGTGCATTTTCGGTTCCATGCTGGAAAAAATGACCGGAGAATTCGTTGAATACCTGAAAAATACCACCCTGGCAGATTTACAGAGAGGAGAAACACGATGACCAAGGTAATGCGGAAAATCATCAAAATTGATGAGGACAAATGCGACGGATGCGGCATCTGCGCCGAAGCCTGCCACGAGGGGGCCATACAGATCATCGGCGGAAAGGCGAAGCTCGTGAGCGAGACCTACTGCGACGGACTCGGCGACTGTATAGGCGAATGCCCGAGGGGAGCAATCACCTTCGAGGAGAGGGAAGCGGCTCCTTACGACGAGGAAGCGGTGAAGAAGCATATGGCGGCGAAGGCTGCTGTGGCCCCTCTTCCCTGCGGCTGTCCGGGGTCCATGGCACGGGATCTCAGGAAGGAACCTGAGCCCTGTGCGGTTCCTGCACCTTCGGCCGCACCCGCGCCATTTAAATCCGCTCTTGCCAACTGGCCCGTGCAGATCCGGCTCGTGCCGGAAACGGCCACCTATCTCCGGAAGGCGGATCTGGTGATCGCCGCTGACTGCACCCCCTTTGCCTTCGCCGATTTCCATCGCACCTTCCTGGCCGGGCGGAACAAGGTCTGCCTCGTGGGCTGTCCCAAGCTCGACGACGCACAGGCCTACGTGGAGAAGCTCACCCGCATCATCGCCTTCAACGAGATAGACAGCATTACGCTGGTCCGAATGGAGGTACCGTGCTGCGGCGGCATGACCAGGATCCTCGAGGCGGCCTGCGAAGCGGCTGAACGGAACGCCTCCATGAAGATCATCACCATAGGCGTAGGCGGCGAAATAGTGGACAGGGAGACCGTCAGGTTCTCCGTGAAGAAGTAGATACGACCTATCCAAGGAGGAGATGCAAGGCATGTTTTGTTACCAGTGTGAACAGACGGCAAAAGGAACAGGATGTACCGCTTTCGGAGTCTGCGGCAAGAGCCCCGAGGTGGCTGATCTTCAGGATCTTCTGATTTATCTCGCAAAGGGAATTTCCATGTATGCACACCGGGCCGGGCAGCTTGGGGGCGTAGACAAAATGGTGGACGTCTTCGTCGTGGAGGCTCTGTTCACCACCATCACCAACGTGAACTTCGATGAAGCCCGCATGGAGGCCCTGATCCGGAAGGCCGGAGAGGTACGGAACGCCGCGAAAAAGCTCTACGAGGATGCCTGCAGAAAGGCCGGAAAGACACCCGAGACCCTTGGCGGGCCCGCCGTCTTCCCGGTGCCCTCCTCGAGGAGCGAGATGATCAACGCCGGGGAGAAGGTGAACCCGGAAGCAGGCAGCGAGAAGCATGGTGAAGTGGTCCAGGGGCTGCGGGATCTCATTCTCCTCGGCCTCAAGGGCAGCGCCGCGTACATGGATCATGCGAAGGTCCTCGGCTACGAGAAGGATGAGCTCTATGCCTTCATCCACGAAAAGATGAGCTTCCTTGCCGGAGAGTCCTACACTGTGGACGGGCTCGTGGGCCAGGCCATGGATGCAGGGAAGTGGAACATTTCGGTCATGGAGCTGCTTGACGAGGCCAACACCACCGTGTACGGGCACCCCGAACCCACGAAGGCACGGGTCACCGGTGTGAAGGGCAAGGCCATCCTCGTATCCGGCCATGATCTCAGGGATCTTGACCTCCTCCTCCAGCAGACTGAAGGAAAGGGCATCAACATTTACACCCATGGCGAAATGCTGCCCTGCCTGGCTTATCCCGGGCTGAAGAAGTACAAGCACCTCGTGGGAAACTACGGCAGCGCATGGCAGAACCAGCGTGAGGAGTTCGAGAAGTTCCCCGGTGCCATCCTCATGACAACCAACTGCATCCAGAAACCCAAGGACTCCTACCTTGCCCGTATCTTCACCACGGGCCTCGTGGCCTGGCCGGGCGCCACCCACATCGGGGACGACAAGGACTTCTCCCCCGTGATCGAGGCCGCCCTCGCCGCCCCCGGCTTCGACAGGGACGAGGAGCCTCACTTCATCAACGTGGGTTTTGCCCGGAACACCGTGATGTCCGTGGCAGGCAAGGTTATCGATCTCGTGAAGGCCGGAAAGCTCCGCCACTTCTTCCTCATAGGCGGATGCGACGGCGCCAAGCCGGGCCGGAGCTACTACACAGACTTCGCCACATCCGTGCCGGATGATTGCGTGATCCTCACCCTGGCCTGCGGCAAGTACCGGTTCAACAAACTCGAGTTCGGCGACATCGACGGCATTCCCAGGCTCCTTGACGCCGGCCAGTGCAACGACGCCTACTCGGCAGTCCGCATCGCCCTTGCCCTCGCCGACGCTTTCAAGACGGACATCAACGGACTGCCTCTGTCCCTGATCCTCTCCTGGTACGAGCAGAAGGCCGTCTGCATCCTCCTCTCCCTCCTGTACCTGGGAGTGAAGAACATGAGGATCGGACCCACCCTTCCCGCTTTCGTGAAGGAGCCCGTCTTCAAGGTTCTCCAGGAAAAGTTCAACCTCCAGCCTGTAACCACTGTAGAGCAGGACCTGAAGGCAATTCTCGGGTAATTTTCTCCGCAATAAAAGCGGGAGAGAGGCGATCGCCTCTCTCCTGTTTTTTTTCGCCTGTGGTCCTGATTATTTCATGTCCTCGCAGGGAAAAGGATCCCTTTTCTCCCGGACGGGAGACTCTTTTCCAGAAAAACGGCAGCAGGTGTTTCTTCCTCTCGATTTTGCGGCGTACATTGCAGCGTCAGCCTTTTTCAAAAGTGTTCTCATGTCCTTCCCGTCATCCGGAAAAATACTGACCCCTATGGAAGGGCTGACAGAGACTTCCGTGTTTTCGAAAACAAACGGGAGGTTGATGGAAATCCTGATCTTTTCTGCGATTATAGCTGCGAGACCTGAATCGGGAAGATCTCCCAGGACAATGACGAACTCGTCCCCCCCAATACGTGCGACCACGTCCGATTCCCTGACAGCAGAAGCAAGCCTCCGGGAAACGTCCATGAGAAGCCTGTCGCCGGCCTCGTGCCCCATCCTGTCGTTCACTTCCTTGAAGTGATCGAGATCAATGTACAGCATGGCCGAGTACGAACCTTTGTTCCCCGCCCTTGAAAGAAGGGAATCCGTCCTTACCTCCATGGAGCGTCTGTTCAGCAGTCCGGTGAGGGTGTCTCTTTCTGCGATCGAACGAAGTTCATCTTCGAGGTTTTTCCTCCTGTCAATATCCTCCTCGAGCAGTATTTTTGCGTATTCAAGCTGTTCGGTTCGTATCTTCACAAGGGTCTCAAGGTTTTCATTCTGTCTCAGAAGCTCTCCGCGGGCTTCCTGCAAACGGATGAAAAGTCGGTGCAGCGCCTCGTATATGCTGTTTATATCAGGGGGATTCTTTCTTTGCATCAGTGCAGAAAAACGGGATAACTGCTCAGGTCTGTCGGCATCAAGTGAATCGGCGGCTGCCACCATTTCAGCGAGCGGGGCTCCCACGAGATGCCAGAATATCCTGTTCTGTACCCCGAGAATGAGGACAAGAAGCACAAGGCCGCCCATGAAAAGAAAAACAAGCGAGCGGACCGTTTTGAAAAGGACGGCCTCGCTGCGGATAAAGGCGACGGCATATCCGGCAGTGGCGCCGTCAGGCATTTTGATCGGCTGGACTGCAAACCGGGCGGAAGATGTTTCAAGGATCCGGTTGGAGAGAAAGTTTTCCCCTGCCCGGCGCGGAACTGAAATTTTCACGGTTTCCTGAGTCCCGTACAATAGTTCCCAGCGGTTGGTGAACACTGCGGCACCTGCAAGAAGCGGGTCGTTTTCAACGACCTCCGCGCATTGTTCATTAAAATCGAGGAAATCTCCCAGTCCAAGCTCCAGGCGGAGAAGTTTCTCCGCCTTTTGCGAAAGCGCACCGGCGGCCAGCGCTGCCCTTGACCCTGCGTTGTTCCCCTGCTGGGCGTAAAGGGCAATCCCTCCTCCCGCAAGCAGAATAATCGCCGCAAGAGAAAAAAACAGTGATGAAATCAGGTTGACTCGCTGGTGTATTCTTCCCTTCCCGAACATAATCCCTTCCTCTTTCTTTTCAGGGTGAAAACCCGGTTCTTTCACTTATCCCAGATGAACCGCGGGAACACGGTTGATTCCAGCAGGATTCCCGACCGAATGCCGATTCCCAGTTTTTTCGCCCTTGCAAGTGAGATCACGGGGTGCCCTGTCGTCGTCTGTTCAGGTAATATTGACGAAGGAGGCACTTTTTCAACGAGGATCCTTCCGGCAATTTTCCCTGCAAGCCGCCCCTGCTCCGTTCCCGACACCATGAGGGCGCACAGGGTTCCCCGTTCAACCCTTGAGCTCCAGAATGAAAAATCCGGGAGGCTGCTGTTTTCGGCAGTCCATCGCAGAACCTCGCCGTAGTCGGCGAAGGTGTCTCCTTCGGAGAAATTGAAGATTCCGAGAACCCCGATCGCGTCCACTGTATTCTGTATCCGCAACATAGAGGTCTTGAATTCCTCGAAAGTCTCCGGCCTGATCCACTCGGCTATCTCGATTATCCCGTACCGTGCGGTCTCTTCTTCCATCCGTTTCCTCACCCTGTCCCAGGTGGGAGAACTGTCGAGAATGACGGCGATTCGCCGTATCTCCCCGGGCCATATGTTTTTCAGGAGCCTGATGGTTCCGGTAAAGTGTTCACGTTCCACCGCTCCGGTCATATTCCGTACTTCGCCCAGCCCGTAATCCGAGGGATCGCCGTCAATGCCGGAAAACACCACTGGGACAGGTGAATCTGCATAGAGCGTCCCGATTTTTTCCAGGGCTGTATCATCGGTCAGAAATACCAGGTGAGGTTTCCATGTCTCTGCGATTTCAGCGGCGAGGCGTATTCTGTCCGGCCTGCCTCCGGACATGTTTTTCGCGTCAAGGTCAACTGTACGCAGCTCCAGGTCCGGATTGCAGATCCCTTCAATGAATCCGTCGATCTGTTCCCGTGTCCATGACCATTCTGCGGTATAGCTGTTGACGTTCAGGATCCGGAATGTTTCAGCTGCAGCGTTGGCTGAAAAAGAAACCTGCAGAAGAACGAGGAAAACAAATATTGCCCTGGAAAGCACAAAATCCCCTCCCCGGAAAAGCCGGTTTTATTCTGGTATCTGCGGCAGAGATTGCGGTAAAATGCCAATATAAACTATTGTTTGAATTCTCATAATATCACATGTCCCTTTAAAAAAAACAGGGAAGAGCGTTCGGCTCTTCCCTCCAGTTTTTGCCGAAAAATGGAATACGGCATCTCAACTGTATGCCGTGCGTGCCCCGGGGGCGCAGGATACGTGTCAAATGAGTTCCTGCTCCAGAGGAGATTCCCATGTTTTCAGGGTGCCGGTTTGAACGGGTCCGGAATAAATTTACAGCGTTGCGATCTCCTCGTCCGCGATCTCCTTGTATGTCTTCAGGCCCGTAACCTGGGCGGCAAGCTCTGTGAGCGGGACGATATCGTTTCTCTCTATATGCTTCAGGGAAAATTTTCTGTTCAGGGCCATCATCTGGCGCAGCCCCGCGGAAATTCTGCGAAGATAGGAGTACACGCCGATCGCTCCCGTTGATATGTCCTTTACATCGTTCCCGTAGAACTCTTTCAGCTCCCGGACTCCCTCGAAAATTTCATCCC
>CAYTQC010000007.1:0-20872 GCA_964439735.1 uncultured Synergistaceae bacterium
GGGGGATTCGAACCCCCGGCCTCTTCCGTGCGAAGGAAGCGCGCTCCCTCTGCGCCACAGCCCCGGCAGACCAACGGCGATTATTGTAATGAGGAGAGGCCGACTTGTCAAGCGTCCAATACTGAGATAATCTATGGTTTTAAAATCAACGATACAGGAAAAGGTGATTTCCGTGTCCTCAGGACCAGAACTCTTTAAAGCTCTTTCCAAAGCTCTTTCGGAAACCCTCTTCCCGGCAAGGATAGGGAAAATAGAAACAGGCGATTCGTGGGCATCTTTTCGGGTCACACGCAAAGGCGGGTGGCTTCTTTTCTCGTGGAGTCCCCGAAGCTACGGCTGCGGTATCACAGGCGACTCCATGATCTCATTCCTCAAAAAAACACGGACAGGCAGATCTTCCTTCGGAGAAGCCCTGAAGAGCAATTTTCTGAACGGTTCCTTTACTTCCGTGAAGCAGCTGAACAATGACCGCGTCCTGGTTTTCCGGGCTGAACGGCTGGTCGGCGCCGGTTTTCCGGTTCACGTAAGCCTTGTTTTCGAGGGAACCGAGAGGAACAGCAACCTTCTCATTCTTGACAGTGAAGGGACCATCCTCGAACCGGCAAAACATATTTACGGGGACATGAACCGGTACAGAATGCTTCTGCCCGGAATCAGCTATACTCCCCCGCCCCCCCTGAAAGGCCGGGAATGGGAAGCTGGGCAGTACATCCGGTCTCCAGGGGAACTTTCAAACCTCACGGGGATAGGGAAAGGTCTTGCACGGAAGATTGCCTGCCTCTGGGAAGAAAAGTCGCCCGGGTACTGGACCGGCTGTCTCTCGTCCATTCTGGACGAAACCGCACCGGTATCCGCGCTGGTCCTCCAGAAAATCGGCACCTATCTCACCGTTTTTCCGGATCTCCTCCAGGGAGCGGAAAGCGTCCCCGGCGGCATACTTGGAGGCGCAGGGCAGGAAATAATCTCAGCCGCATTTTCGGCCCACAGGGAACATACCCTGGCAGAGGTACGGAAGACGATAGCGAAAGAGATACGAAGCAGGATACGCCATGCCGACGGGTTGCGGAACCAGGCGACGATGGCTGAAAGAGCCGATGAATTCAGGAAAACCGGCGATCTTCTTCTTGCGGCGAAAGACTCCATACCCCCGAGAGCAAGGGAAATAACCCTGGCTGACTGGGAGACAGGCGAAGAGGTACGCATACAGCTGGATGAAAAACTTTCTCCCTCCCAGAATGCAGAAAAGTATTTCAGGAAATACAAAAAAGGGAAAATAGACGTCAACGAGACAAGGAGCAAAATACTCTCTCTCGAGGAAGGCATAAAAGAGCTGGAGGAACAGCTGGAGGCGCTGGAATCCATCGACGATCCGGACCTTCTGGCCGCCGCGGCGGCAGATATCCTTGACTGGGTTTCTCCGGAGAAAAAAAGGCAGGGGAAGAAAAAAAAGGAGAACACTCCTCCCCACATACAGTTTCAGAATGAAGAGGACCTTATTTATGTCGGACTGAACGCGAGGGGAAACAGGTATGTCACATTTAAATGCGCATCACCTTCGGACCTCTGGTTCCACGTCCACGAGATCCCCGGTGCCCATGTCATTCTGAAAACCCCGGGAAAAGGCATGAGCCCCCGGGATGACTCCATTGAAATAGCCGCTTCTCTGGCCGCCTGGTACAGCAGGGCAAAAAACGCGGCAAAGGTTCAGGTGGACTACACTGAGAAAAAAAACGTCAGGTCAATTCCCGGCAGCGCCGTCGCTCATGTAACCTATACCGGCCCCCGTACCCTGCTGGTCAGTCCCGGCCTGTGGAAAGAACATCCTGAAGCTGCCCTCTCAAGGCGGCAGGAAGGATCGAAGTGAAAGACATCCTTGTACCGGCTGCAGGGTGAAGAAATGAGAGCTTCCAGGAGTGAAGAAACACTCTCCCCAGCACGGCGGCCGCTTTTTTATCCCCGCCATAGAGGCTGTCGCCCACTATGGGGTGGCCCAGAAAACCCAGATGGACCCGGATCTGATGGGTCCTCCCCGTCTCGATGGAACATTCAAGAAATGAATATCCCTTTGTTCTCCACAACACCCTGTATTCTGTAACTGCATGTCTCCCGTCCCCGGAGACCGCCATTTTAAGACGGTTTGCAGAACTCCTTCCAATGGGCAGGTCGATCCGGCCGGAAGCCTGCTTTATTCTTCCGTGAACGAGTGCGAGATATTTTTTCGAGACAGTTCTCTGCCTGAACTGTTCCTGCAGGTTTTCAAGGCTTTTCTGTTCCCTTGCCACCACCATGAGCCCTGATGTGGTAGCGTCAAGCCTGTGCACGATGCCCGGCCTGAGGACGTTATTGAACGCCCCGAACTCCCTGAAGCGGTACAGAAGGCCGTGGACCAGCGTTCCGTGCCAGTTTCCCGGCGCAGGATGGACGACGACCCCGCTCGGCTTGTCCACGACGATAATATGTTCGTCTTCATAGACGACTCCGAAGGGAACTTCCTCGGGCTCGAGGTCGAGGGATTCCGGAGGAGGAAGAACAACACGTACTGTTATCCCCACCCCCATTCGCAGGGCAGGTTTCGCCTTTTTTTCGGGGGTGAGGCTTACGTTTCCGTCATCGATAAGCCTGCGGACGAAAGACCGTGTAATGCCCAGGCGAGAGGCCAGAAAAACATCAAGACGGATCCCTGAATCCTCCTCTTCCGCGTTGAGGATTTCAAGAGATCCGTCCTGTGAATCGGAAAATCCCCCGGAGTCCTCTCCGTTATCCGGCAAAAGAAGCCCGGGGGCGTCATCCTGTATCATTGATCGTTAGTGTCAGCGTCTCACTTGGAAAGGACCGAGGCGCACCTCGGGCAGAGTCCGCCTTCATTGCCCTGTTCCGTGTACTGCCAGCATCTCGGGCATTTTGCCCCCCGTGCCTTATCGACTCCCACTTTCACAGAGGTCTCGCCGTCAATTTGCACGACAGCCAGATCACTGACCTCGTCCACCCATGAGAACCCCGAGACGATGGAAAACACCCGAAGCTCTTCTTCAGTGAATGCGGATGCGGCTTCCGGTGCGGATTTTCTTTCAACTTCCACCCGTGCGTCAAGGGGATGGCCGATTATGTTTTTCGTCCGGGCGGTCTCAAGTACCCGGCTGATCGCGGAACGAACAATCAGGACTTTCGACCACTTCTCCTCAAGCTCCCTGCCTCCGGCAATCCCGATCGCTTCAGGCCAGTCGGAAAGGAAAATGCTTTCAGGCAGTTCGCTGTCTATCCTGCGCATCTCCTGCCAGATCTCCTCAGCAGTGAAGCTCAGAACGGGGGCAAGCATGCGGGTGAGGGATGAAAGCACCACCCACATGGCGGTCTGTCCGCTCTTCCTGGTGACTGAGTCTGTTCCGTCGGCATACATCCGGTCCTTGCTGGAGTCGAGATAGAATGAGCTCAGCTCGTTCACGCAGAACTGGTGGATCGCGAAGGTCGGGATATGGAACTCGTAGTCGTTGTACGCAGCGTTCGATTTCTCGATCACTCCGTTGAGCTTCTGCAGTATCCACCTGTCCATCTCCACCATCTTTTCGAAGGGGACATTGTCCCTTCCCGGAACGAAATCCTTCAGGTTGGCGAGAAGATACCGGGCAGTGTTTCGTATCCTCCTGTACGACTCGCTCAGGTTTTTGATTATCCCCTGGGAGATCCTGATATCGTTCCTGTAATCGGTGGAAGCGACCCAGAGGCGGAGGATATCCGCGCCGTACTGGTCGATGACCTCCTGGGGACTCACCACGTTGCCCAGGGACTTGGACATCTTCTTCCCTTCACCGTCGACGATGAATCCGTGTGTGAGGACCTGCTCATATGGAGGCTTCCCGTACATGCCCACTGACGTGAGAAGGGAAGTCTGGAACCATCCCCTGTGCTGGTCGCTTCCCTCGAGGTACATATCGGCAGGCCACTTCAGTTCCGGCCGCACTTTGAGGACGGCAGCGTGGCTCGAACCGGAGTCGAACCAGACATCCATGATGTCCGTTTCTTTCCTGAGATGCTTTCCTCCGCAATGGGGGCATACACACAGGTCGCCCAGCAGTTCCTCCGGAGACATCCGCCACCAGGCGGAACAGCCTTCCTTTTCCACATGTTTCTGCACGGAGTGGATCCGGTCCTCCGTGAGGACCGGTTTTCCGCAATCCTCGCAGTAAAAGGCGGGGATGGGAACTCCCCAGATGCGCTGCCTGCTGATGCACCAGTCAGAGCGGTCGCGGACCATGTTGTAGATCCGCTCCTTGCCCCAGTCCGGAATCCAGCGTACATCCTCCTCGATGCACTTCAGGGCGTTTTCCCTGAAGTCTGAGACAGCAACAAACCACTGGTCCGTGGACCTGAAGATGACAGGTTTTTTGCATCTCCAGCAGTGGGGATATGAATGGCTTATGGAACTGCTCCCCAGGAGCCTTCCGCTTTCGGTGAGGATCTCAAGGATCCTGCGGGAGCCTTCATGAATAGAAAGACCCTCTACCAGTCCGGTGCCTTTCTTGTAGTACCCCTTGTCGTCCACGGGGTTGTACACCTCGAGACCATACTTTACCCCGGACTCGTAGTCCTCGACTCCGTGGCCGGGTGCCGTGTGCACGCACCCCGTTCCCGTATCGAGAAGGATATAGTCGGCGAGAAGAATAAGGATTTCCTTTTCGGGATAGAAGGGGTGAACCGCCTTGTGCTCCTCCAGCTCCCGCCCCTTGACCACAAGGACCTCCTCATCGAAAGAAAGTCCCGTCTCAGCGGCAACACTCTCCCGAAGGGCTTTTGCGAAGAGATAAATCGTGTCCCCCGCCCTGTAGAACCCGTAATCGTGGTCTCCACCGATGGCTACAGCAAGGCTCGCAGGAAGCGTCCACGGGGTGGTGGTCCACACGATGACGTTCACGTCTTTCCCCTCGAGGGAGGGGTGAATTTTCCCCGCTTCAGGCATGGAATAGGCAACAAAGATGGAGGGCGATGACTCGTCCCAGTATTCGATCTCCGCAGCGGCAAGGGCCGTCTGGCAGTCTATGCACCAGTAGACGGGCTTCTGTCCCTTGTACACCAGCCCTTTTTTCACCAGTTCGGCGAAGGCGCCGAGCTGTGCAGCCTCGTAGTGCGGGGCGAGGGTCATATAGGGGTTCTCCCAGTCACCGAGCACGCCGAGACGGATAAACTCCTCCCGCTGGATATCACGGAACTTCAGCGCGTGCTCCGTGCATTTCTCCCGCAGAAGAACAGGGTCTGCCTCGTCCTTCGAGACCTTCAGGTTTTTGATGACCTGCAGTTCGATGGGAAGCCCGTGGGTGTCCCACCCCGGGACATAGGGGGCGTAGAACCCCTTCATGGCTTTATATTTGGGGATGAAGTCCTTGAGGATCTTGTTGAACGCCGTTCCGATATGAATATGTCCGTTTGCGTAGGGAGGGCCGTCATGAAGGACAAACGACGGAGCACCTTCCCTGTTCTTGAGCATCTTTCCCGAAATGTCCCGTTCCTTCCAGAACTCGAGAAAACCAGGCTCCCTTTTCGCCAGGTTTGCCCTCATGGGAAAATCTGTTTCGGGAAGGTTCAGCGTATTCTTATAGTCCGTACTCATGCAGGTACCCCCTTGTGTAATAGGAAAAACCGTCCCCCCGGTCCAGGGGGACGGGCAAAAAGCCGAAGTTATTTTAGCACAGCAGCAAAAAATCCCCAATGAGCGAATTGTAAAGCTCTTTTTTCGTATTATCTCAATGAGAGAGAAAATACTCAGCGGCAAACATCCTGTCCACTTTGAAAAGAAGGAGTTCACCGGGAAAAAGAACATGCAAAAGCCATTCCTCTTCTTTTATTCGAAGGGTGTTTTCTCCAACGGCATCGTTTCCTGCGCGGTACCTCAGCATCGGGAATGAAAGGCGTCCGCCCCGAAAAACCATGAACTCCCCTCCGGGGAAAAAACGGCCGCAGCTTCCTGGCTCAGTCGGCAGTCCGGCGTTATGTGAACGCACCCGGACCTCCCACTGCCGGAGACGGCCTCCTGCAGCGCGAAGTTCATCTTCAACCGGGGTCCTCTCCACTGAATGGATATATCCGAGTACGATCGGCGTACCGGGAAAAACGATCCTCCGAAAAACGGCTTTCCCGTCTCCGCGGGAAACCGAGAAAACGTACACCGGCGCTCCAAGAAAATAGGCCAGGCATAAAATAAAAAAGCCCATGATAATCCGCCTTCTGACGAGGATTCCCATGGACATTCACTCCGTTTCATATTCCGGTTTAAAATGGCGAGCCTGGGCCGATTCGAACGGCCGACCTACAGCTTAGGAGGCTGTCGCTCTATCCTCTGAGCTACAGGCCCGCGACCTTTTCGTGAACAGGGGACATAGTACCATCCCTCCGGCGAAAATTCAAGTTTTTTGGTCCCGGCTCTCCCGTTCAAAAAATTCCGTCATTCTTCCGTCTCTCCCCGGAAAGGTGCCGGGAGACAAAATCTGAAACAGGTGATGAAAAAACGGCGAAGACTATATCCTGCTATTGAGTTAACGTTTGACAAATCTGCGTGTTTAATGTTTATAATAGCGGAATTTCTGATGCAGGGAGGAAAAAGCAATGAAGAGAGTATGGATTGCAGTGCTGATTCTGTGTTTGGCGGCAGTTTTTGCCGCGGGAGCGGCAGGAGAGGAGAAAGTACGCCTTATATTGAAAAGCGCACGGCAGGCATCGGTGTACTACGCGTTTGCCGTCGGCCAGGCCGGGGCAATCATGGAGGGTGCGCCGGACGTGGAGGTCACCATAGAAGAAAGCCCGGGATCCATGGTAAATGTCAAGGAAAGCAGGATCCGGGAAAACTTCGTCTTTACATCCCCGACAACGCTCATATCCTCTGCAAGACAGGGCAAGGGCGACTTCAGCGAAGGAGGCTATGAAAAAATCAGGAGTCTCTGGCCACTTCCGGGAATAATCATGCACTGGGTCGTCCGGGAGGACAGCGGCATTAAGGACTTGAAGGAACTCGCCGGGCAGCGCTTTATCCCCGGCGGTGCCGGAAGTGCCGGGGTAAAGGTCACGGAGACTGTTTTCGATGCACTCGGAATAAAAGACAAGGTCACCCTGGTGCTGATCGACTTGAACGAAGGCGTCCAGGCTGTAAAGAACAACAGGGCAATAGGCTTTGCCACATCGAGCTCTGTGCCCGCAGGCATGATTTCAGAAATAGCGGCCACCATGCCCATCCGTCTGCTCGGGCTGGATGACGGGACCTATGAGAAAATCTCCGGCCAGTACTCCAGGCGTGTCATACCGGCGGGAACTTACAGCGGTGTGGATTACGACGTAAATACCATAGGGCAGATAGTTGGAGCCTATGCAACCCTGGACGTCGCTGAAGACGTGATATACAAAATAACCAGGGCGTTCTGGGAAAACAGGCCCGTATGGGAAAAAACCCACCCTGCCATGAAGCTGATACAGCTGGAGGACGTGAATCTCCTCGAGGCACCGGTCCATCCGGGCGCCCTCCGCTACTACAGGGAGATCGGATTCAAAGTAAAGGAGAACGGGGAATAAACCCGAACAGCAGGTACTGATCCGCCGGGTTACAGGGAAGGAGCTGTTTTTTCTTGCGCACCGCAAAGTATGTGGCCATCGCCTCGGCAATTTTCGCAGCATACCAGATCATTCTGCCCGTTTACGCATTTATGCCCGACATCAGGGAAAGGGCAGTCCATCTCTCTTTTGCCTTTGCTCTGATCTTCCTGGGCGGAAACATACGGCAGCGGAGACAATGGATCGCGGATCTCGTCCTCACCGGGGCAGGGATCTTTCTGTGCATGTACGCATTTTTCAACTATGAAGCGATCATGGGGCAATACGGCATACCTACCGGTACATCACAGGTCGCAATGGCATTCCTCCTGATCGCCCTCATCCTTGAAGCGGCCAGGAGGGCCGTGCGCCCGGCTCTTCCGCTTATCGCACTGGCGGCACTGCTCTATGCCCTCCTGGGGCACCTCATCCCGGGCTATTTCGGACATCCTCCCTACACGCTATCCACACTCGGCGGAATGTTTTACCTGACGACCGGGGGTATATGGGGCCAGCTCCTCGGCGTAAGCGCGAACACCATTGCGATTTTCGTTTTTCTGGGGAGCTTTATCGTCCACAGCGGCGGAGGTGCGGGTTTCATGAAGATATCTCTTCGCCTGGCAGGGCGGTACGTAGGCGGTCCTGCCAAGGTCGCCGTGATATCAAGCGCACTTTTCGGCTCCGTATCAGGGAGTGCGAGCGCAAACGTGGCATCTACGGGAGTTTTCACCATTCCGATGATGAAAAGGCTGGGATACAGGCCGGAGTTCGCTGCAGCCGTAGAAGCTGTAGCCAGTACCGGAGGGCAGATCATGCCCCCTATCATGGGAGCCGGTGCCTTTGTCATGGCCGAGCTCATCGAGATTCCCTACCTGAGGATCGCTGCGGCAGCTGCCCTGCCTGCGATCCTGTATTTTTTCGCAGCCTGGGCCGGGGTACATTTTTATTCGCTGAGGGAAGGATTCCGGGGCATTCCCCGCGAGGACCTTCCAGGCTGGAAGGAAACGCTCAAGGCCAGCGGTTTCTTCCTTCTGCCCTTCACTGTCCTGATTTACCTGATGGTAAGGGGACGTACCCCTCAATACGCAGCCTTTTGGGCCCTTCTCTCGACACTTCCGCTCATGTTTTTGAACGAGCACTGGGAGCCTGATGTCCACAACACTTTCGGGAAACTCAAAGAGGCAGTGATGAACGGAGCCCGCCAGGCAGCGTTCATTGCAGGCATCTGCGCCTGTGCCCAGATCATCATTGCGACCATTGCCTTTACGGGCCTTGGGGTAAAAGTCAGTTCAAGCCTCCTGGCGTTCAGTGAAAACAGCCTGTTTTTGGCCCTTCTTCTTGCAGGTATAACGAGTACGGTTCTGGGAATGGAAGTTCCTACCACCGCAGCCTACACAGTAGCGGTAGTAGTGGCAGGACCCGTCCTCGTGGAAGCAGGGCTTCCTCCGCTTGTTGCCCACATGTTCGTCTTTTACCTGGCCATATTGTCGGCGGTTACGCCTCCCGTATGCGGCGCGGTATTCATTGCGGCCGGCATGGCAGACGCGAACTGGGTCAAGACTGCCGGTACAGCCCTCAAGCTCAGTTTTGCGATTTTCATCCTGCCGTTCTACTTCGCCTATTCCCCGGGTCTTCTCATTTTCGATTCGCCGGCCGTAACGGCTGCACATTTCCTCAAGACAGCCCTGTCGCTGCTGGTCCTTTCCTCCGGATTCATGGGATATCTCCGCTCAAGACTGGGCCCCCCGGTTCGGATTCTCCTCGTAACTGCGGGCATTATGATGCTTTCCCCCGTTGCCTGGATATGGTGTACGGGTACTGCAGCGTCCCTGCTGCTTTATTTCAGGGACAGGCGGGGAGAGGCAAAAGGGGTCTCGTGATTCTTTTTTTTACAGGAAGTATGGGATTTTTTGCCCGAAATGACAGCTCAGAAAAAGGGGGGGCATATCCCCCCCTGCCTTGTTCAGAAATATTTTTCTGCCCCTTCTTACATTTCCTGTTTTTCCAGAACCCCGGCAAGCCGTTCATAGACATCACATCCCTGCATCCTCAGGCTCTCAAAGATATCCCGCGCCCTTTCAACATCCGCTTTCATCTGTTCAGCGAGCGCTGCAGCCGAGTCGAATTTTTCCTCATCGCGAAGAAACTGCTCCAGGAAGACGAGGATCCTCCTGTTGTACAGGGTACCGTTATAGCCGATTATGTGCGTCTCCGCCCTGACCCGGACTTCCTCCGGAACAAAGGTGGGGTTTATGCCTACATTCAGTGCCCCCGGCAGCCACTGTGAATCCACAAGAACCGAAGCAACATACACACCCCGCCGGGGCATCACTTTTTCCGCCGGGTAATGAACGTTCGCCGTCGGGAATCCCAGCTTCCTTCCGCGGCCTGCACCGGGAACGACCTCTCCCTCAAAGAAAAAAGGATACCCCATCAGTTTCCTGGCCGTCCTGATCTCTCCGTGGGCCACATGACTCCGGATCGAACTGCTTCCGACTTTTTCCCCGTCTATGAACAGAGGCTCCACTTCACTGAAGAGCCAGTTTTTACTGCGTGAAACCGATCTGAGATACCCCGTATCCCCCCCGCGGTCTCTTCCGAAGCGGAAATCTTTCCCCACAACTATCCCGGAAACACGTACGAGGGTCTCCAGGAGCACAAGAAATTCGTCTGGGGACGCTGACGCAAGCTCCGGTGTAAAGGGGATTTTTATCGTCCTCGGAATCCCCAGGTAACGGGCAAGGATATCCCTTTCGCTTTCCGTGAACAGGACGGGAATCTCCCGGTTTTTCACCACGCTGCCCGGATGGGGGCTGAATGTGACTACTCCCCAGTCATCGCTGCAGCCGTTTTCGGAAGCAAGTTCCGCCGCGCGGTCAAGAAGCAGGCGGTGGCCGAGATGGAATCCGTCAAAAGCTCCCAGCACAACGATCATGCCTATGCCTCCAGGGGAATGTTCATCTTCGGCTCGAAAAAGCCGGAGGCCGTTATGTTTCCGAACGAAAAAAGATCCCTGCAGAGAACGGCAGCCTTCTTTCCGGGATCGGATATCCCCGGGTTCAGAAATGACATAGCCGAAAGGGGTGCGCTTTTTCCTGCCATCAGCATCCGGCACGTTTCCTCTTCCCCGCTGTACCCGTAATACTGGGCCGCAAGGCTGGAGAGAGGCAATATCCTGTCCTCCGGTGAAAAGGAACCACGCTGCAGTTCGTCAAAAATCATGGCGTCCGCGAGCCGGAAAAGCCCTGTCGCCGTCCGGACAAGGGAAGATACGTGGGCACCGCATCCGAGCCTTCTCCCCAGATCCCGGACGATGCTCCTCACGTATGTGCCCCTGGAACAGCGTATCCTGAGCTTCAGCGTAGTATCTTCCGGTCCTGAAAGAATGCGGATATCCGTCACACGGACAGGACGCGGTTGTATCGCAGGCTCTTTCCCGGACCGGCTGAGAGTATGGGCGCGTACACCGTTAACATGTATTGCCGAAACAGAAGGGGGAACCTGAAGACGGGTGCCCAGGAAGGAAGGGAGAAAGCCCGCGGCCAGTTCCCCGGCATCCGGAGGAACCGGCCCTGAATAACAGACTTCCCCGGAGTAGTCATCGGTGGATCGCTCCTCTCCGAGGCGGACTTCCACGTCGTAGGTTTTCTGAAGTCCCATAACCAGTTCGCTCGCCCGTGTCGCCCCTCCCACGAGCAGGATAAGCAGTCCTTGTGCAGTGGAATCCAGTGTTCCCCCGTGTCCGACCTTTTGTTTTCCGGGGAGGGCACGCCTGAGGGCGGCAACACAGACGGTACTCCGGACTCCCTCGGGTTTATTCAGAAGAAGAAGACCGCAGGCCATCCGTCTCCTCCAGCAGGTCCGCAACAGACCGCAGAGCTTCTTCAAGAGGGAGGGGCAGACTGCATCCGGCCGCCTGGGGATGTCCTCCCCCACCGAACCTGTGCGCGGCTTTCGCTGCCGAAATACCTCCCCTGGACCGGAAACTCGCCCGTATCTTGTCCCCCTCTTCCACCAACAGGACGGCAAACGAAACCGATCGCAGCGTGAGAAGCTCGTTCACGAGTCCTTCCGTCTCCGAGGGATCGCTTCCGGTATCGGCGAAGTCCTGCAGTGTAAGCCACGTGCAGGCTGCTGTCCCGCCGAGAGGGAATATCCGTTCCAGTGCTCTTCCCCGAAGGTGAAGGCCTTCCATGGAACGGCTGCACCGTATCATGCAGTCCAGTTTCTCCGGAGAGATGCCGCAGTCAAGAAGGTCACCGGCGGCTTCATGGGTCCGTGACGTTGTGCAGGAAAAAGTAAAATTTCCGCAGTCAGTGACGATTGCAGTATAAAGCGCTTCTGCCGCTTCAGGGGACAGCGCTGCGCCCCATGTTTTGAACAGCAGCCAGCACATTTCGCCCGTGGAAGATGCGGAAGCATCCACCCAGGCGATCGAGCCGAAGCGTTCGTTGTCATGGTGATGATCGATATTCACCACAGGTACCGTTTCAGGCAGGAAGTCAATTCCGGGAACGGATCGCTCTCTTGTGGATGTATCGAGTACGATGACCGCATCCCCTTTCTTCGGAGCCAAGGCATCCGGGGCAATTCCCTGAACATAACGGTCGGACCCGTAAAGGAACTCATAAGTTTCAGGGAACGGATCCGGGCCTCCCCACGCGACTTTTTTCCCCATAGATTCACCGAGCGCAAGAAATGCGCTTCCCGAACCCAGGGTATCTCCGTCGGGTTTACAGTGAGTCACAACGATCCACCGGTCCGCTTCCGACAGGATGCGGATTATTCCGGTGATCAGCTCTCCTTCTGGAAGGGGAGGCCTGTCGTTCATATTTCCTCTCCTTCGGAAAGTTCTTCCCCGCTCCCTTCAGTCTTTAGGGAATCGAGGAGCCGGTCCATCACCCTGCCGTATTCTTCGCTTGTATCCAAAAAAAACTCCAGTACCGGTATCTGGCGGAGCTTCATCTGCTTTCCCAGAAGGCTCCGCAGCGCCCCTGCTACTGAGGAGAGTGCTTTCTTCACATCGTCCCGTTCCTCCGGGTCTACAGTGGTAAAAAACACCTTTGCCTGCTCCAGGTCTCTTGAACAGTCCACCTCGGTTATGACAGCCTTCTTCGCCGTCTCGTTCTTTACCCTCATCTCCAGAAGCAGGGAAATTTCCCTCTGCATCTGTTTATTTATTCTTTGCATGCGAAATGTCGTCATAACTGTTTACCTCTCGCCAGTGATCGATGATTGTGAACTCGCCGGACTCTTCCTCGGTGCACAGAAAAGAGAAAACCGAGTTCAGTCTCTCGTCAGCCATATGAACGCCCGATGCGACCGCGGCGACGCCCAGGAAAACTTCAGACCAGCTTCCGTCCGGCCCGAGGTCCATGGCCGACACATTCCACCGTCCACGGATCCGGTCAAGGAGGGACTTGGTCACCCGTCTCCTGTCCTTCACGCTTCTGCTTCCAAGAACACGGAGACTGACGAACAGCAATCCCGAATATACCGCAGTTTTTTCTCCGTTACGAGAGATGGCGCTTCTCCTCCACGATCTCGTAGGCTTCAAGGATGTCCCCTTCTTCGAAATCCTGGTAGTTGCTCAGGCTTATTCCACATTCGTAGCCTGCGGCCACTTCCTTCGCGTCATCCTTGAATCTTCTGAGGTTCGAAAGAGAACCGTCCCAGAGGACGATGCCTCCGCGTATGAGGCGGACCCTCGCATTTCGCCTGATGACGCCTTCAAGCACGTAGCTGCCCGCGATCTTCCCGGCCTTGGGGACCTTGATCACCTGGCGGATCTCCGCCTGGCCTATGGTATTCTCCCTGATGGTCGGCTTCAGCATTCCTTCAAGGGCAGCCTTCACATCGTCTATGGCATCGTAGATTATGTCGTAAAGCCTGATTTGCACGCCTTCGGACTCTGCGATCCGCTTTGCGTTTGCGTCAGGGCGGACGTTAAACCCTATGATGACCGCATTGGAAGCAGAGGCCAACATGACGTCAGACTCGGCGATCCGGCCGACTCCCCTGTGGATGATATTTATCCCCACCTCGTTCGTTGCCATCTTCTCGAGGGACGCAGCCAGGGCCTCGCTCGATCCCTGTACGTCGCACTTGAGCAGAAGGTTGAGCTGGGGCACATCGCCCTCCTTGAGCTGGGTGTACAGTTCCTCCAGGCTGAGCCTTCTCGAACTGCCCTGCTGGGTGTTTCTCTGCTCCTGTTCCCTGGTGCTGATGGCGTCTTTTGCTATCCGCTCGTTTTCAACAGCGGTAAAGACCTCTCCCGGCTGCGGAACTGACGCAAGCCCCAATATTTCAACGGGAGTGCTCGGCCCGGCACAGTCTATGTTTTTTCCCTCGGAATCGAGCATGGCCCGTATTTTCCCGCAGGCGGTGGTAAAGAGAAGTATGTCTCCCTTGCAGAGTGTCCCTTCCTGGACCAGGACCGTAGCGACCGGTCCCTTGCCCTTATCGAGTTTTGCCTCTACGACAACGCCCCTCGGCTTCACAGTGGGGTCGGCTTTCAGCTCCTCCATCTCCGCCACAAGCAGGATCATCTCAAGCAGCTGGTCCATGCCCTGGCCGGATTTCGCAGAAACTTCCACCATAATGGTGGTTCCGCCCCATTCCTCGGGCACCAGTCCCGCATCAGAAAGCTGCTGGCGGACCCTTTCAGGCTTCGCAGCAGGCTTGTCTATCTTGTTGATGGCCACGATAATGGGCACGCCCGCGGCTTTTGCGTGGTTTATCGCCTCACGCGTCTGGGGCATCACACCATCGTCGGCAGCCACCACGAGGATGGCGATGTCAGTAGCCTGGGCGCCCCTGGCCCTCATGGAGGTAAACGCTTCGTGTCCCGGGGTGTCGAGGAAGATGATCTCCTTTTCCTTGTGTTTTACCGTGGACGCGCCGATATGCTGGGTAATTCCCCCGGCCTCACGGGCCGTGATGTTCGTCTTGCGGATGAAGTCAAGCAGGGTGGTCTTTCCGTGGTCCACGTGCCCCATTACAGTGACGATAGGAGGACGGGGTTCCATGTGGTCGCCGTGAAACTGGGGCCTCTTTATGACGGTGCATGTCCCGTCATCATCGCCGGTGCCTTCCTCTTCACATATCATGGTCAGGACAACATTGTACGCTTCCTCGAGGACCTTAAGACTTTTTTCGTCCACGGGGCTGTCAGCGGGAACCATAAGGCCGGCTCCTATAAGGCATTTCACCGCCTCGGCAGGAGTAATGCCGATAAGCTGGGCAACTGCTTTTACAGTAGATCCTTCTGAAACATCGAATGTTTTTGTTTTTATCACGCTATGCGCCTCTTCCTTTGACCCTTTCTCTGAGGAAGAAGCCCCGAGGCTTTCCTCGACGATCTGGGCGGTATCGTTATCGATTGAACTCATGTGGCTTTTTACATCCACACCGAGATCAATCAGTATATCAAGCAGTTCCTTATTGCTTTTTCCTAGCAGTTTTGCCAGTTCATAAACCCTGAGTTTACTCATTTTCTTTTCCCCCTTCCGCAAGCAGTTGCGAAATAGAACGTGCAAAGCCGCTGCGTAACGGTAAAGCAACAACCTTCACATTTCCTGATCCTACAGCAGCCGAAAGCGCCTCCCCGGAAATGTCCGGAAGAACGATTATCTGACTTTTTTCTGCTAACCTCCCGTTCCTGAGGGATCGATAAAAGGACGAGTCCGGCTCCGAAGCAAAGACCACCAGAAGCTCTTCTCCCCTGGCCAAGGAAGATTTTACTATATCCTGGCCTATTTTCAGGATATTCGCCCGCCGTGCAATGCCGAATACGGAGAGGATGCCGTCTTTTCCGCTTTTCATTGCCCCTCCGCCTCTCCGGACCGCCCCGTCATCTCCATAAGGGCGTCATACACCTCGGAAGGCACCCGTACCTTGAGGGCCCTGGAAAGGGCATCCCTTTTCCGGGCCTCCCGCACGCATTCCTCCCTGGCACAGACATAAGCCCCCCTTCCCGGCACTCTCCCGGAAGGGTCGATAACCACCTCGCCATCCGGTTTCCGGGCGATCCTGAGCATCTCACGCCTGGGCGATTCTTCCCTGCATCCGACGCAGGTCCTTGGCCTCTGCCGCTTCATGGCGCCCTCCGCTACTTCGTTTCGCCTTCGTCGATAATATCCTGGAATATATCATGGAGTGTCGGCATCCTCTCCGGCTCGAGAGCATTGATGTCTATCTTCCACCCCGTGAGTCTCGCCGCAAGGCGGACATTCTGGCCGGCCTTTCCGATAGCAAGGGAAAGCTGGTCAGGTCGCGCGAACACTGTTACCGCCTTCTCCTGTTCAAGAATGGGCTCTATCTTCACGATCTTGGCCGGTGACAGGGAATTGCGTATATACTGAAGAGGATCGCTGCTCCAGATGATCACGTCCACCTTTTCACCGCAGAGTTCCTTGCTGATCGACTTTATCCTCGCCCCGCTGTTTCCCACGCATGCGCCCACCGGGTCCACATTCATGTCGAGGGTCTGGACGGCCACTTTTGCCCGCGCACCTGCTTCCCTCACGATATTCTTGATCTCGATGACGCCTTCCTGTATCTCGGGCACCTCGAGCTCCAGCAGTTTCCTCAGGAGACCCGGATGGGTCCTCGAGACCACGATCCTTGGTCCGCGCGTAGTCTGCCTCACATCGAGCAGGTAGAACTTGAGGCGCTCTCCGGGGATATACGTCTCCCCCACGATGCGCTCTTCCCGGGGCAGGATCGCTTCGGTACGGTCATTCAGCCGTATCAGCACCTGATCGTTCTCCGATTTGAACACAACTCCCGTGACAAGGTCTCCCACCCTGTCGGAGAATTCCTCGAAGATTATCTGGCGCTCGGCGTCCTTGAGCCTCTGGATGATCACCTGGCGGGCCGTCTGTGCGGCAATCCGGCCGAAATTTTCCGGATTCCGCTCAATACGGATATAGTCTCCCTCAGTCACGTCCACAAACCCCTTCGACTGGGCTTCCTCGAGAGAGACCTCCGTATCCGGAGCGGTCACCTCGGCCACCACATGCTTCACCTCGCAGATGGAGATGTCCCCGTTTTCCGAATCTATGTGGACCTCAACGTCCTGGTTTCCGCCCTGGTACTTTTTATACGCAGAAATAAGAGCCGCTTCCAGGCTCGAGGCGATCACCTCGGGGGAAAGTCCCCTTTCCTTTGTGATCTGGGCCAATGCGCGGACGAAATCACGGCCAAGCTGCATTTATGAATTCCTCCTTTTATTGTTCTCTTCAAAGGCAAGATTTCCCTTTGTTATCCATTCAAAAGGGATCCTGACCGTTTCATTCTCTTCCGGACCCTTCCCGGTTTCCGTCCGGAGCAGGATCTCTCCATCTCCGCCCACGTGCTCCAGTATTCCTGAAAAACGCTTCTGGCCTCCGATTTCCTGCCTGGTCTTGATCTTTACCTTTTTTCCGCAGAACCTTCTGTAAACTTCCAGGTAGAAATGCCCCCGGATAAAATCCTCGTGCTCGTCAAGGAAACGGTTCATTGCCTTCGAAACCGTCTCGCAGTCCTTTACGAGGATACCTCCCACCGAGTCAATGAAAACCCGCAGGATCTGCCGTTTCTCCTCGTTTACGAGCACAATACCGGCGCACTCGTAGCCCAGCCCCTCAACGATCTGCCGGAGCGGCTCCCAGTTGTTTTTTCCCTGTCCTTCTCCCATGAAAATCTCTCCTTGCGTCCGCATTAAAAAACAAAGAGTGGGGGAACCCACTCTTTGATGAGAATACTCCGATCAAACTGCCACATTGGAGTATAGCATATTTTGCTGCACATATACAACTTCCGGATCAATACCGGGTGAAAGTCAGTTATCTCTTGAACCTACTCAACCCAGTAGTTTGGCGCCTCCTTAGTCACAACCACGTCATGGGGATGGTTCTCCTTCACGGAAGCCGCGGAGATTCTCACGAATCGTGCCTTTTTCTGCAGATCGGGGATATCTTTTGCCCCCACGTACCCCATGCCCGAGCGCAGGCCGCCGGCAAGCTGGAAAACTACTCCAGAAAGAGCCCCCTTGTGGGCGGCAAGTCCCTCGATCCCTTCCGGAACGAGCTTGTCTCCGCTCGCACCCTCCTGGAAATACCTGTCCTTGCTGCATCCGTCCTTCATTGCCCCCAGGGATCCCATCCCTCTGTAGCTCTTGTAGGATCTCCCCCTGTAGATGATGAGCTCTCCCGGGCTTTCCTCCGTCCCCGCGAACAGGGAACCGATCATCACAGAATCCGCCCCCGCTGCAATAGCCTTCACGATGTCTCCCGAGTAGCGGATGCCCCCGTCCGCGATCACCATTTTCCCCCTGGCATGTGCTGCCTGTGCGACATTATAGATGGCCGCCAGCTGAGGAACCCCAATACCGGCGATGATCCTGGTCGTGCAGATGCTCCCGGGGCCCACCCCCACCTTGACAGCGTCCGCCCCCGCATCGATGAGGCTGTCAGCGGCATCGGCAGTGGCGATATTTCCGCCCACGAGTACGATCTCAGGATACTCGTTCCGCAGCATCCGTACGTTATCCAGCACTTTTTTCGAGTGTCCGTGGGCAGTGTCCACCACGATGACATCCACGCCGCTTTTCACGATGGCCTCTGCCCGTTCTGCGGTGTCGCTCCCAACACCGACAGCCGCACCGACACGAAGCCTGCCTCCCTTGTCCTTGGCCGCGTTGGGGAAATCCTTCGCCTTCTGGATATCCTTGATTGTTATAAGTCCTTTCAGAATACCGTTCCGGTCAACGATGGGGAGCTTCTCCACCTTGTACTTCATGAGGATGGACTGTGCATCCTGGAGGGTCGTCCCCTCAGACGCCGTAATGAGGTGATCCTTGGTCATCACCGCGCTTATGGGCTGTCCAAAGTTCGTGACGAAACGAAGGTCACGGTTTGTAATGATTCCCACGAGTTTTTTGCCTTCATCGACGATGGGTACCCCTGAAATGTGAAAATGCTCCATGAGTCCGATGGCCTCGCTCACCAGGTCCTCGGGGTGGAGATAAAAGGGGTCCACGATAACACCGGATTCGGACCGCTTGACCACGTCCACTTCCCTTGCCTGTTTTTCAATCGACATGTTCCTGTGGATTATCCCTATCCCGCCCTCCCTTGCTATGGCAATGGCCAGCCGCGACTCTGTCACGGTATCCATTGCGGAGCTGCACAGGGGAATGTTGAGCGAAATGTCCCCGGCGAGACTGGTCCTGATGCATACTTCTGATGGCAGCACTTCGCTGAAGCTTGGTTCAAGAAGCACGTCGTCGAAGGTGAATCCTTCGTAGGCTACAAATTTTTCCTCTAATTTCATTGCGGAACCTCCTTGCCCTGACGATGAGCAAACGACTTTGAGAAATTGTAGGCTTTTACCCCGGATTACACAACCCTCCCCGGAAATAAAACAGCAGTTCCGGGAAAAAAAGGGTGGCCTTATCTCTCTTCCTCCAGCATCCATGAAGGAATTGACATGGTTGCCGCCGCATGGCAGATGACGGCCCCGCAGCTGCCCACTGTTCCCTCTCCCTCACCGGACTTCACTTTCAGGTGAAGCCGTCCTTTCCAGTTCCCGGGAAGCACCCCTTCCAGGGCTTCTTTCATTGCGCCGAGGTATCCCGCAAGGCGCGGTTCCTGCACGATGGCCACCATGTCAGCCCACTCAAGGCTCCAGCCCGCGCCCTCGGCCCTCTTCGCCGCGTCCTCCAGGATCAGGAGACTTGATATATTCCTGTACCGCATGTCTGAAGCCGGATAGATAGTCCCGATGTCTCCCAGCCCGGCCGCTCCGAGGATGGCGTCGCTCAGGGCATGGGTCAGCGGATCACCGTCGGAATGGCCCTTGAAGCCAAGAGGAAATGACGGAACAGCGACCCCTCCCAGGATGAACCGCCTGCCCGGCACAAGGGCATGGATGTCATACCCTATTCCCGTCCGGCTGATCATCCGGAACTGCGACTCCGCCAGATCAAAATCCCCGGGCCACGTGATCTTCATGTTTCTCCTGTCTCCTTCAACCGCACCGAGCTCCCGGCCGGTCTTTGCCCAGGCTTCCCCCTCATCCTTCATACTGCTGCCGGCGGACAGGATCGCCTCCTCGAGCAGTTTTCTGGGAAACCCCTGGGGTGTCTGGGTCGCAAAAAGCCCCTCCCGTGAAACGGGCTGAAATCTCCCCCCCAGCCCCTCCCTTTTCAGGGCATCCGAAACGGGGAGAAGGGGCACGATCCCCCTCTCCCCGTCGACTGCTTTCAGTATCCGTTCACACAGGCTCACTCCGGCAAAAGGGCGGGCTCCATCATGCACGAGCACCACATCACCTGATGCCGCCCGTACGCCGGCCAGCACCGAGTCGCCCCGTTCCTTCCCCCCCGCCGCGATCAGAAAGGGGCACCGGAAATGTCGTATCCTGTCCCTGAAGAGGTTTTCATCCCCAGGAGGCACAACCAGTACGGTCTCATCCACCAGGGCTCTTCTAAAAAGCCTTTCCCCGAGCAGGGCGCTCCATTCCCACAGCATCCGTCCGCAAAGGCTCCGGTACTGTTTCGCTGTCTCTCCGCCGGCCCTTTCCCCCCTGCCGGCGGCAACTACCACGAGAGATGCCCGTCTCATCAGGAACGGACTTCCCTCCTGAACCTCCCGAAGACCATCCTTCCGGCAGAGGTCTGGAGCATGGATGTCACCACGACCTCCACGCGCTTCCCTATGTAATTCTCCCCGTCTTCCACCACGAACATGGTTCCGTCATCGAGATATCCCACTCCCTGGTGGGGTTCCTTCCCCTCCCGGATAACGTCTATGATGATCGTCTCGCCAGGAAGAAGCATTGGTTTCAGCGCATTTGCCAGGTCGTTCACGTTCAGCACCCGGATACCCTGGATCTGGGCAATCTTGTTGAGGTTGTAGTCGGTGGTGAGGATCTGGCCGCCGATGTTTTCCGCAAGGGCGACAAGCCCGCTGTCCACCGATTCTGCCTTCAGGACCTTCAGCGTCATGTCCGCGATTTCTATCTGAAGATCCTGCAGTCGCTGGAGCTCGTTCACCACGTCAAGCCCTCGTCTGCCCCTCGTCCTTCGTGCCGGATCGGTGGAATCCGCCACAGCCTGGAGTTCCAGCAGGACGAACCTGGGGATAATGACCAGCCCCTCAAGGAAGCCTGTGCGCGCCACGTCAAGGATCCTGCCGTCGATAATCACGCTGGTGTCGAGTATTTTTTTGCCGGCGCACCATGGATGGTCGTCTTCAGGATAAGCCGGGTGCTCTTCACCGTGATTCTCGCTCTTCGGTCCCCTGATCATGGAGATCCG